>NZ_JACJEO010000010.1:0-23449 GCF_014164115.1 Pseudoalteromonas sp. SG45-2
GAGTATGTTCGTTAATCATAATGTGCCCTCAAACAAGATTTGAAGATCTGATCATGACATTGAGATTTAGTTCAAAAAAATCCCCGCTAATTTCTTAGCAGGGATTTGTGTATAAGAGACAGCTTTAAAAGCGCCTTTCTTTATGAGCTAAAATTAATTACTCAACAGTTTGTGTAGCCGTTGGTAAGTTAAGCTCAGCATTGGCTTTAAGCGCTTCAATAAATACCATGTAGTTTTTATTAGCTTGCGCCATAGTAATGCTTTGTTTTGCTTGAGGGTCAATATTAGCTGCAACTTGTGCATCCGTTACCGACTTAAGCGCAACAATTGCTGCATCACCATTATTTAAATTAACGAGATCGACTACCGCAGAATCCGCTGGGTGAGCCATTTTAAAAGCTTGAGTCACAATAGCAGGTGAAACAGTGTAGCTTTGACGTGTTAACTGCGCTTCTTGGCGAAGTGTTAAGCTTTGCTCGTTAGCAACATCGTTTAAGCTCTTACCTGCTTGTACTTCTGCAAATAAGCTACGTGCCTTTTCTTTAGCAAGCTCAGATGATTTTTCATTCACTAAACGCGCTTTAATTTCCTCGCTTACTTCGTCTAACGGCTTAGTAGCAGCAGCTTTATGCTCGTTAATACGAACAATGATTGCATGCTCATCGCCAAGCTCAATAACTTCAGAATTTACTTTATCTTCAAGTAAATCAACTGATGTTAATGCTGTAACAACTGCAGGGCTGTTTAACGGCTCTGGTAGAGCATTAAGTGCTAAAAGAGGTGTAGATTTAACTTCCACTTCAGCAACTTCTGCAGCATCATCTAAGCGGTCTGAAATTTCAAATGCAAGTGCACCCATTTCAGTTTGCTTTTCGTAAAATGCATCTATTTTTTCAGCTTGTTCTAATTCAGCACGTAAGTCAGCTTTAACATCGTCATACGCTTTAACTTGTTGTGGTTGAATGTCAGTAAGTTTAATTATGTGATAACCAAACTCAGAAGTAACAACGTCAGAAATATCACCTTTATTTTCAAGCGCGAAAGCCGCGTCTTCAAATGCAGGGTCCATTACATCACGCTCAATCCACTCAAGATCGCCGCCCATTTCGCCACTAACGATATCGTCAGACGATGATTGTGCTAACTCAGCAAAGTCTGCACCTTGCTCTAGCTGTGCATGAAGAGCATTGGCTTTTTCTTTTGCTGCATCATCGTCTTCACTGTTATCAATTAAGATATGTGATACGCGACGCTTTTCTGGCTCAACGTATTGTGCTTTGTTTTGCTCATAATACGCTTTAACGTCATCCTCGGTTACCGATTCAACATTGATATCTGCTGCTTTAAGCTCAATGTAACTTACTGAAATAAGCTCTGGAGATAAAAATTGAGATGCGTTTAAGTCGTAGTAATCAGATACTTCTTGATCTGATACTTCAACATTCGCGGCAAGTGCCTCTTTGTTTACAACTACGTAATCAATACTACGAGTTTGCTGCTGAAGAGCAATTGCGCTTTTCAGCTCGCTCTCTAGAGCAAAGTCTGTACCTGCAACAGCAGATACTACCTGGCTGCGTGTCATATCTTTACGTAAATATTCACGAAAAGCATCTGGTTGAAAATTCATTTGACGAATTACTTGTAGGTAACGGTCGTTATTAAATTTTTCACCAATTTGAAAGTACGGTAATTCTAAAATTGTTTTACGTACACTTTCGTCGCTTACGCGAAGGCCTAAATCAGCCGCTAGCTGTGATTGCAATTCTTGTTGTACTAAGCGGTCAACTACACCTTGACGAATTTGTGCCATGTAATTTGGATCAGCTGCAATTTGTGTAAAGTATTCACCAAATTGTTGCTCTAAACGGCTACGTTCATTTTGGTAAGCACGGTTAAAATCGGTTTGACTAATTTTAATTCCATTTACTTCAGCAACGGGTTGTTCTGTGGTTTGACCTAAGTAACTACCGATCCCTGCTAAGGCAAAAGATAAAATCACCGCGCCTAAAATTATTTTGGCTACAGGTCCTTGCGAACCTTCTCTGATTTTCTCAAGCATTTGTTTATCTCTTTTTGATCAAGGTATTTTACCTTGTCACATGTAAAAAAAGCGTATCTTACCAGATACGCTTTTTCACTTGAAGTAACTGGCGGAAAAGTTACTTAACTCATCTGTTGTGGTGAATCAGTAACTTTACACTCGCCATAACTAATGTGTTTAAAACAGTGATTAGTTTACTGCGTCTTTAAGCGCTTTACCGGCTTTGAAAGCTGGAATAGTTGCAGCAGCAATTTGGATAGTTTCACCAGTTTGCGGGTTACGGCCTGAACGTGCAGCACGTTCACGTACTGAGAAAGTACCAAAACCTACAAGTGCAACTGAGTCGCCATCTTTTAGCGCGCCAGATACAGATTCGATGAATGAATCTAGTGCACGACCTGCAGCCGCTTTAGAAATGTCAGCATCAGCTGCGATTTGATCGATTAATTGAGATTTATTCACAATATCATCCTCTTTCATTGTTATTATCAAGAGCGATGGTTTTTTAAACTAACATCACTTTTTTGAAAATTTTAGAGCAAACTTTTAATGCCCACATGATTATATTTTTCTTAAGCCTAGGCCCCGTAAGGGCTAGGCTTGAAAACCAGTGCTTAACTTATCATACCGTTTAGATTTGAAAAGCCCTAAAAAGCACTTTTTTTATGTTTTTTCTTGGTTTTTAGGTGTTTCGACCGAAAAACTCTCAACAGGATACACTAAAGCAAGCTTTAACACCTCGTCAATCCAAGTAACTGGGTGAATATCAAGACCTGCCAGCACGTTGTCTGGTATCTCTTTTAAGTCACGTTCGTTAATTTTTGGAATGATCACTGTTTTAATTCCACCACGATGCGCCGCTAATAACTTCTCTTTTAAACCACCAATCGGAAGTACTTCACCGCGTAATGTAATTTCACCAGTCATAGCAACATCTGCTCGTACAGGATTACCCGTTAAGCTAGATACAAGACCCGTTACCATTGCTGCGCCCGCACTAGGACCATCTTTTGGTGTTGCGCCCTCAGGTACGTGTACGTGAATATCACGTTTTTCGTAAAAGTCGCTGTTAATACGGAAAGTATCTGCTCGATTACGCACAACCGTCATTGCCGCTTGAATCGACTCTTGCATTACATCGCCAAGAGAGCCGGTGTAACTTAACTTGCCTTTACCTGGCACTGCCGCACATTCAATTGTTAGCAAATCACCGCCAACTTCTGTCCATGCTAAGCCTGTAACTTGACCAATACGGTCGCCATCTTCAGCTTTGCCATAGTCAAAGCGCTGCACACCTAAAAACTCTTCTAGGTTATCTTGATTGATGGTCACTATTTTAGTGTCTTTTTCAAGTAAGATATTTTTAACGGCTTTACGGCATAGTTTCGAAATTTCGCGCTCTAAGTTACGTACACCCGCTTCACGTGTGTAATAACGAATAATGCCAATAATTGCGCTGTCTTCGATAACTATTTCAGACTCTTTTAAACCGTTACGTTTAACTTGTTTAGTAATTAAGTGCTCTTTTGCAATGTTTAGCTTTTCATCTTCGGTGTAACCCGACAAGCGAATAACTTCCATACGATCTAATAATGGACCAGGAATGTTAAAGCTGTTTGATGTTGCTACAAACATAACGTCAGATAAATCGTAATCGACTTCAAGATAGTGATCGGCAAAATGACTGTTTTGTTCCGGATCAAGCACCTCTAACAATGCTGATGCTGGGTCGCCGCGCATGTCCGATGACATTTTATCGATTTCATCTAATAAGAATAATGGGTTTTTAACGCCCACTTTTGTCATGTTTTGAATTAGCTTACCTGGCATTGAACCTATGTATGTACGACGATGACCGCGAATCTCAGCTTCATCACGTACGCCGCCAAGCGCCATACGAACATACTTACGACCAGTCGAACGTGCAATAGATTGCCCAAGTGATGTTTTACCAACACCTGGTGGTCCAACTAAACATAAAATTGGCCCTTTGAGCTTATTAGTACGCTGTTGTACTGCGAGGTACTCAATAATGCGTTCTTTTACTTTATCTAAGCCGTGGTGATCGCTATCAAGAATTTTTTGTGCGCCTGCTAAGTCTTTTTTCACTTTAGAGCGTTTTTTCCATGGCACATTAATTAATGTATCTATGTATGAACGCACTACAGTTGCTTCTGCAGACATTGGCGACATCATTTTAAGCTTATTGAGCTCTGTAGTTGCCTTTTCTTTAGCTTCATCAGGCATGCCAGAATCTTCAATACGCTTTTTAAGCGCTTCAAATTCATCAGGCACATCATCAAGCTCACCAAGTTCTTTTTGAATGGCTTTCATTTGCTCATTGAGGTAATACTCGCGCTGAGATTTTTCCATCTGCTTTTTAACGCGGGTACGAATTTTCTTCTCAACTTGCAATAAGTCTATTTCGCCTTCCATTAGTGCCATTAAATATTCAAGACGTTCTGTGACACTTGAAATTTCGAGCACTTTTTGTTTTTCAGGTACTTTAAGCGGCATATGCGCTGCCATTGTGTCGGCAAGACGTGCTGGCTCATCAATACCTGAAACCGAAGTTAGTACTTCAGGTGGAATTTTTTTATTTAGCTTTACATAGCCTTCAAACTGGCTAATTGCGCTTCGGATAAAAATATCTTGCTCTTGTTCATCTACAGAATCAGATTCAATAAATTGAGCATTAGCGACAAAAAAGTCATCGTTATCTACAAATTCTTCAATTTGTGCGCGCTGTGTACCTTCGACTAAAACTTTAACTGTACCGTCTGGTAATTTTAATAACTGAAGTACAGTGGCAATAGTACCGATACGATAAATATCATCTTGCTCTGGTTCATCTACAGTTGCATCTTTTTGTGCAACCAAGAAAATTTGTTTGTCTTTGTCCATTGCCGCTTCTAGGCATTTTATTGATTTTTCACGGCCAACAAAAAGCGGGATCACCATGTGCGGGTATACCACAACATCGCGCAGTGCAAGGACTGGGATTTCGACTCGGTCGGTTCTCTCAAGCGTCATTATAGTTTCTCTTCGCACTTCATTTATTTTAAAGATTACTCAAGTATATGGGGATAACCTAATTAAAGTTCAACAATTTTCCCTAACTCGATTAAATTAATTATAAAAAAAGGAGCCTAAGGCTCCTTTTTCCATTCAAATAGCTTAAAAACTATTCTGATGCAGCTTTATCTTGTTTATTATTTTCATAAATCAAGATTGGATCTGACTCACCTTTAATAACGGTTTCATCAATAACTACTTTGCTTACATCATCCATTGAAGGAAGCTCGTACATAGTATCAAGTAGTACACCTTCAACAATTGAACGAAGACCACGTGCGCCTGTTTTACGCTCCATTGCTTTGTGGGCAATTGCAGCTAAGGCATCATCGCGAAACTCAAGTTCAACGTCTTCCATACCAAACAATACTGAAAACTGTTTAGTAATCGCGTTTTTAGGTTCACTCAATATTTGTACAAGAGCTGCTTCATCAAGTTCTGTTAACGTAGCCACTACCGGCAAACGACCTATGAACTCAGGAATTAAGCCATATTTAACTAAATCTTCTGGCTCTACGTCTTTAAATGTTTCACTTAAAGAACGACTCGCCGCAGACTCTTTTACGCTAACGCCAAAACCGATACCGGTGTTTTTATGGCTACGTTGCTCAATTACTTTATCTAGGCCTGAAAATGCACCACCACAAATAAACAAGATTTTAGATGTATCTACTTGTAAAAACTCTTGCTGTGGATGTTTACGACCCCCTTGCGGTGGAACAGAAGCAACGGTACCTTCAATCAGTTTAAGTAGCGCCTGTTGAACGCCCTCGCCTGATACGTCACGCGTAATTGAAGGATTATCTGATTTACGAGAAATCTTGTCAATTTCATCGATGTAGACAATACCGCGCTGTGCTTTTTCAACATCGTAATCGCACTTTTGTAAAAGCTTTTGAATGATGTTTTCAACATCTTCACCTACATAACCTGCTTCGGTTAATGTAGTGGCATCAGCCATAGTAAACGGCACGTCAAGTAGGCGCGCTAATGTTTCTGCAAGTAATGTTTTACCACTACCTGTTGGGCCGATAAGCAAAATATTACTTTTACTTAATTCAATGTCTTGCTTAGTCGATTGGTTACGTAGGCGTTTATAATGGTTATAAACGGCAACAGACAATACTTTTTTAGCATGGTCTTGACCAATAACATAATCATCTAAGTGTTTACGAATTTCTTTTGGTACAGGTAGTTTGTCAGACGTATCATGCTTAGGAGCAATGTCTTTGATCTCTTCCCTGATAATATCGTTACACAACTCTACACATTCATCACAAACGTATACTGAAGGGCCTGCAATTAATTTACGCACTTCATGTTGGCTTTTGCCACAAAAAGAGCAGTATAACAATTTATTACTTTTGTCGCCGTCTGTAGGAGTGTCAGACATTCAGCTACCTCATTTTATTACGTTGGCCACCAAAACTATTGGCGGCTATTTCAATACGCTTTAACTATACCAAAATTTATTGGTTTTCGCATAGTAACTCAAAGTGGCAAACAGGCAGTCCTGCTTACCAGCGCTTACTTTTTGTCGCGATTTGTAAATACAGAGTCTACCAAGCCGTAATCTACAGCTTGCGAAGCACTCATGAAGTTATCACGATCAGTGTCTTTAGAGATAATATCTAATGGTTGGCCTGTATGCTCAGCCATTAAGCGGTTAAGCTTATCTTTAATAGACAGAATTTCTTTAGCGTGTATTTCAAAGTCAGATGCTTGACCTTGGAAACCACCTAATGGTTGGTGAATCATCACACGTGAGTTTGGTAGGCAAAAACGCTTACCTTTAGCACCAGCAGTAAGTAAAAAAGCACCCATGCTTGCAGCTTGACCTACACATATTGTACTTACATCTGGTTTGATGAAGTTCATTGTGTCGTAAATAGCCATACCCGCAGTTACTGAACCACCTGGTGAGTTGATATATAAAAAGATATCTTTATCAGGGTTCTCTGATTCTAAAAATAGCATTTGCGCTAAGATCAGATTTGCCATGTTGTCTTCAACTTGACCTGTTAAAAAGATAATACGCTCTTTTAATAATCTCGAATAAATATCATACGAGCGCTCGCCTTTTGGTGTTTGTTCAACAACCATTGGGACCAATGCATTTAGGGGATCTGTAATACCAGTATTCATACTTATTTAATTCCTTATGCGCTTATACTTATCCTTATTATAAGGAAGCATAGTTATCGTTTTTCGCAAATTTAGAGCCAAAAACTAAAATGGCCCGGGCACGCTGTATAAACAGAGTAACACGAGCCATTTAATCGTTAGCGAGAGCTTAAGTCAATGACTTATTAAGCACCTTGCTGTGGATTCATGATGTCATCAAATGCTTTTTCAACATCAGTAACAACTGCTTTAGCTAAAATAGCTTCAACAGCTTGCTCTTCCATTGCTACATTACGCATTTGCTGCATAAGTTGATCATTACCTTTGTAGTATTCTACTACTTCAGTTGGATCTTCGTATGCAGAAGCTACTGTTGCGATTAATGCTTCAACTTTAGCATCATCAACTTTGATGTCGTTAGCTTTAATCACTTCACCTAATAAAAGGCCAGTTTTTACACGTGTTACAGCTTGCTCGTGGAACAATTCAGCTGGAAGCTCTGGCATGTTTTGAGCGTCGCCGCCAAAACGTTGAGCTGCTTGCTGACGTAGAGCATCAACTTCTTGATCAACAAGTGCTTTAGGCACTTCGATTTCGTTGTTAGCTAAAAGACCTTTGATTGCTTGGTCTTTAACGCTTGCTTTAACCGCTTGGTCTAGCTCACGTGTCATGTTCTTTTTAACTTCTTCTTTAAGCGCGTCTACGCCGCCTTCGGTAACACCGAATTTAGTTGCAAACTCTTCGCTTAATTCTGGTAATTCTTGCGCTTCAACTTTTTTCACTGTGATAGTGAATTGAGCCGCTTTACCTTTTAAGTTTTCAGCGTGGTAATCATCAGGGAAAGTTACATCAGCAACTACTTCTTCGCCTGCTTTTTTACCTACGATGTTATCTTCAAAACCTGGGATCATACGACCTTGGCCAAGTTCTAATGGGAAGTCTTCAGCTTTGCCGCCTTCAAATACTTCACCGTCGATAGTACCTACGAAATCAACTGTTACACGGTCGTTTTCGCCAGCAGCTGCATCAACATCAGCCCACGCTGCGTGTTGCTTACGAAGTGTTTCTAGCATGTTAGCTAAATCTTCGTCAGTTACTGTTACTGCTGGTTTTTCAACAGTAATTTTATCTAGACCTTGAACTTCAACTTCAGGGTAAACTTCAAACGTTGCTGAGAATTCTAAATCTTTACCTGCTTCAAGTGATTTAGGAGCGAATGTAGGCGCGCCAGCTGGATTGATTTTTTCAGAAACGATTGCTTCAATGTAATTACGTTGCATTACTTCGCCAGCAACTTCTTGACGAACTGCAGGGCCAAAACGCTTGTTAATTACAGATACTGGAACTTTACCAGCACGGAAACCATCTATACGCTGTGTTTTTGACAGTTGTTGTAGGCGTTTTTTTACTTCGGTCTCAACGTTCTCTGAAGGAACGGTGATAGTTATACGGCGCTCAAGGCCTTGGGTCGTCTCAACAGAAACTTGCATGATTTACCTCAATATTCAATTTTGGCGACTGTTCGCCTTCCTTTACAAACAAAGTGTTCTGCATGAGTCTTGATAAAGTTTAAGCGGTTTTCCACACTTAAAAGCATCCGTCGCTACCATGAGACACCATTGCTGCTTTGCCCTTCGGGCACTATGTTAAACAATAGACGCGGCATTATAACCTAATATTTATGATAGTCGAGTATAGGGGGCAATTATTTGGACTAGATAAGGGACTATAAAGACTAACTGAATAAAAAACAGGCTAACTACGGACTAAATAGAATAAAATAGAAATTATTTAATAGAATTATAGGCTAACAGATTTAGATTTATAACTTAGAGGAGTTTACTTATTGTTCTTATTGGATAAGAAAATGGTCGGCGATGCAGGATTTGAACCTGCGACCCCTTGGACCCAAACCAAGTGCGCTACCAAACTGCGCTAATCGCCGACATTGAAGAGTTAACTTCTTTTTTCATACTGAACACTTAAACTGAGAGTTTAAGACCATTTTAAGAAAATGGTCGGCGATGCAGGATTTGAACCTGCGACCCCTTGGACCCAAACCAAGTGCGCTACCAAACTGCGCTAATCGCCGATATTCGTTGTAAATGGGGTGACTGATGGGGCTCGAACCCACGACAACCGGAATCACAATCCGGGGCTCTACCAACTGAGCTACAATCACCGCTATATTTACATGTTTTCAAATGGTGCACCCAGAAGGATTCGAACCTTCGACCGACGCCTTAGAAGGGCGTTGCTCTATCCAGCTGAGCTATGGGCGCATCGAAAACTTCATAGTTTACCAATAAGCTATTCGATTATAAAAAATTATAAAAAAATGGTCGGCGATGCAGGATTTGAACCTGCGACCCCTTGGACCCAAACCAAGTGCGCTACCAAACTGCGCTAATCGCCGAAACTTATTATTGCTAGCGAGTGACCTCGTTGACAACGGGGTGCATAATAGTGATTTGACGGGGTTAGGTCAAACGTTTTTTTAAGAAAACCAATCAAGTGCTCATTTTTAGTGCACAATGGTTAAATATTACAATAGTCGGCTGAATTTTAAACTATTTAACAGCTCAAACGTTATATACCTTAAAAGCAACTTGGCGCTGCTATGCTTTTCTGCGAAAATAGTAGGCACATTATAAAACGAGTTAAATAAAGAGCGTATTTTTCTTTATTAGCATTTTTACCCCTATTTTATTATGCATTCGTTTTTAGAGTATCGGTATCTAGTTAATTAACCCCAATTAAAGGTCACCCATGACGGCAAACATCATTGATGGTAAGGCAATCGCAAAACAAGTACGTAGCGCTGTAGCAGAACGCGTAAGTGAACGTGTAGCAAATGGTTTACGTGCACCAGGACTTGCAGTAGTACTTGTAGGACTTGATCCAGCAAGCCAAGTTTATGTTGGTTCAAAACGTAAAGCCTGTGAAGAAGTAGGTTTTATCTCTAAATCATTTGATTTACCAGCAGACACACAAGAGCAAACTCTTTTAGATTTAATTGACGAGCTAAATAATGATGCCGAAGTTGATGGAATTTTAGTGCAGTTACCACTGCCAAAAGGTCTTGATGCTGAAAAGATTTTAGAACGTATTACCCCACATAAAGATGTTGATGGATTTCATCCATATAACATTGGTCGATTAGCACAGCGTATGCCTGCCCTTCGCCCATGTACCCCTAAAGGTATTATTACATTACTTGATTCAACGGGTGTACGTTATAAAGGGATGCATGCAGTTGTCGTTGGCGCGTCAAATATTGTTGGTCGTCCAATGTCGTTAGAGCTTTTATTAGCAGGTTGTACTACCACTGTGTGCCATAAATTTACTCAAGACTTAGAAACACATGTTCGCCGCGCTGACTTATTAGTTGTGGCTGTCGGTAAACCTGAATTTATACCGGGAGATTGGATAAAAGAAGGCGCTATTGTTATCGATGTGGGCATTAACCGCTTAGATACGGGTAAATTAGTCGGTGATGTTCAATACAGTGTGGCCGAACAAAAAGCGCATTTTATTACACCTGTACCAGGTGGCGTTGGCCCGATGACTGTCGCAAGCTTAATTGAAAACACACTTGAAGCGTGTGAAAAGTATCACAGCTAAGCTGTTAAAAAATCAAAAAAGGGTTGCCATTTGGCAACCCTTTTTTAGTTTGACCTGAATTACTTTAAACGCTTACGCTTTACGCCACGTTGTTTTACCAGCTGAATCTTCAAGTATTACACCTAATGCATTAAGTGCATCACGTGCTTCATCAGCAGCAGCCCAGTCCTTACTAGCACGTGCTTCATTACGTTTTACAATTAATGCTTCAATTGTCGCAACTTCGTCGTCATCTTGCCCACCTTGTAAAAAAGCTTCCGGTGCTTGTTGAGCAACACCTAACACTTCACCGAGGCTACGCAGTATAAACGCTAACTTGCCAGCTTGACCTGCGTCACTTTCTTTTACGCGGTTTAATTCTTTAGCAAGTTCGAACAACACAGGTAGTGCTTCTGGTGTATTAAAGTCATCATTCATTGCTTTTCTAAACTTAACAACAAACTCATTGCCTTCTAAGTCGCACTCTACCGGTACGACATCACGAAGCGCTGTATAAATGCGTTCAAGTGATGAACGCGCTTGGTCTAAATTTTCTTGTGAGTAATTTAATTGGCTGCGGTAATGCCCTGAAATTAAAAAGTAACGAACAGATTCGGCATCGTATGCTTTTAAAACTTCACGCACAGTAAAAAAGTTATCTAACGACTTAGACATTTTTTCTTTATTTACTTGCACCATGCCAGTATGTATCCATGTATTTACATACTTGCCGTTGTTTGCACAGCACGACTGGGCAATTTCGTTTTCATGATGTGGAAACTGTAAATCAGACCCCCCACCGTGAATATCAAAATGCTCACCTAAGTGTTTTGAGCTCATTGCCGAACATTCAATATGCCAACCAGGACGCCCTTCACCCCACGGTGATGACCATGATGGCTCACCTGCTTTGGCTTTTTTCCATAACACAAAATCAAGCGGATCGTCTTTATCTTGAGCCACTTCTACGCGAGAGCCCGATTGCAACATAGTTAAATCTTGCTGAGAAAGCGCACCATATTGCTCAAACGTTGATACATCAAACAAAACATCGCCATCAGCTGCAACATAGGCATGGCCTTTTTCAATCAAGCGCTTAACCATAACGATAATTTCATCCATATGGCTTGTAACTGTTGGTTCAACATCTGGGCGTAGCATATTTAGGCTATCAAAATCTTCATGCATCGCTTTAGTCATGCGCACAGTTAAGTCGTTTATTGACTCACCATTTTCATTTGCACGTTTAATTATTTTATCGTCGATATCTGTAATGTTACGTACATATTTTAAATCGTAACCAATATGACGTAAGTAGCGCACAATAACGTCAAAACCAACAAAAGTACGAGCGTGTCCAATATGGCAGTAATCATAAATGGTGATACCACACACATACATGTCGATTTTGCCTTCGACCATAGGTTTAAATTGCTCTTTTTGTCGCGTGAGTGTGTTGTATATATTTACCATTTACTTTGAGTCCTTGACTATTTACTTGAACAGTTATGTTACCACTTGAAAAGCCCCTGCTCTAGCGCTTTATAACAAACCAAACATCTACTTTGTTAATCTTAGCCAACTACGATAAAATAGCGCCAATATTTAAACCAGATATAGGAAAACACATGGTTGTTCTACACACCAATTTTGGTGACATCACCATTAAAATGTTTGAGCAAGAAGCTCCAAACACTGTTAAAAACTTTTTAGAGTATGCAAATGCTGATTTTTTCAACGGCACTATCTTTCATCGTGTAATCGATGGTTTTATGGTTCAAGGCGGTGGTTTTGTACCAGGTATGGAACAAAAAGAAGTTAACGACCCAATTAAAAATGAAGCTAATAATGGCCTATCTAACAAGATAGGTACTTTAGCAATGGCACGTACACCTGATCCTCATTCAGCTACAGCGCAGTTTTTCATTAACGTGAATAACAACGACTTTTTAAACCACAGTAGCGAAACATCGCAAGGCTGGGGTTACTGTGTTTTTGCTGAAGTAGTAGAAGGCATGGACGTAGTAAATAAAATAAAAGGCGTAGCAACAGGTAGTACTGGTTTTCACCAAGACGTGCCTCTTGAAGATGTGATCATCGAAAGCGTTACTGTTAGCTAATAGTAAGTTTACCCACGTAATGTGGAGTATCAGCGGGCATTTACCAATGTGTATACGCCCGCTTTATTTATATCGAAAAGACTGACCTATGACTCGCCAAACTTACTTTATTGCAGATTTACACCTAAGCGAAAACCGCCCCGACATTAGCGCTGCATTTTTTGACTTTTTAAATACGCATATACTAAATAAAGATGTAGATGCACTTTATATTTTGGGTGATTTTTTTGAAGTATGGGTTGGAGATGACTACATTACAGCGCTGAGTGCCGATGTAGCAAAGCATTTAAGCGCCGTTAATGATGGTGGGACACCTGTTTATTTTATACATGGCAACCGTGATTTCATCATGCGCAAGCAATATGCAGACATGGCCGCAATGACTTTACTCGAAGAACAAACAGTCATTGATTTATATGGTACGCCTACCGTTATTTTACATGGCGACGAAATGTGTACTCAAGATACTGAGTATCAAAAATTTCGTAAAAAAAGCCGTGGTTGGTGGTGGCCAAAATTAATGCTTGCAATGCCACTTTGGTATCGTAAAAAAATAGCGCGTAATGCCCGTGAAAAAAGTAAGTTGAGCCAAGCTGATAAACCTATCGAAATTTTAGACGTTGTAGATGAAGCCGTGCTTGCCACCTTTGCCAAACATAACGTTACTAATATGATTCATGGTCATACTCACCGCCCTAATGTTCATACCTATAAAGTTAATGAACAAACGCTTACCCGTACAGTGCTAGGTGACTGGTATACCCAAGGCTCTTATTTAGTCGTTACCCCTCAATCACAAGAATTAATTAGCACGCCTTTCGCATAATTTAAAATCCTGACTATTATTTAACTATATATTTGAATAATAGTGAGAGGTTTAATGATTAAGCTGTTAATTTTCATCGTAGTAATTGCCATTCCTACCAAAGTATTTAGCGAGCAAACATGGCAAATTGTTACTGAAAACTACCCTCCCTATTTTAGCGAAAACCTTCCTGATAACGGTTGGTTATATGAAATCACTCAATCAGCCCTTAAAACTCAAGGCATTAATAGCGAAGCCGAGTTTACGACATGGGACCGCGCCCTAAAGCTATTAGAAAAAAAGAGAAAAACAGCTATTTTAGGCGCTTTTTATTCATTAAAAAGAAATGAAGTTTTTTACTACTCCCGCCCACTTGCAGTTGCTCATTCAGGAATTTTTAAACGCAAAGAGAGTGCTATTAACTTCGATGGTACAGTTAAATCATTAACACCTTATAGTATTGGTACAGAAGATAATGCCTTTGTAAGCCAAGAGTTTACAAGAAATACTGAGCTGGCAATAACATCCACTAAAAGCCTTCCTACAAGTTTATACCTGCTACAACAAGGACGTATTGATTTGGTCGCAGGCACTAAAGAAGTAGGGAAGTATTGGCTTGAGCACAATAACGAAGTTGATTTAGATAAGAATAAAATTGAGTACTTATTGCCAGATCTTGCTTCTCATAAACTATATTTAGTTGTCTCTAAATCAAATTACAGGGCAAAAGAGTACTTACAAAAGTTTAATAGAGGGATTGATATAATAATTGAAAACGGAAGCATTGCTGAAATCATGAAGAAACACAATTTCAGCAATCAAAAAACAGCTGAATACATTAATTTTTTAAAAGAAAATTAGCTTTCTGCTATTGGCAGGCCACTATGAAACTTAAAATCTTCATCCTGTGATGAAATTAATTCGGCTTCAATCTCGCCAAATTCTTTAACTCGTTCGGTAATATCAAAATCAGCAATTTCTTGCGCTAAAGTTAGATAATCTTGGTAATGACGGGCTTCAGAGCGCAGCAGCGAAATATAAAAATCACCTAAACGTTTGTCAACATGCGGCGCAAGCTTTGCGAAACGCTCACATGAACGCGCCTCAATGTAAGCGCCTACAATTAATTTATCAACAAGGGCGTTTGGCTCAAACGTTTTAACATGACGAAGCATGCCTTTTGCATAACGACATGGTGTAATGCTTTGGTACTCTACACCGTACTCGTCCATAATTTCGAGCACTTGGTAAAAATGATGCAACTCTTCTTTTATCAACAATACCATTTTATCAATTAAATCTTGTCCATATGGCGAATTAGATTTAGGAATTATTGATTTAGTTAGCTTATTTTTAGCCGCGAGATCACGCCAATTTCCTTCACGCTTATAAATAAGCGTTTCAAATGGCTTTAGCCACTCGAGTAAGGCATCACTGCCCTCTTTATCAACAGCGTATTTACGTATTAAAAACATCGCACTTTGAGCCGCTTTTAACTCACAAATTAAGTGATCGATTAAGATTACTGATAAGTTCTCTTTTTTAATTGCCTGCTCCACCCACTGCTGTGGGGTTGTACACACTAAAAAGTTATTGATCGGCTCTAAAAGTTGGCTATGTGGCACGTTGACTGCTCATTACTAAATAAATTTGATATGCCATTATTTTAACACGAAATTTTGTTTGGGATAAATCAAAGCCCTAACCTGTGCAAAATGTTAATAGTGAGTTAACTTGACTTTGCAAAATAAGTGAACCATAACTGTACATAGACTGTATAAAAATAAACCAACCAAAACAGTAATACGTTCCTTTTATGGAGTAAGTACTATGATATTAAATCACCTCTGGGGCATTTATGCTCACCCACTTGAAGAATGGCAAACAATAGATAATCGCCATGAAAGTTTAACCTATAGTTTGTCGCATATTTTACTGATTGCTTTGTTTCCTTCAATAATGGGTTATTACTCATCTGTTTATTTAGGATGGAGTATAGGCGCAGGCGATCCTGTATTTTTAACGCACGATAGTGCGCTATTAATTGCAGTTGCAATGTATTTTGCTTTAATAGCGGGTGTTTTTGCATTGGCGTATTTGGCTCATTGGATGGCCGTTACATTTGGCTCTAAGCCTACATTTACACAAACACTTGAACTTGCAGCTTATACTGCAACACCTGTGTTTATGTCGGCGCTTGCCGCCTTTTGGCCTGTACTTTGGTTTGTAGTGTGTATTGGAATTATTGCACTAGCTTACTCGGTCTACTTACTTTATACCGGCGTACCAATACTTATGCATATTCCAGAAGAGCGTGGCTTTATTTATGCCAGCTCGGTTGTAACGTGTGGATTAATATTACTAGTTATTATTTTAGCTGTAACAGCTATGCTTTGGACAAATGGGATTGTTAGTCCAATGTTTACTTAATAAAGTTTAGCTAAAAAAGAGTCGTGTTTGATAGAAATGTTCCCTTTCTTTCCTTCGCAAAAAAGGAGCTAATTAGCTCCTTTTTTTATGTAACGACTTTTTATTAACTAATTATTAATCAGCTTCGTTTTCGTCTTGGTTGTGAATCTCTAAACTTGAAGACATCGCACTTTCGCGGGTGCTTTTTGCTGAATCGTTACGTAGCTCATCAATACGATTTAAATAGTTTTGATCAATGTCGCCTGTAATATATTGCCCATCAAATACTGAGGTTTCAAACTTAGTAATTTCAGGATTTTCTTGGCTAACCGCAGCTATTAAATCTTTTAACGATTGAAAGATTAAACCGTCAGAACCAATACTTGCATTAATATCTTCCACTTCACGTCCGTGAGCAATAAGCTCTGCTGCTGAAGGCATATCAATACCGTACACATTAGGGAAGCGTATTTCAGGCGCTGCGGATGCAAAGTAAACATTTTTAGCACCAGACTCTCGAGCCATTTCAACAATTTGTGCTGATGTTGTACCACGAACAATTGAGTCATCAACCAATAATACGTTTTTACCTTTAAACTCGCGATCAATTGCATTTAGCTTTTGACGCACTGATTTTTTACGCATCTCTTGGCCAGGCATGATAAATGTACGACCGATATAACGGTTTTTAACAAAACCTTGGCGATACGGTAAATCAAGCACACGTGCAATTTCCAGTGCTACATCGCATGAAGTTTCTGGGATTGGGATAACTACATCAATGTCTTTATCAGCCCATTCGCGTGCAATTTTTTCACCTAGTTTTGTGCCCATGTTTACGCGTGTTGCGTACACAGACATACGGTCTATTGTTGAATCAGGTCGAGCAAAATAAACAAATTCAAAAATACACGGCGAGTAAGATGCTTTATCTGCACAACTAAGTGAATGAAATTCACCTTCTTCTGTAACATATATAGCTTCACCAGGGGCAACGTCACGTACAAACTCAAAACCATCCGGTTTTAACGCAACGCTTTCTGAGGCGAACATGTACTCAGTGCCTTTTGCAGTCTCACGTTTGCCAAATACAAGTGGGCGGATACCATTAGGGTCGCGAAAAGCAACAATACCGTGACCAATGATCATAGCAATTGTTGCATAACCACCGCTTACTTTATTATTTACCTCGGTTACCGCAGTAAATATATCTTCAGGGTCTAAATGCAACTTATCAGATTTACTTAGTTCATGTGCCATGATGTTGAGTAAGATTTCTGAATCAGATGTTGTATTTACATGACGACGTGCTTCTGAGAATAACTGCTCTTTTAAAGCTTCTGCATTAGTAAGGTTGCCATTATGGGCAAGTGCTATACCAAACGGTGAGTTAACATAAAAAGGCTGTGCTTCAGATGAGCTTGAAGACCCTGCTGTAGGATAGCGCACATGGCCAAGACCTATCGTACCTTGTAGTCGTTTCATATGACGAGTGTGAAAGGCATCTTTCACTAAGCCATTTGCTTTGCGTAAGCTGAACGTATTATTCTCAATGGTAATGATACCCGCGGCATCTTGACCACGGTGCTGCAAAACAGTTAAGCCATCATAAATCGCCTGATTGACAGGGGATGTTCCGACTATTCCAACGATACCACACATGTAATTTATCCTCGCCGATTAACGGTTTACTGAATTTAAAAAGCTCGAGTTGTTTTCTAGGTACGAAAAGAACCATTCAACAACAAAGCCAAATTCTGGAATCAAAATAGAATTGCCCCACCAGTGCGTATTGGGTGCACCAGTAAAAGCATCAAGAAAGAAGAGTAACGCGCTCACGACCAACACGCCTCGTAGAGCACCAAACACTATGCCAAAGACACGGTCGGTACCCGATAAACCAGTACGATGTACGAGCTCACCTAAAATGTAGTTTAGTAAACCGCCTAACAGTAGCGTCGCAAAGAATAATATGGCTATGGCCGCCGCATTTCTTAAAAGGGGTTCAGAAATGGTTGTTAGGAAGGAAGCTAAATATTGGTAAAATAAGCTAGAGATGATAAAGGCGCCAGCCCATACCGCTAATGACATTGCTTCTTTTACAAAGCCGCGTATTAAACCGATGATGGTAGACAATACAATGATGCCAATAATGGCGTAATCAACCCAGATCATAAGAACCAATTAGTCGCTAATTTGGGGCGCATTCTATACCCAAACATCGTTAGTATGCAAGTTTAAACGGGAGATTACTGGGTTGTAGTTAATACAAAAAATTAACATTCTAGTGTAGGTATTGTGAGATAAAGATAATGATAAAAAAAATATAAATAAATAAAAAAAAGGCTTGTTATACAAGCCTTTTTAAAATTATTTTGTTACTTCGTACTGCGTAACTTTACCATTTAATTTAGTAAGCTCTTTGAGCTGGGGGAGCTGCTTTTGTAATTCACTTTTATCAAGCGAAGGACCAACAAATACTTTGGTTAGTGTCCCATTTGGGGTTTTAATCGGTTTAGTAAACGTTTTAAACCCTTCAGCCTTTAATTTAGCCTGTAATGCTTTAACGTTTGCAACATGTGAAAAACTACCTAATTGAATAACATAGGCCATACTCGTTAGGTTTTCATCACTTTTACGTGGTGCAATTGGCTCTGGCTTAGCTTGAACAGGCGCTTTTGTAATTGGTGTAGCTTTGGGTTCTATAGTTGCTTCAACAACTTTATCTTCCACAGCGTAATCACTCTCATCCATCGCGCTTTGCTGCTCAAAAGCTTCATCGTCAGCTTGAATGTCTTCAATTTCATCTTGCTTTAGTGGCTCAGCATTAGCCATATTTTCATCAATTGACTCTTGAAGATCGATTGTTTTGAACTCAGGGCGGTCTGGGATCGCTTTAAAGCCTTCTTTATAATGCACTTTTTCGCCATCGAGTATATTAGGGATAAACACAATTGCTGCGATCACCACTATACTTGTTCCGACTAAGCGATTAATAAAACTTGAGTTCACCGACATCCTCTCTATTTTTTAAAGTAATTAATAGCGCCAGCAACTGTAAAAAATGAACCAAATATAATCAACATAGTATCACTTTGTTGTTCTGGTAAAATTACATTCAGTGCTTGTGCCACACTATCATAGCTATTAATAGTATTATGATGAGACAATTCGTGCAGTGCATTTTGTAAATTACTTGCAGTGTCGCCTCGCGGGCCACTTAAGCTCGCTAATGACCACTCATCGACCAAGTGACTTACTTCTTTAAATACACCCGCTTTATCTTTATCAGCAAGCATAGCGGCTAATGCATGAATTTTAAAGCCTTTATCTTTATAGCTTGATAACTTATTGGCTAAATAACGCGCCGACTCAGGGTTGTGTGCTACGTCGGTAAAGACTAAAGGCTCAACACTTAACTGTTGAAAGCGCCCTTCGACAACTAAATTAGCTAAACAACTTCGTATAATTGATTCACTTGGTAATAAGTTTAAAACACTGAGCGTGGTTAATGCGGTAGCTGCATTTTGACACGGTATTGCAGGCTTATCTATTTCAAGATTATGTTCTTTATATTGCCAATTAAAGCTCTCAGCATTTTCTTTAAAAATAAAGTCACTGCCCGACAGCGTCATGTTGGCATTAATTTCTTTGCCGTAATCAGTCATTGTGTGAGGAATATTTAAATCCCCTATAATAGCGGGCGTATTTTCACGAAAAATACCGGCTTTATCATAAGCCACTAACTCACGGGTATCACCTAAGTACTCTTTATGGTCTAAGTCTATAGTGGTGATCACGCTTGCAAAGGGAGTGACTATATTTGTGGCGTCAAAGCGTCCACCTAAACCAACCTCTAGTAATACATAATCGACGTTACAGCGTTTAAAAATTGCCAACGCCCCCAAAGTACCATATTCAAAATAAGTCAGAGCAGTGTCTTTACGGCCTTGCTCAAGCTGGTGAAAAGCATCTATATGAAATTGGTCTGCCAATTCTTCCCCATTAACTCGTACACGCTCGTTATAACGAATTAAATGTGGAGATGCGTAAGTACCCACACTGAAACCTTGCGCTAGCAATAGCGACTCTAAGCACCGTGCTGTGGTGCCCTTACCGTTTGTACCGGCAATAAGAATAATTTTACTTGGAGTGTTTAACAGGCCAATATTGTTAGCAACATTAGCAACTCGTTCTAAGCCCATAGCAATGTTAGCTGGGTGAACACTTTCTAAATAAAAAAGCCAATCATCAAGGCTTGATGATTGGCTAGGAATTTTTTTTGTCATAGCGTGTAATCAGTAAAGCTGAAATTTACGCTACTCTATGCTCTTGTTCCGTAGAAGGCAAGTTCATAAATTTAGCTAAAATGCGTGCAAGGGTATCGCGCATTTCACGGCGGTCAATAATCATGTCAATTGCACCGTGTTCAAGCAAAAATTCACTACGCTGAAAGCCTTCAGGTAATGTTTCGCGAACTGTTTGCTCAATAACACGAGGACCTGCAAAACCAATTAACGCTTTAGGTTCTGCAACGTTAATATCGCCCAGCATAGCAAGCGATGCAGATACACCACCCATAGTTGGGTCAGTCATGACTGAAATAAACGGAAGACCTTTTTCAGTCATTTTTGCAAGTGCAGCACTTGTTTTAGCCATTTGCATAAGCGACATAAGCGCTTCTTGCATGCGTGCACCGCCTGATGCAGAAAAACAAATAAGCGGCATGTTATGCTCTAAACATTGATCAACAGCATCAACAAAGCGAGCGCCAACAACAGAAGCCATTGAGCCACCCATAAATGAGAACTCAAATGCTACTGCTGCAACTGGAATGCCTTTTAATCGGCCTTTCATAGCTACAAGTGCATCTTTTTCACCACTTGCTTTTTGGGCTGCACTGATACGATCAGAGTATTTTTTAGAATCTTTAAACTTAAGAATGTCTTTAGGCTCATGTTGTGTGCCAAGCTCTTGACGGTCACCTTCATCTAAAAAGTGCTCCAGGCGCTTACGGCCACTAACACGCATGTGGTGGTCACACTTAGGACATACGTTTAATGACTTTTCTAATTCAGCTTTATATAAAATTGAATCACACGATGTGCACTTAGCCCAAACACCTTCTGGGATTTCTTTACGACCTGATGATTTTGTCGTTTTAGGTAAGATTTTTTCTAGCCAACTCATTTGCAACTCTCTTAATGCTGTTCTGTGTCGCGAGCCTGCCAATAGCAATTAGCAGACAAATTTTTTCAATTAAAACATGAATTACACTAACGCGGTATAAAAAACTGGTCTTAGTAGTTAAAAGTGTTCATAAAAAACACTAACGGCAACCATAACTAAATTTCAGCGTCAGGTAAAAACAATGGACCTAAAGGCATTTTAGGAATATTAAACTCTTCAGGATAATCGACATCAACCAAGTATAAACCTGCAGCTTTAGCTGTAGCACTTGCTTTAGCACGCTCTTTACAATCAAGTAATTCTTTCAACCAAATGGGCTGTTGCTTATGTATGCCAATATCCATCAAGCTCCCCGTTATATTACGTACCATGTGATGCAAGAACGCATTCGCCTTAATATCAATAATAACGTAACACCCTTGGCGCTGTACCGATAAATGATGAATAGTGCGAGTCGGTGTATTTGCTTGACAATGGATCGCTCGAAAAGATGTAAAATCGTGTGTCCCGATCAAATACTGACAGGCTTCCTGCATTTTAACTTCATCTAATGGGTGATGAAAATGCGTAACCCCTTCGTTTAACACTGCTCCTCGAAAAGGAGAGTTATAAATAATATAGCGGTATCGGCGAGCGGTTGCACTAAAACGAGCATGAAAATCGACAGCAACTGGTTGTGCAAAGCGAATAGCAATATCTTTAGGCAATAAGGTATTCATACCCATTGTAAATGCGACCATGTCACGCGAAGCTTCAGTTTCAAAATGTATTATTTGACCTGTACCGTGCACACCCGCATCAGTTCGCCCCGCACATACTACTTCAACTGGGTGATTACAAATACGCGACAATGCCTTTTCTACTTCTTGTTGTACGCTATTTACATGTGATTGACGTTGCCACCCACTATAGCGTACGCCGTTGTATTCAACTCCAAGTGCTACTCGCATAATTACTGCTTTACCTACTGTGCTAATGAACACGGCATTTTATGCTATCTCTCGACGCAATAAAAGGAGGTGTGCGGTAATACCCTTTTTATTAAAAACATGATCATTTCAATGAATCAAATAACTTAATAATTACGATGTAAATTATTCTTTTATAACAATTACATACTATAAAATTCACTTCGTTAATGCGTTGCTTTCCCTTGTTATAATTAAACTAACATCCATAAAAAAACCCTTAATTAGAATAACCAATTAAGGGTTTTTTTAACAATTTGTTATTTTAGTTTCGCTTTTAAACTAAGTGCCTCTTCTTGAACTTCTTCTGGGCCTTTGTTGATGACATCCTCAATGACCTTGAGCGCAGAATCAAAATCATCAATTTCAATATAAGCACGCGCTAAATCTAGTTTAGCTGAATAACCACCACTTTCAGCATCAACATCGGTTGGGTTATCACCAGCAAGTAATGCATCAAACTCACTCAAACCGACATCCATATTAACGTCGGTGTAAGGTTCGTGTTCAAGTTCAGCCTCTTCACTTTCTTCTAATAATGAATCTATATCTACAAATTCATCATTATCAAGTTGCTCAATATCACTACTTTCAACAAGTGGCTCTTTTGTAGTTAATGAGTCATCTTCCTCTAAGTCTTCT
Source organism: Pseudoalteromonas sp. SG45-2 (assembly GCF_014164115.1). Taxonomy (NCBI): domain Bacteria; kingdom Pseudomonadati; phylum Pseudomonadota; class Gammaproteobacteria; order Alteromonadales; family Pseudoalteromonadaceae; genus Pseudoalteromonas; species Pseudoalteromonas sp. SG45-2. The sequence goes on from NZ_JACJEO010000010.1 coordinate 22,978, forward strand.
TTTAGCAAGCTGTCAAAGTCGACATCAAATTCACTGCTATCCTCAGCACTTAATTCTTCAGGCTCCGCTAACTCACTAAGTAATGAATCAAAATCAGTTTGCGTCAAATTTGACATAAACTCTTCATCAAGTTCATCGTCAGAGCTAATATTAGTGCTACCTGCTTCATCTGAGTTTGTTAACTGTGCTTCGCGCTCTGCATTTGTTTGCTCTTGCTGCTCGTCTGATAACTCATCAGTTAGCGCTTGCTCTAAAATATCTTCGTCAAACTCAACATCTAAGTCAGAAAAATCGTCTTCAATTAAAATTTCATCATCAAAATCGTCTTCTAAACTATCTAAATCATTATTTTCAGAAAGCGCATTTGATAAGTCCTGCTCAGCTTGGCTGGAAGCGACTCCCTGCGCCTCACCGTCTAAATCATCACCTTGTAATTCTTCGGGGGTAAATGGCAACTCACTTTCTAGTGTTT
>NZ_JACJEO010000010.1:23549-154680 GCF_014164115.1 Pseudoalteromonas sp. SG45-2
CATCAAGGTTAAGAGGTTTGGTATCCTCTTCTATACTAACTGGTTCAACAGAATCAATTCCGTCATTAATTTCTTGCAGTAAATCATCATCAAACGACTCGTCTTCAACCTTAGCTTCTGATTCAAAGAAGTCATTATCAATTAATAGTTCATCATCAAAATCATCTTCTAAGCTATCTAAGTTAGCATTTTCAGAAAGCGCATTTGCGAGATCTTTCTCTGTTTGACTAAGTGCTACTGCATTTTCTTCACTCGGTGCATTTTCTTTAGGTTCTTGCGGCTCAAACGAAGGTTCATTCTCCAATAATGAATGATCATCATCTAATTCAAGTTCAGGATATTCATCTAACTCTTCACTTGGCGTTATAAGATCGCTATCAAGCTGCTCTTCAATTTTTGTAAGATCTGAGCCATCGTCGCCCGCTAACGGATCGTCACCAAGATCTACTTCTATTTCTTCAAGATCGTCTTCAAGCTCATCTAAAGACCAATCTGGTGTTTCTATATAGTCATCATCCGTCGCTTGTTGTAGTTCATTTAAAAGCTCATCAACGCTCTTTAAAGTATCATCTGTATATTCTTCAAGCGCATCTTCAGGATCAAGAAGCGACTCTGATGTATCTGAAAAATCATCAACCGTTACATCTATAAGTTCAGGTTCTTCTGCAAGTTCAGGCTCATCGTCAAGCTCAGGCTCAGGCTCTTCATTTAATGATGAAGCAAGCGACTCAATATCATCAACATTTAATTCTTCTTGAGCATCTGCTAAATCCTCAACTGAGTCTGCCAATGCATTATCAATTTCTGAATCTCTTACATCTGAATTTTTTACTTCATCATCAATTAGGTTATCTATGTCGTCTAAATCAAAATCATCGCTTTGTTCAACTAATGAATCATTTGCAGTATCAACTGCTTCCTCATCAATTAAGCTATCTATGTCGTCTAAATCAAAATCATCGCTTTGTTCAACTAATGAATCATTTGCAGTATCAACTGCTTCCTCATCAATTAAGCTATCTATGTCGTCTAAATCAAAGTCGTCACTTTCCTCAACTAATGAATCATTTGCAGTATCAACTGCAGCCTCATCAATTAAGCTATCTATGTCGTCTAAATCAAAGTCGTCACTTTCCTCAACTAATGAATCATTCTCAGTATCAACCGCAGCCTCATCAATTAAGCTATCTATGTCGTCTAAATCAAAGTCGTCACTTTCCTCAGCTAATGAGCCATCTGCAGTATCAACTGCAGCCTCATCAATTAAGCTATCTATGTCGTCTAAATCAAAGTCGTCACTTTCCTCAACTAATGAGTCATCTGCAGCCTCATCAATTAAGCTATCTATGTCGTCTAAATCAAAGTCGTCGCTTTCTTCTAGAAGTTCATCTTCGTCGAGTAACTCTGCATTAAGTGAGGCATCTACCACATCACTTTTTGGGTCATTCGCCTCATCAATTAAGCTAGCTATATCGTCTAAATCAAAGTCGTCGCTTGTATCAAGTTCAGCTGAAGTGTTATTTGAGGTATCTAATTCTGTTGATGTTTGATCTAATAATTCATCTATATCAAAATTATCTTCATCTGCAAGCTCTTCACTTAAAGCCGCCATTTCATCATGAGATTCTAAGCTGTCATCCTCTAAAGCTTCGCTTGTTTGCGGTGCATCAAATTCAGGTAGACTATCTTCTTCATCAAACAAGCTATCTAAATCGTCATTAGTTAGGATTTCATCATTGTTAATTGAGTCATCAGATAAGTCTAAATCTATATCTTCAGCGTTTTCATCTGAAGGTTGATCAAACCCTTGCTGCATAAAAATATCGAGCTCATCATCGTCATCGGTATTTTCATCATCAAAAACAATGTCATCGCTTAGCAAGCTTTCGAGCTCATCCTGATCAAGTAAATTTTCGTCGCCAGAAAAATCATCTAAGCCGTCGTCTAAATCATCATTAGGCAACATATCACTTTCGAGACTATCATCTAATTGAACACTCAAGTCATCTAAAGGGTCAGGTACAATTGGATCGTCATTTAAGCTTGGGCCTAAATCATCATCGCCAGTATAAGTTGGGGTTTGTGGTAAAAAGTCATCATCGTTTTGCGGCTCTTCTTGATTACTTGCTCGTTTGCGTAAAAACATAACGATTGCAAAAATAATCAGTAACCCAGGAATAAACATTAACAAGCCCAGTACTATGGGATTTGAAAATAATGAGCCAAAATCAAATGACTCTTTTGGTATTACTTCTTGTTTTTTTTGTTGGGCAATAATCTCGTTTTGTTTAACAATGAGTTCTTTTAACTGATTTTGAATTTCGCTGTCTTGTCCTAATTGCAAACGTAAGTTTTCGAGCTCTTTTGATATTCCTGATAACTGTTTTTTGAGATTATTATTTTCAACTAAAATCTCTTCTACATTACTAACTGAGCTTTTAAACTGTTGTTGTAACTCAACAAGCTTAGTACCTTGCTCTGTTTTTATTTCATTTAATTCTTTCTGTATCTCTTTTTTAGCATCGTCTACATCAATTTTACGCGCTTGAGTTACTTTTGTTTGCGCTGAGTTAATTTCGCTTTGTGTAAGCGTGCCATTTTTTTTCTTTTCCCATAATGCATCATCTTGCTCAGAGCGTTGCTTTGCGAGCTGCGTATTTACAGCTTTTATTTCGGCTAAGGTAGGGATTTTTAAATAGGCACCATTTTGAATGTGGTTAAGATTTTGTTCTAAAAATGAATCGGGATTTTTGTTATACAAAGCCTGCATAACTTGATAAATACTGACAGAATTGTCTGGGCGCACTTTAGCTGCTATACGCCAAAGCGTATCAGTTGGTTTAATTGGCCCAATTGATCGCCCTTGCGCACCATAGTCAACGCCTTTAGGCCCCTTTAATTGGGTACTGTCCTGAGAGTAAACTGGCGTTACTATCAATGCAGACGCTAATATAATAAGTGTAGCTAAACCGCGCATGCTGATCCTTTAATATTTAAATATTAATAAAACACCTAAAACTTAAGTGCATAAATATTGTTTATTATTGCTATTATCAGCCAAATGACTGACTCGCATTTATTATTACAATCTATTTTTATTGCAAGCTCTATTCCAATTACAAACTATAAACCAGTTAGAGCGTAATATCCATCGCAACACCTTGAAAATAAATGCCTTAAAACATCTTTATAAATATTAATTTATTGAGTGTTATCAATCAGTTTTTGTATTTTTAAAATTAAACGGCAAAAATTTGACAAGCTATATAAACAAAAAGCGGCAAACAACTACTGTTTACCGCTTCAAAAGCATGTTAGCGCAATTAACTATTACATGTAATTGGCAATAAGCTCTTCTGCAATTTGAATACTATTAGTTGCAGCACCTTTACGAGTGTTGTCACTTACAACCCACATGTTTAATCCATGAGGATGAGAAATATCAGCACGTAATCGACCTATATACACAGTATCGTTACCACTAGCGTCAGACACTGCTGTTGGGTAGTCACCTTCATCATCAATTAGCTCGACACCAGGGGCGTCTTTTAAAAGTTGCTTAACGTGTTCAAAGTCATAAGGCATGCGCGTTTCAATATTAATTGACTCTGAGTGCCCAAAAAATACGGGAACACGTACACACGTTGGGTTCACGGCAATAGTGGTATCACCCAAAATTTTATGAGTTTCGTTTACCATTTTCATTTCTTCGCGCGTATAACCATTATCTTCAAAACTATCAATTTGAGGAATAACGTTAAATGCAATTTGCTTTGGAAATACTTCATTATCCATAGGGCGTGCATTCATCAAATTAGCTGTTTGCTTTGCAAGTTCATCAACCGCGTCTTTACCTGCACCCGATACAGCTTGGTAAGTAGATACATTAATACGGTCTATTCCGTAAGCATCATAAATTGGTTTAAGTGCTAACATCATCTGAATAGTTGAACAGTTAGGGTTAGCAATAATATTACGATTTCTAAAATCAGCTAGGCTTGAAGCATTAACTTCTGGCACCACGAGTGGTATTTCAAAATCATTTCTAAAGTGCGATGTATTATCGATTACAATACAGCCGGCTTCAGCAGCAATAGGAGCATATTTTTCAGATACACTGCCACCAGCAGAAAACAAACCTATATGCGCTTGGCTAAAGTCAAAGCCTTCAACGTCAAGTACTTCAATGGTCTCACCACGAAACTTTATATCTTCACCTGCGCTGCGGCTGCTAGCAAGTAAAAAAAGCTGATCAACAGGAAACTTACGATCTGCTAGCGTTTCAATGATTTGACGGCCTACTAAACCAGTAGCGCCAAGTACGGCAACGTTATATTTTTGCGACATATTTCTTCCTCTATAAACGACATTAAAACAACATCGTTAGTTAAATAATTATTCAGCTATGCTAAAGCCAAGCTGGCTAAGTGCTGCTAGTTGTGGGCTATCACCTTGTAGAAATAAGGTGCTAAATTCTCGCCTTATTGGATAGTTTTTACGTAAACTATCGAAGCCGTCGCTCTCTAGACGACGAAGTAATATTCCGTCATCGCGGCGAACGTCATAAATTAAATGCACTAAACGAGCAATATCTTGCTCATTAAGGCTTTGCGTAACAGTTGCATTTGTAACGGCTGGTGTTGGTAAAAAATCATCCAACGATTTAATCGCCTCAACACCTTTGAGCTGACACAGTTTTTGATACAACATTTGTGTACCACGAGCTTTCCCCTCAAGTGTATGCCCTGCAATATGCACACTAGCGTAACGAACATGCTCTAGTAATTCAGTTAAAATATTGGGTTCTTTCTCCCATACATCAAGTACTAAATCTAAATCAGCCCCAGCTTCCATTACCTCAAGCAATGCTTGGTTATCAATTACATCGCCACGGCTTGCATTAATTAGCGTGGTTCCTGGCTTAAGTGCTTTTAAACGCTCTTTACCCATCATGTGCAGTGTTTTATGCTCGCCACTTTTAACAAGGGGAACGTGAAAAGTAACAGCATCTGACTGCGCTAATAACTCATCAAGCGCTACATGCTCTTGTAATAAGCCTTGTTCGTGCTTAATCGGATCGCACAGCAGTACAACTACGTTTAATGCTTTTAATTTTTGCGCCAAACATGTACCAATGTTGCCCATCCCTACAATACCAATTGTTTGAGCACACAATGGACGCGCATTTTCTTGGCTTAATGCAAATAAGCTACTAATTACATATTCAGCTACAGCAACAGCATTACAACCAGGTGCACTTGTAAAAGCGATATTTCTATCATGCAGTAATTGCGTATCAATATGGTCAATGCCGATTGTGGCAGTACCTACAAAGCTCAACTTGTTAGCTTGTACCAAAAGTTCATGATTAACATTTGTCACCGAACGAGTAAGAAGAACATCTACATCTATTAATTGTTCAGGCGTTAATTTACGACCATCAAAACGCTCAACCTCACCAAAGTCTGCAAAGTACTGCTCAACTAAAGGCATATTTTGATCGGCAAGAATTTTCATTACAGAGTCCGTTTGGCAATTAAGAGGCGCCATTGTAGCGAACAACCTAGCCTTTACACAAACTAAAAAGGCGCATTTTAGTTAATACAAACACTCAAAAATGGGGATGTGGATTGTTTTAAATCAGCAATTAAAATTAGGAATTTAAACGATGCAAATAATAACCTTACTATTGAATACACAAAGGCCGAATCACAGCATGATTCGGCCTTTATTATGCAAAATAAACTTCAATTACATTTACTTGATTTTAGTTTATAGCTCAAAATCTTTTTTGAATTTCAAACCAAATTCACTTCGATCATTACTGCGCATTACGCCAACAAAACCTGATTGTTGTAGACGACCAACATCGTAAACTTCGTTTAGAACGTTTTCACCATACAGTGTAACTTCCATATCGCCATATGGATTAGTGTAGGAAATATTAAAACCAACTAGTTCACGAGAGTCAATGGTCTCACTTTGGTTATAAACTGATTGCCCTTGCATTTCGCTTCGGTACGAATAATTAGCATTAAGCGCAAGTGTTGCGCCGCTCTCTAAATCCATAAAGTAAGAAGGTGCAACCATGACAGTCCAGCGTGGTGTAAGTGCTGGTGAATCGCCTTTACCTATACCTTGTACACCCTCAGCCACTTCTGTTATTTCAGAATCTAAATAACCAACTGCACTGCGAATAGTAAAATCATCAGTAATAGCGACGGTTGTTTCAAGCTCAATACCTTGTGCTTTAGACTGACCCGCATTTTCTACAATTGTTACGAAACCGCCACCTGCTGTTGGGTCTGAAAACGGTAATGCTAAATCAGTGTAATCAGTCACAAATACCGCAAGCATCATAGATACATTTTCGTGTACTTGGCCTTTTAGACCCATTTCGTAGTTAATCGCTTTCGTTTCGTCAAATGATACAAACTGGTCTGGTCCACCAAATGGGCGCGGTGGAAAACCACCTGTTTGGTAGCCTTTTTGAATCTGGCCATACACATTCATATTATTGCTAAGCTGATAAGATGCATTTACATCCCACGTAACTGCATCAAAATCTGCACTTACATACTTACGAGTAGGAAATGATGGGAATATAGCATTTGCATCTTTTTCATCTTTTGAATAACGAAGACCACCACCTACCGTTAAATCGTCAGTTAAATCGTAGCTTGCATTAAAGTAGGCTGCGTAAGAATTAGTTTCTTGGTTAATTTCAAAATCGCCGTAACCACCAAATGATTCTGTTACTCCGTCATTCAATAAGCCATTGGGTGTATTAAATGGGCTGAATACAAATGGGCCTGAACGTGTAAAGCCATCTTCATTAAAAAAGTAAAGGCCTGACACAAAGTCCATATTATCAAATGTTGCATTTAGTTGAATTTCAAACGAGTACTGATCAGCTCCGCCCTCTTCTGGAAACTCAGATAAGTTTAAAGGTGATGCATCGTCATCTAGGCCACCTTCATACTCAGATGTACGGTAGCTTGAGATAAACTTAGTAGTATAAGTATCGTTAATTGCCCAATCAGCCGAGAACGATGTGCCCCAACCTGAGTAAGAAGTTGATTCAATACCTGCAACGGTTGTACCTAAATCATCAGGGTCTGATGGAATTAAATCTTGAGTCAATAATGGGAAGTCGCCATTAAACACATCGTTTGCATCTAGCGGGTCAGTTAATTCAATTGTGTAAGGCGATTGACCTGACTCGTTATCAACTCCATCTAAAGCAAAAGTGAATGCTAAATCGCTGTTCGCTTGCCATTTAAGGGCTACACGACCACTGAATTCCTCTTCCTCACCAATTTCTTTCTCTGGATTTGCTAAATTAACAGCTTCACCAACACCATCACGTGTTTTGTAAGATGCACTCGCAGACATGCTTAGTTCATCGTTTAGTGAGTTATTAAAATAAACATCACCAGCAATACGTCCACGACTTCCCAGCTTAGCTGAAGTAGTTACAATACCTTCATCACCAGGTTGCTTTGTAATTACATTTACAGCGCCACCTAATGTATTACGACCATATAAAGTACCTTGTGGACCACGAAGCACTTCAACACGCTCAACATTAGGTAATGATAAATTAGAACCCATTTGACGACCTAAATAAACGCCATCTAAGTATACGCCTACACCTGGATCAGTAGTTATTATGTGATCTTGCAGACCAATACCACGAATGAACACAGACGCATGTGCTGCATTACCAACACCGTAACGGGTGATGTTTAAGTTTGGAACATATTTACCAATATCTTCAAGATTACTCATATTGGCTTTATCAATTAGGTTCGCCCCAATTGATGTGATAGCGGTTGGAGATTCAAATAAGCTCTCTGTACGTTTACGAGCTGTGACTTCGATTTTTTCAAACGCGTCTTGTTTTGCGGTTGTTTTAGCTTCTTCAGCATTTACTGAGGTAGATAGTGCAGCGACAATTGCTAGGCTTAACTGTGAGAGTGTGCGTAGTTTCAAAATATTCTCCAAAGGATACCGTGTGATTTTTGTTATGCTTTTATATTGATAATATAAATTTTAGGCATAAAAAAAGACGCTAAATAGCATCTTTCCTCTGGACAGGTATTATATGACATTATTGTGAATAAATGTATAAATTATTTAAATAAATTCATAGAAAATGACAGTAATTTAAGCATTGTTAGCTTTAGATGAATTATCATAAATAAACCCCTCTAATATTTACCTCACTAATGAACTGTTTTAAAACAAAAAATCTCATAAATACTACTTTAAAGAGCGCATAAAACATACTCATACATGTACTTTAGTGTATAAAAAAAGAGCTAAAATACATTCAGGTATCATTGAAATTAACTAAAAATAAGAATATAGTGCTAAAATGTAGTCTATGGATAGAATATTATGAATATTGAAAATACAGCCAATAAAAGCCCCACATGCTTCACCAGCCCAAATTACACATCACTTTTTTGTGTTGCAGCTGACTTCAACGTCCTACTTGTTAATTATCAAGCTTTAAATGTTATTACAAACCATGAACTTATAAATCAGTTTATGCTAGAAAACGGTCATCAAGGCCTCGTTATTTTTGACGTGCCCAAAGACGGTGATGTTTTGGCATTAAAAGAGTGGCCTAATTTAAAAGGTTTGTTTTATGAAGGCACTGACGAAGTACTACTGCAGCAAGGATTACAAGCAATAGAACAAGGAAAACTTTGGTTTCCACGTGCGGTAACTGATGGTTGGATGAGACAAATGCTAGCGAGTGAACAACAAACTGCGCTGCAATCAAATAACTTAACCTGCAAAGAAATGAAAGTATTAAACTTGTTATTTTCTGGCTTACATTCAAGCGCAATTGCAGACACTTTATTTATCAGTGAAGCTACAGTTCGTGTACATTTACACAAGGTGTATCAAAAAATCGCTGTAAAAAACAAGCAACAAGCATTGCTTTGGTGTCAAAAAAACTTAAATAAAATTAATAGTTAAGCGGGCTTATTTGAAACCTGATTGTATCTGAATACTCACCGGCAGCTTGCCTTTCGAAATCATTTAATTGAATTTTTAAAGGTAATAGATAAACGGTTTGTCCTGAGTATGTAAATTTATGTTGTGATAAGTTATCTAGTTGAAGCCAACTTCCAGCCAGATCTAGACTGTAATTAATTGCATATTTGTCTCTATAGAGACTATGTATTAATTTCCCATTATTATCTGAACTTACAGACAATTGAACATCTGAATTAGTAACGACTTGTAAACTAGGTAACATAGTGTATTCCTTACTCGGAATTAGTTCTCCCAAATTGATAGTATTTGAAAATGTATTATACCCAAGTACAGAAAGACTTGTCCTAGGGGCAATATTTTCTTGAATACTATATTCTCGCTCATCTAATAACTTACTCCCCTGATCATATAATTTCATTTGGAGCCTATCTGAGTATATACCTGCTTTAATTGGTGTTCCTGACGGTAGGACTAATGTCAATATCGTCGAAGAATCAGTAAAGTTTAACTTTAAAGTTGATGTGCTGACTAACTTACTTTGTATACTCTGCATCTCGTAAGGAATACTTTGAAATTGCCCTTTTAGCTGAGCTTGATTCTCACTTGTTAGCACGAGTTCTAATTGACAGCTTTCATCATTAGTGACGCTTATCCGTAGCTCTTTCTTAGAGTCTACTTGCTGTAAGGCATGGTAGCTTTCAAAATCATCATAAATATGTTCAATCTTATCGAACCTAGCGGCGCATTGCGCATGAATTAAGGGCGTAAAAATAAAGAGTGCTAAACCACCCAATAATAAACTTACTTTTTTATTGTACATAAATAGCTCCTTTGCGCTGTAATTGCTCACCTTCAGATACTTGAATCGTAAAATGTGACTTTTCTGCATTCTTAAGTGTAATTTTATAATTACAGGCGGTTAAACCTGTTAATGCAAATCGTCCTTTTTTATTTGTAAAAAATGTATGCTCTTTTTGGCTGTTTTTATCGATACAAATTGCAGTACCAACTTGTAATGATAAGGGTTTTTTCTGTTGATCATACAAAGTCGCAATCACTGATATGTTTGCAGCAGTCCCTATTGTGATTGCATGACCTGTTCGATAAGGTGAGTAAAGGGTAATTATGCCAGAACCAATATCATACCCCGGCTCTAAGTTATCAATATCGACTGTAACGTTGGTTGAGGCATATGAACTAATATCGTTTAATAAAATAGTTTCGAAGTCTTCATTATCAGCCCTATAGTTATCCTCATATTGTCCCAAGGTGATCTTTTTTCCTCTAAGGCTAGAGTGGGGTTCTATCAAAGCAAAGCTATCGTATATGGGTTTCCCAACAGCCCAACTCTTATCTGCAAATGCTATGCTTGATGCCAAGCTTAATCGGCTCTGATGGTAAGCTGAGGCCTCATTAAACTGCTCGTAAAAACTCCCATGATCAAAGTTCATAACAAAACGATTCGCGTTATATTGAGTATTTAAATCAAAAACAGCTTCATTTTGATCATTTTTTTCAAGCCCAGCTCTTATATTCAAAGCTCCAACATAGCGCTGATTACTATCTTGAGAGAATTCTAAGCGTGTTTTATCCTGCCTAGATTGATGAGATAATTTAGCCCGCCGAGTATTAGAAAACTTATAAGTGACAGACAACCTTACATCCCATTGACTTTCTTCAGCGAGACCCTCCCATTGCCCACCTAAACTATATCTCCATTGGCTATTATCGATCTCACCAGAAAAACTAACTCCAACTGATTTATCAAATTGAGCTTCATCATATGACCTTGATAAACTTGTAAAAAAAGATGTTTGCGTATTCTCTCCCCAAAAAAAACTATAATTAGCCTGAATATAATGCTCTCTTAAGTGAGAACTAGATTGAGAATCAGGTCGATAGCCAAGACCTGTAAAATATCTTGATGAGTATTCATAACCCACCGTAATGTCAGTGTTATTATCACTATGATTTCTATAGTTACTATAAACAATGCGATAAGCATGACCTGTTTTTTCATTGAAACTTATCGCATTTTCAAACGCAATTTGTCCAACTGTAGCTGCATAAATATTTTTAAAACCAATCTGCTGAGAATACTCATCACCTTGTACTGCCGCACCGGCTGTCCAGCTAGGTGTAATGCCATAATCAAGATAAAAGCTAGCTAGTGGCTCGTCGTAATCATAATCTAGCTCACTACCTAAGCGTGAAGGAACGCCTAAATGAAACTCATATTCCAGTTGCCCTTGAGCAAAAAGATCTAAACCGGTCGTTACATCAAAATCAACAAAACGGACTACTCCTGCTATATCAGTAATCCTCAAAGTAATATTATTGCTTCCTTCATTAAGGGGAATATCATCAAGAGAATATATACCTGCGGCTAAATTAAGTTTTTGTACTATCCGCTCGCCAACTAATACCTCAACAGAGGATGGACTCTCCAAGGTAAAACTACGTGAAGCGCTGGGTCTAATAGGCCTGTCAGAAACTAGCGAAAAATCATGTGAAAGCGACATACCTAGTACCCGTGCCGTTGATTGAAAGTAACTACCTGAACTATAATTATCACCAATGGATATCCGAAGCCCACTAAGCGGTAGGTCATGCATTACACGAGTACCTAAGCGCCTAATATTTGATGAAGTAGGAGCTACTTCAGATAAATACTCCACTTCGTTTTCTAAAACCCACCCTTCCCAACTCACTACCATTTCAGAGCGAATAGCTAAGAGGTCATCTGTTGTATTCTCGCCTTTATCTTGCTGATACAAATAACTTGAATAAGCATTAAAAAATCCACTCAGTTTAGCCGGTGCAGATGCTGTTAAATTCCTCGAATCTGATTTTAAACTTAGTTGTTGAGGGCGAGTCAGTGTAAGAGGTACTGATATTGCTAAGCTAAAATCACTCATATCGAATGAAATATTATATCCAAATAACTCTAATGCTTTTGTATCAATAATATTTTTATTAACCTTAGACTCTAAAGAATCAAAGTCCTCTGAAAATAAAAGTCGTTCAAACGAAACTTTAATTTCACTCCATTTAAGAGATAAATTATCATTTGGATCAACTGCAAGAGTTATTTTGCCAATAGCATTTTTATTCAGTTCTGCCTCAACGCTAAGTTCGATGGTTCTTTTAGACGGGTTAATTTTTGAATAACATAATTGAGTAAAGCTCAATAAAAATATACATAATAGAACTCGCATAACTAGCGAGCCAGCACTAAACGTAAATGATTTAAGCTTCCTCTCTGTAACGATTGCGGAATTGGGACTTTTATAACACTGGTGCTATTAGGAGCAAAAAAAACATCGTATCCGTTTGCTTTTAATTGATCTTTTAAAATTCGATCGCTTAGAGTTTTATTTTTAGTAATTTTTATTTCATAATCACTTAATCGTCCTGCCCCTTTTCCTTCATTTAATACTTCAGTGACAATAAAGCCATCTTCAACGTGAGGCTCTTTTATAGTCAGTTTAGGAACTAATCTAGGCTGGTCTAAATGAACAATTAAATTTACATTTAACAGCATTGTTAGTTGTGACTGTTTATCTATAGACTGGTTTACAATGGGCTGCTCAATCAAGCTAACTTGATAGCTTTTATCTGTACTAGGAAGTTTTTTATCTAACCATCTAAATTGCAACTGTTGGCTTTGCCCTGGTTGCAAAAATAGTGATGGAGGAAAAACCCACAATGGGGAATCATCTAAAGAAATTAATTTAGGCGTGCCTTGAGAAAAGTCAATTTCGTAAATTTGGATATCAAAAGCAATGTCTCTTGGTAATTGATTATGAACCAAGCTAGAAGCATTATTTGAACGACTATCAGGAGAGAAAGTAACCACCATAGGCGTTACTTCCACAGCAAAAACAGGTGTCATTACACTTACATATATAAAAAAGTAACTGCATATCCGCAGCATTAAAAATTGACCTCTAGATCACTGCTTGCTGCATTAAACCTTGTAGGAATTTTTATTGAAACCTCACGGCTAGATTTAGGTAATAAAATCTTTCCAGTCAATGCTTTACTCAATTCAGCCCCTTCTAATAATAGCTGTTGTTCATCACCTTTAATAAGCCACTGTGCCTGAGATAAACGGATATATTTATTACCAGTATTCTCTAGTAGTACACTCCATGTTTCTGTATCTACTTGACGTTTATTTTTAATTAATAATTTTGCCTCCGCACCTTTGGGAACTACATTAAACAAAGTTCTAAAGCTAACTGACATACCTACGCCTGATTGCCCCGCCTTTTCTAAATCAACAGATGCCTGATCAATGGCTACACGGTACGCTTTTGAGTTTTCTAATATTGGTTCCCCAATATATCGAACAATTACTGATTGACTTTGCCCAGACGGAATAATCGTAGTCATCGGAATAATTAAAAAGTCATCGTCGTTTGCTTTTAATGTTTCATCGCCATTAGGGTCAATTAGTAAATCAAACGCAGATATCTCAATAGTTAAAGGACTGTCTGAAGGGTTTGATATACGAATGGTTTGCTGTGATTGGCTACCTGAAGACTCTAGCTCCGCGACCATTGGTTTAACTTGAAAAGCCCCTGTAGAATATGAAGTTAACAACACTATAATTAGAAATATATAACGCATATAAAATCCCTCTTAATGAAGTAAAAGGCAGTAGCTACTGCCTTTTACTATGCTGCTTAGTTAGCTGTTATTGCCAACATAAGTGTATCAGCGTAAGTACCTGCATAAACTGGTGCTTGTGTTACAGTTAGTAATATATTTCCAGCTACGCCACCGGCGGCAAGGGTTGGTGAACCAGGACGACTTTGCGATTCTGACTGATCATTTTGGCCATTCTCAGCAGAAAGCGTAAAATCAAATGTATCTGCAGTTAACTTGGCAGTATAGCCGACACCACGATCTTCATGGTCAGCATTTTGTAAGTGCCCTTCAGATGTTGTTAATGACATTGTTGCACCATCAACATCATTACACTGCAAATCAAAGCCTACATTTTTAGTAGCACCTTCTGACAATGTTTGAAAGAATTGTGTAGTGTTAATGTTGCTCACCCCACAAACCGATGACACTGCGCCACCTACATTTAGATTTTCAGCAAATGCTGCGCCAGATGTTAGAGTTGCGATTGCTGATAACACGATTAACTTTTTCATTTTAATATTCCTTATCCATGTGACATATTTGTTTTAATTAATAGTTAGTGTTTTACCAAACTCCACCAGATACAACCGATGGTGTCATTTCTATGCGGAGCACATCCTGGTAACTACCTGCATAAATTAAAGGCTTATCTAGTTTTAGTTGTAATTTAGCTACGCTGTTAAATAGAATCTCATCAACATCAAAATTGTAGATAGATTTAAGTTCAAGTGCCGTTGCAGAAACTTCGCTTGAAACGCCCTCTATTGACCAATTCAGGTTATAAGCATTTATTTGAGTACTTTGCTGATGGCGCAGGCCACCATTTTCAGATTGCATTGATACTCGCATAGGTGAATTGCAATTAATCACTAGCTTTGTACTCGCGAGGCCATCTGAAGAAAAGTGAAGGTTATTATTTTGTGTAGTAAAGCCGCACACTGGTGAGATATAACCTACCAAAGTTAAACTTACTTCATCGTTACTGTATGCATTCATTGCAAAGAAACATAATAAAAACCATATTACCTTCTTCATCCGCGCCATCTCCTTTGACCGACCTCGCTAGGACAGGACTGATACTATGATAAATTTGCCGTTTAGAAAGTTGTTATTTGCTTATGACTAGCTTTACTTATTGATAATTTCAACTACGGGAGATATATAAAAATATAAACATTTAAACTAAATAGTTTACTCTAAATCTATAGAGTGGAAGATTAAAGGTTCTATGAAGCAACAAATACAATACTTACGACTTATCAGTTACCTTCAAAAGTTATAAGCAAAAATAAAAAAGTTACTACCCACATATTTAGAGACCCAAATCTGGCACTAAACATTTTTAAACATAAAATATTTGCATCTAATTTATAAAAAGAAACAATAATACTAATTAAAATTAAAATTAAAATTAAAATAAAAAACTTAAACTATTCTAATTATTAGATAAATAGAAGTTATGGACCTATAATAATAAAGAAATCAACATCTAAATAACAAATAGGAAATACATATGAAAAAGCTATCTGTAGCAGTAGCTGTATGTGCTGTACTTGCATCTAGCTATGCAAGCGCTGAAGTACGTATTAATGGTTTTGCATCTATAGTGGGTGGTAAAAGCCTAGACAGTGATCAAACCTTATACGGATATGACGATGATATCTCATTTAAAAATGAGAGTAAGTTCGCTTTACAACTATCTGCTGATCTTCAAGAGAAGCTAACGGCTACGGCTCAAATTATTGCGCGTGGAGAGGACGACTTTGACGCCACATTCGAATGGGCATATGTTACTTATGAATACAGCGATGAACTGCAATTTAGCGCTGGTAAAATGCGTGTTCCTTTCTATAAATACTCAGATTTCTTGGATGTTGGCTATGCTTATCGCTGGGTACGTCCACCTCGCTCAGTATACGGTATCCCATTTTCGACTTATGAAGGCTTGAGTGTTGTTTACAACAATCAATTAGGAGATTGGGACTCTACTTTGCAAGGGTTTTATGGCGCTTTTGATGGCGATATAGATGTATTTGGAGATAGCTTACCTGCTGAGTTAAATAATTTAGGCGGTATAAACTGGAGCCTATCATACGACTGGTTCAGTGCACGAGCTGCATATATTGTTGCCGACACAAGCATTTCATCTAATGACAGCGGTTTAATTGGACTTGTTGAAGTACTTAATACTAACGGTTTAACGAGCACAGCAAATGATCTTACTACTGACGAAGATGAAACAACTTTTGTTGGTATTGGCTTCTCTATTGACTATGATAACTTCTTATTTGATGCTGAATATACACAGTTTGAAGTAGAGGGAAGTATTTTGGCTGAACAATCACAATACTATGCCTCTGCCGGTTATCGTATAGACGATGTTATTGTTCACTTCACCTATGAAAAAAATGATGATAAACATGATTCATCACGTTTTAATACTCTTGAATCAATTCCTTTATTAAATACTACAGTGAACTTTGCCCTAGAGAGCATGCGTGCAGAGAGTAACGTATACACAATTGGCGCACGTTATGACTTCCACCCTTCTGCTGCATTTAAAATTGACTTCAGTCGATTTGATGATGACATCACTGACACTGAAACGGATGTAGTAGCCGTTGGTGTTGATTTAGTATTTTAATTGGAGCGGAATATGAAAAAATTAATCCTCGCTAGTGCGCTTTCATTATGTTCTTTCGGTGCTTTGGCTGAAGTTGCAGTAATTGTAAATCCTGGTAATGCAAATGCACTTGATGCAGAGACTATTAAGAAAATTTACTTAGGAAAGGCCAAGTCGTTTGATAACGGCAATAAGGTCAACCCAGCAACTCAAAACGGTACCGCTATTGCTGATGAATTCAATTCTAAAGTGGTAGGTAAATCGAGCAGCCAATTAAATGCCTATTGGTCAAAACTTGTTTTTACAGGTAAAGGAACACCGCCTGAAAAGTTTGATTCAGATCAAGCTGTCATTGACTTTGTTGCCGCTAATGGTGATTCAATCGGCTATATAGATAGCAGTAAAGCAACTGACAAAGTTAAAGTGATTGCTACCTTTTAATTGCTATTATTAAATTAAAAAAACCACCTAATCGGTGGTTTTTTTATAACTTAACTTTAATAACAATTCGCTCGATTAAGTAAGATATTTTGAGGGAGAAAAACTGTTCAATAGAAATTTTAACACAGCTAGCGTCTGATCTGCCCTCTCAAATTGAATAAGCATTACTTCGAATTGATTTAGCTACGTTACTCAATTTTAAATTTAGCCGTGGCATCTAATAGGTTATCTGAAAGGTAATGAAGGTTTTTAGCTACATCCCTCACAGCCGTTAGCGAGTCCATTGTATCTTCAAATGATACGTGCATATTTGTCACGTTTTCTACAACCATAGCAGCAACTGATGTTTGCTCTTCTGTGGCAGCAGCAATTTGTGAGTTCATTCCATTTATTTCTAACATTTGCTCTGCAATTTTCTCTATAGAAATACCCGTTTTTTCTGCTGCAGTTGCATTATCTGTAGCCATATCTCTTGCAGTCGTCATTGCAGTAACTGATTCGTTAGCCGCTTCAGTTAAAGTAGTCAACAGCTCTCGAATCTCATTTGTAGAGTGAGCAGTTCGCGATGCAAGCTCTCTAACTTCATCAGCAACAACAGCAAAGCCTCGGCCATGCTCACCAGCACGGGCAGCCTCAATGGCAGCATTAAGTGCAAGTAAATTTGTTTGCTCCGCTATTGATGTAATAACATTTAATATTTGCGACACATTTTTTGTATCGTCTGCTAATTTATTGATAGTTGTAGCAGCGTGATTAATCTCATCACTTAACGTACGAGAAGCGGTTACTGATGTTTGTACTTGAGTTCGACTTTGCTCAACTTCTTTCTCTGCCGTTTGCGCTGCATGAGAAGCACTTGCAGCTGATTGAGAGATATCTCCTACACTCTGTTTCATCTCTTCCATCGATTGCTTTACAATCTCAGCATCAGTGGTTTGTTTAGTCGTTGCACGCTCCGCTTGTTCCATCCCCTGCACTAAGCGAGTAGAGTTTTCCATTAACGGTTCGCAAACCGCGATAATTTCTAACACCGTTTTTTTCAATATGCCAATAAAAGAGTTGAAGTTTATAGATACTTGACCTATTTCATCTTCAGAGTTAACTGTCAATTTAGTGCTTAGCGAGCCTTTACCGCTTGCTAATAAGCTTAAATTATTTGCCGCATCACTTGCCGAAGAAGCAATTCGCTTAGCTATCCAAATAGCCATAAAGAGCAATAAAATAAGCGATACAATAGAAACAACTAACATTAACGTAAGGGCGTAATCAGAGCGGTCCTTTGTGCTTGCAACAAGTTCAAAAAAACGATCGTCAGCTTTGACTTGTGCTGCCTTAAACTTTTCTAGGACATCGTTATAAAGCGCTGTTTTCCTCTGTGCTTGTTGTTGAATTTTACTAAAATCTGCTGTTCCATTTACCATGCCATTTGCGATAGTCGCTGATATTTTTTCGTAATTTGCGAGCTGCTCTTTAGTGTCACTGTGAATGTAAGAGGCATTTATTTTTTCTATCGCAATAATATTCAACTCAAGTTGCTTGTATGTGTCAGATGCTTTCTCGACTAAATCTTGCTCACCAAATGTTACGGCTTGGGTGTAAAGTTCGTCCAGCTTCTCTAAAATGCCAACATTAGCAGATGTTAACTTAACAACTTTGTAGGATGATTTTTCCATTTCATCAAGTGCAATTCTATTATCATTCATAGCAAAATAGTTGATCAGAACAATCACTAAAAATGCAACGACAGCAATACTCGTAATCGCATGTATTTTTTTACTTATGCTGAGATTTTGAAAAGTGAAGCCTGAAGCCATTGTGAATACCTTATTTTATTGTCTAAATCTATTATCGGCTTATTACTCATAAGTGTTAACTAAATTTGTAAAATTTCTAGTTTTTTTTACAAACAATTCAAAATTCTACATAACTAATTGCCCTTTAAAAAAAGAAAGTACAAATAACATTCAATTTAAATCGCAGGCACAAAAAAACCAGTAACATTTCTGTTACTGGTTTCTAAATTTGGTGCGGATGGGGGGACTTGAACCCCCACGCCCGAAAGCACCACCCCCTCAAGGTGGCGTGTCTACCAATTCCACCACATCCGCATTTTTAAGCTTTCGCTTATTTGTTAAACATATGATTTATTTGAGGAGTATAAATCGTTTAACGATAGCATTACGCTAAATTAGTTCGGTACGTCAGAGCTTTGCTCTTTCGTAGGTGTTACCGGAACATCTTCTTCAACAGGAACGACAGTTTCTACTGCAGGAGCTGCTTCTAGGTTTTCCCACTCGTCAGTCTTTTTAATTTGACCTGCAGTTAGGTTACCTAGCACAATGCTTAAAACAAAAAATACTGTTGCTAAGCTTGTGGTTGTTTTTGTCATAAAGTTACCAGCACCAGACGAACCAAAAACCGTGCCTGAAGCACCAGCACCAAATGAAGAACCCATATCTGCGCCTTTACCTTGTTGAATTAAAACCATTCCAACTAGAGCTAAAGCCACAACTAAATAAACTACTAATAAAATTTCGTACATCTTATACAGTCCCTTTTGCACTGTTACAGATTGCAGAAAAAGATTCTGCTTTTAGACTTGCGCCGCCAATTAAGCCGCCATCTATATCTGTTTGTGCAAATAATAATTCGCTATTTTTTTCATTAACGCTACCACCATATAAGATGGAAAGCCCTTGTGCTAAAGTGCTATCAAGTGCAGCAATTTTATCACGGATAAATTTATGAACAGTTTGTGCCTGCTCTGGCGATGCAGTCTTACCTGTGCCTATGGCCCAAACGGGCTCGTATGCTATCACAGAATCTTTCAGTGCTGCTACACCTAATTTTTCAATTACTGCATCAATTTGTGCAGCAACTACTTGTTCGGTTTGACCGTTTTCTTGCTCACTTTCACTTTCGCCAACACATAAGATTGGTGTTAACCCAACTTCTTGTGCTCTAGCAAACTTTTCAGCGACAGTTTCATTACTTTCGTTATAAATACTGCGGCGTTCAGAGTGACCAACGAGTACGTAAGTTGCACCTAAGTCTTTTAGAAGCTGTCCGTCTACTTCACCGGTAAACGCACCAGGTGTATTTTCAGAAACAGTTTGAGCACCTGTAGAAACACCACTAGCTATCATCGCAGGTACAAGTGGGAATGGAGGAAATAAAACAATGTCCATCTCTTGTGATTTTACATCGTTAATAGCATCAGACATTTGTTTAACTAGCTCTAACGAACCATTCATTTTCCAGTTGCCTGCGACCATCGCCTTGCGTATTGCCATTTTCCACTCCACATTAGAAAGCGGGCGAGATATTAACTTTTCTCGCCCAAAGTTACAAGAGGTTATTGTTATTAATCAGTCTGTTTGCTCATAGATTCTACAACAGCTGCAATTTTTTGAGCGCTGTCTATTACAATTTTTTCTTGCTCGGCTTCAACCATAACACGAACAACAGGTTCTGTGCCTGATTTGCGCAGTAAAACTCGGCCTTTGTCGCCTAAAGCAAGCTCAACTTCTGCTACAGCTGAAAGTACCTCTGGCGCTTTTGTCGGATCTGTTCCAGCGGTATAGCGCACGTTAATCATTTTCATTGGATATTTAGTAAAACCAGCACCCAAATCTTGTAGTGTACGGTTTTGTGCAACCATAGCTGCAAGTACTTGCAAACTTGATATAATGCCATCACCCGTGCTAATTAAATCTAAATTTAATACATGGCCTGAGCTTTCACCGCCAATTTTCCAGCCTTTTTGCTGTAGTAATTCCATTACATAGCGGTCACCCACTTTACTGCGAGCAAACTCGATACCTTTTGCTTTTAAAGCATTTTCAAGACCCATGTTAGACATTACAGTGCCAACTACACCTCCACCCAACATATCATCTTCGGCAGCTTGGCAAGCAATAATATAAACTAAATCGTCACCATCAAATACACGACCATTATGATCAACCATCATTACACGATCGCCATCCCCATCGTATGCAATACCTACGTCAGCTTTAAATTCAAGCACTTTGCGTTTAAGGGTATCTACATGAGTAGCGCCACATTCATGATTTATATTAACGCCATTAGGCTCGCATGCATGTGTTATAACTTCAGCGCCAAGTTCGCGCATGACAGAAGGAGCTATATGGTATGTAGCGCCATTTGCGCAATCGACAACAATTTTAAGCCCTTCTAAAGATAACCCTTGGGGGAACTGGCTCTTACAAAACTCTATATAACGGCCGTCTGCACTAACTAAACGCGAAGCTTTACCTAGTTTATCTGAAGCAACACATGTCATTTGCTCATCAAGCATCGCTTCAATTTGAAGCTCTACTTCATCGTCAAGCTTTAGACCCTGCCCATTGAAAAACTTAATACCGTTATCGTAATAAGGGTTATGTGAGGCACTAATTACTATACCTGCCTCTGCACGAAATGTTTGCGCTAAATACGCAACTGCAGGTGTCGGCATTGGACCCAGTAATACAACATCAATACCAGCGGCAATTAAACCAGCCTCAAGTGCAGTTTCAAGCATGTAGCCAGAAATACGCGTATCTTTACCTATAATGACTTTTTTAGTACCACTTTGAGATAATACGCGCCCTGCAGCCCAACCCAACTTCATTGCAAACTCAGGGTTAATAGGTGGCGTTCCTACTAGACCACGTACGCCATCAGTACCAAAATATTTTCTTTCTTTCATTATGCAATTCCTTTCTCGCAGGCTTGATATACACCAAGTACGTCTGCGGTTTCTTTAACGTCATGTACACGAATAATTTTTGCGCCATTTTGCGCCGCGATTAACGCACCCGCTAAGCTGCCCGCTAATCGCTCATTTGTTTCTCTATTTAATAGATTACCTATCATCGACTTACGAGATAATCCGGCCAATAATGGCAAACCTAACTTGTTAAAATCATCAAACTTAGCCAATATTTGATAGTTATGGCTAAGTGTTTTTCCAAATCCAAAACCAGGGTCTAGAATAAGTCGCTCAAACTTAATCCCTGCTGTTTCACATGCTTTAATACGTTCACTAAAAAACATATTTATATCTGCAAACAGATTGTCGTAATGAGGTGCGCACTGCATGCTGCGGGGTTGCCCTTGCATATGCATTAAACAAATTGCTACATCTTCATACTGCGCAACCGTTTCTAAGGCGTTTATTTCTTGTAGAGCTCTTACATCATTGACTATATCTGCCCCAGCGAGTATTGCTTGCTCCATTACTTGTGCTTTACTGGTATCAATTGAAATAACGCAATCACTGTACTCACGTATCGCTTTAATAGCAGGAATTACTCGGGCTAGTTCATCTTTCAAACTCACATCTGGCGCGCCGGGGCGGGTAGACTCTCCCCCAATGTCTAAAATTTGCGCACCATCCCCTAACAATTGCATTGCGCGCTTTAGCGCTATTTTGGGGTCTAAAAACTGCCCGCCGTCAGAAAATGAGTCTGGCGTTACATTCAATATTCCCATAATAACAGGCTTTTCAATATTGAGCGTACGTCCTCTGGGAAGCTTTAATATATTAGTCATTGCCAACCTTTATTCTTTTTCTAAATAGCTGATACAAAAAAGCCCCGAAATTCGGGGCTTTCACTAACTATTTTAACGATTATTCAGCTTTATCATCAAGGTTTGTTTCATCTTTTTTCGATGAATCATCCGCTTTTTGACTTTCATCAAGCACTGGCTCTTGAGGTTCTTGCTCTTTTACCGGCTTAGCTTCATGGCGGTCATGAGCATCGCGCGGCTCACGCACTGGTTGGCGCGCCATTAAATCATCAATTTGCTTAGCGTCGATTGTTTCGTATTTCATTAACGCGTCTTTCATTGAGTGAAGAATATCAATATTTTCTTTTAATATTTCTTCTGCTCTTTGGTAGTTACGATCTGAAAACAAGCGTACTTCAGCATCAATTATTTTAGCAGTATCATCCGACATACTAGATGCACGGCTTCCGCCACCACCCATATACATCTCGTTTTGATCTTCAGCGTAAAGCAATGGACCTAGCTTTTCACTTAAACCCCAATGTGTAACCATTTTACGTGCAATATCAGTTGCGCGCTCAATATCGTTACTTGCACCCGTTGTTACTTTGTCAGCACCATAAATAAGCGCTTCAGCAATACGGCCACCATAAAGGCTTGAAATCATTGATTCTAAAAGTTCTTTTGAATGACTAACACGGTCTTGTTCAGGCAAGTACATTGTTACACCTAGCGCACGGCCACGTGGAATAATAGAAACTTTGTAAACTGGATCATGTTCAGGAACCATACGGCCCACAATTGCGTGGCCTGCTTCGTGATATGCTGTCATTTCTTTTTCTTGCTCGCTCATCACCATGGTTTTGCGCTCTGCGCCCATCATGATTTTATCTTTAGCAGCGTCAAATTCAGCCATACTTACAACACGTTTATTACCACGTGCAGCATAAAGTGCAGCTTCGTTTACTAAGTTCGCTAAATCAGCGCCAGAAAAACCAGGTGTTCCACGTGCTATAAGAGCCGCTTCTACGTTATCGCCTAATGGCACTTTACGCATGTGTACTTTAAGTATTTGCTCACGACCACGTATATCAGGTAAACCTACTTCTACTTGACGGTCAAAACGACCTGGACGAAGTAATGCAGGGTCTAGAACATCTGGTCGGTTAGTTGCCGCAATAACGATAATACCTTCGTTACCACCAAAACCATCCATTTCTACTAGCATTTGGTTGAGTGTTTGCTCACGTTCATCGTTACCGCCGCCCATACCTGCGCCACGTTTACGACCAACCGCATCAATCTCATCTATAAAGATAATACAAGGTGCCGCTTTTTTAGCTTGTTCAAACATATCACGTACACGTGACGCACCAACACCGACAAACATTTCAACAAAATCTGAACCAGAAATTGTAAAAAACGGTACTTTCGCTTCACCCGCAACAGCCTTTGCAAGTAACGTTTTACCAGTACCAGGAGGACCAACCATTAGTACGCCCTTAGGAATACTACCGCCAAGCTTTTGAAACTTAGAAGGGTCACGTAAAAAGTCTACCAATTCGGTAACATCTTCTTTCGCTTCATCACAACCAGCAACATCTGCAAACGTGGTTTTAATTTGATCTTCGCTCATTAAACGGGCTTTACTCTTACCAAATGACATAGCGCCTTTACCGCCACCGCCTTGCATTTGACGCATGAAGAATATCCATACACCTATAAGCAGTATCATCGGGAACCAAGAAATAAATATACTTGCTAAGAATGATTGTTCTTCAGGTTGTACACCCTTCACATTTACATCATTTTTAAGTAAATCATTTATTAAGTCTTCATCGTACATTGGCATCGTTGTTTGAAAACGCTCACCACTGCTCTTAGTACCAGTAATATTTCCTGTACCGCGGTCGATAATAACTTCTTGTAAAGAGCCACTGCGGACATCTTTAACAAATTGAGTGTAACTTGTTTGACGATCAACTTGCTCGCCACCATTAAAGCTCTGAAAGACTGACATCAGCACAACTGCAATCACCAGCCATAGTATTAAATTTTTCGCCATATCGCTCAAGGGGTTAACCTCTTGTATCCAATTAATTTAAATTCAACTAAACGCCAAGCAACTGTACTACAGTTTGTATCCAGTCGCTACTATATATACTTCCCGAGAACGGGCACGTGAGGCATCAGGTTTGCGTATTTTCACTGCTTTAAAACTATTACGTACATCTTGCAAGTATTGATCAAAGCCTTCACCTTGGAAAACCTTAACAATAAATGCGCCATTTTTCTTTAGTACTTGACTACACATATCCAGCGCAAGTTCTACCAAATACATACTACCCGCTTGATCTACTGAGTTATTACCACTCATATTTGGTGCCATGTCAGAGAGTACCACATCAACATTTTTACCATCAATACGTTTTAGCAACGCATTTAACACAGCTTCTTCACGAAAGTCACCTTGTAAAAAGTCAACACCCGCAAGTGAGTCCATAGGTAATATGTCACAGGCAATTACTTGACCTTTGTCACCTACTTTTTCTGCCAAATACTGTGACCAGCTTCCTGGAGCTGCTCCTAAATCAACAACGGTCATACCAGGGCGAAGTAACTTATCTCTATTTTGTACTTCATCTAATTTAAAAACCGCTCGTGAACGCCAGCCTTTTTTTTGCGCTTCTTGAACATATTTATCATCAAAATGTTCTTTCAGCCATCGCTGTGAACTGGCTGACTGTTTTTTATTTGTCATAAATTAACACGCAACTAATTAGTAATATTCTCTAGATGGCGTTAGAATACCCTTAATTCAAGCCATATTCAGCAAAATTTGTATAAACATGACATTATCAAACAAACAAAAGCAGTTTTTAAAAGGTCAGGCACATAGCCTCAAGCCTGTAGTTTTACTAGGTTCTAACGGTTTAACCGAAGGCGTAGTAGTCGAAATTCAAAGTGCATTAGAAATTCACGAATTAATCAAAGTTAAAGTTCCAACTGATGATCGTGAAACAAAAGCACTTATTTTTGAAGCAATCGTACGTGAAACTGGTGCGACTAAGCTACAAACGATAGGTCACACTATTGTGCTTTATCGTCAAAGTGTTGAGAAAAAAATACATTTACCACGTAACTAATTAATCCTATTTAAAGGATTTAGTACGTTTAAATTAAAAAACCAGCTTAATGCTGGTTTTTTGTTATATAACACTTTTTAATTTAAAAGCTCATTGTATGGTGCGTTACATCATAATCAGTGCCATTACTTCTGGGCTTATTATGCAATATAAAATACTGAGTAAATTGTGTCTCACTCATAGCTGGCACTTTTTCATTGGAGAGTAGTTCAGCCAGTTGCGGCGTCGTATTACTGTGCCCAATAACAACAACTACACCCTTTAGTTTGAGTAACTCATTTTTTAAATCACCTAGCTCACCTGCGTTATACACATTTAATTTGGTATTAAAATGTGCCTGCAAAGGTGCGGCTGTCTGCAACGTGCGTTTATAGTTGCTGCTAAAAAGATGTATATTTTGATGTTCTTTAAACAAAGTAACTAAATTATTTGCACGTGCCTTCCCTTCTTCTGAGAGCGCTGGGTTTTTCCCCGTTAACTTTTCGCTATGACGAAACAAATATACCTCGTCAGGTGCGGCAAATGCCAAACTACAATTAAATGACAAGGCTAAAAAAGTGATTGCTAATATTATTTTATTCATATTTTTTTACCTCGTTTGTATTCTAATAGCCTGTCGATAAATTCAGTTGTTAATTCATTTATTACGCCGGTTTCAGCATTAACGATTAAACTAAAACCAACATTTAAGTGGGGAAACACAACCACATCGCTTCTATATCCTTGCACCCAGCCACTATGATAGTAAAGCGTTTCATCAGCGTAATTATAAACCCGCCAACCTAGTCCGTAATAAGCCTCATTAAGGTGTTTTTTCCACACCCTGCGATGCATTTCTTTTTTTGTATGTGTATAAGGACGCGTTTGCTTTGCTAGAGTATCCAATGACAAAACATCAGGGTATTGCCCTAGCTGGGCTTTTAACCAAATGGCCATGTCATTTGCGCTTGCGTTTACACCCGCTGCAGGTCCCACTTTATAATAATTTTTTTTAAGCTTAGCGCTATACCAACGTTTTGTACCGCGCACGTGTGGTAATGCGTAATTTTCATCCTGAACCATAGATTCAAAACCTAAGCTGGCATCACTCATTTTTAAAGGCGCAAAAATAGTTTCTCGTAACCACTGCGCGTAACTTTTACCACTGCTTTGTAATATCACATTACCTATAAGGCTAAACATAACATTTTGATAACCGTAACATTCGCCTGGTTTGCAAATAGGTTTAACACTAAGTAATTTTTCAACAATACTGGGGTAATCCATACGAGACTCTATCAAATTATCGTACGCATTAGGCACTAAACCACTTGCATGACTTAGAAGGTGAAATACCTTTAAATCATCTTGATAAACAGTCCCTTTGAACTCAGTTATGTAATCGCTAACAGCTTTATCTAATTTAAGTAAACCCTCATTGGCTAATTTAGCAGATAACGAGCCTGCAAATGTTTTAGAAACAGACGCGAGCCTAAACCGGGTATGCTTATTTACTTTTTGTCCATTTCGGGTTTTAGTTACACCCATAGTATGTATGTAGTCTGAGTTATTTGTACTTACAATCGAAAGTGCAGCGCCTGGTATACCTTTATTTTTCAGTTTTTTTTGCGTATAACGGCCGTACTTTTTTACAAATGCATCCCAATCAGGATCTGCTTTTGCTGCATAACTCACAGAGCTAAACAACAAACACAAAGCAGGTAGGCTATACAATAAAGATTTGAGATACTTCATTTTTATAAATTTTATCTTTTTAACTACATCTATGTAGATAATATCATGAAGTTTTGTTTGGACTAACGTACAATACGACGATTATTTGGTTTTTAGTGAGTGTTTAGTACTTATGCGTTTTTTAGTTGTGTCACTTTTTGTTATATTATCAACTGGTTGTACTCTTACAAAGCAGCCGGCCGAGCCACTGGCTATGCCATTAAAGCCAACATTAAAAAGTCAGACCTACCAGCTTGAGTACACCACAGAACACTCATCCCCAAAAGTTAAATCCGTTCAACTTCCTGCACATAAGGTAGTTAGAAACCAAACTGTAAAAATTATTACCGATAAGGCAAGTGTAACCGATAAACTTTTATCGCAAATTAGCCAAGCACTTAACGATAAACAACTAAAAGTAACCACTAAAAATAACAGCGACTACACACTAACTATTCAGCAACTTGATTTAACTTTCACTGACGATGTTAAGTACGCAATAAAGCAACCTGAGAACCCTTTTACATTATATTCAGATATTGCTCAGCAATACCCAACTCAGGAATGCGCTGCAATATTTGCACAAGTAAGTATGCGCCTCACACACAAAGCATCAGGTGATGTTGTTTGGTTTGCTAAATCTTCTATTGATAGTGCAAGTTTTCATCGTGAGCCACTAGTTTATAGTTTCACCGAAGAGCAAAAAATAACTAATGAGCTTGAGGTTGTCGCTTTTGTCCATCAGCAAAATACTGATGAAGCCCGCATGGAAAGACTTGGAAAAGACATTCAAATTCCTCGGTACAAAACGTTGTCAAAGTTATCTAGCCTTGCCAAGCTTAGTGGTCCATGTAACAGAACAGAAGTAAGCGCATTAACGCCTATGATGCAGTTTTACTTAAGCAGTATATTAATCGATAAAATTAAAGTTCAGTAAATTAGGGTCTGTTGATCTTTACGGATTAAAATTTGTTCAAACTAGGGGCTATTTAATCGCGGCGCTCGGTTTGTAACCTAGTGGGCTCGATAACTGCTCCTGCGTTATTCTAATGGCTTACATCCATGTAAGAATAAGTAAAAACCGAGCAACAAAGCGTAAATAGCCCTTAGGAAAAACACTTTGGGCAGCGCCTGTTTGGCATTAATGCTACGTTATCGCCCATTTATGGGGAATAGCCACACTGCATAGGCTCTGCCTTGCCTAAATACCAAACAGGCTGCTGAAAATTTAACCTTGAAAGTTCAACAGACCTAACACTTACTACATTTTTTTACAGATTAAAGGAACGAATTAACAATATACTACGCTTAATAACAAATAATAATTAGGCCCCATAGGGATGAGAAACACTTTGCTTAACCATACTTTAGTTAGCATAACATTGCTTTTTTGCTTTATTTTTAGCACCACAAGTATGGCAAGTAATCGCTATTATGCAGACAATACGTTAGAGCCAACCCAAGGCTTTGCCTGGGATTGGAGTGCAGGTGCGGGCTTTTATATTGAAGATTCTTACCTAATCGGTATCGAATCTTACGATAAGGGCGTTGAGCTTGATTTAAGTCTTGCTGTTTCTTACGATAAATTTTATCTTGATTTTGATCACAATCAACTCAGCGGTGGTCTTGTAATTGGTTACAGCCTTATAGATAAATTTGATTGGGGCTTAGATATACTTGGCACAAATACTCAAGCCGGGTTTGACGAAAAAGGCCTCGGGTTTTATAACCACGGTGTTATAAAAGAACTCCAAGGTATTAAAAAACGTAATTACGATTTTGATGTTGGTCTTAGGCTCTCGCGCCGATTTGAAAATTCACAATTCTCCTTTGAATACCTTCATGACGTATCTGGTGCCCATAATGGCTGGGTTATAAATAGCTTTTTTACCCACATTTTGCCATGGCGAAACTGGGAGTTTAGGTCTGGTGTTGGTTTAAGCGCCTACTCTGCTGACTTTACAAATTATTACTTTGGCATTGATAGCGATGAAGCCACCAGCCTTCGCCCGATTTATAGCAGCAATGCCAGTACTAGTATCATCTTTGAGTTCCATGCTGAATATCCAATAAGCCAAGATTGGGTGTTTTTATCCGGTTGGCTTACTACATGGTTTTCAAAAGAAATTGACGACAGTCCAATTATTTCCCAAGGATATCAACATAAAGCCAAGGTAGGCCTACGTTATGTATTTTAGATGGATCTGGGTATTACTGATCTTTCCCAGTACCTTTACTGTTAAAGCGCAGGACCCCCCTGAAGCACTCATAGCACTACCCGACACTTGCGTTGCACTGCGCGAAGGGCGTAATTGCTATGCC
This sequence comes from Pseudoalteromonas sp. SG45-2, assembly GCF_014164115.1. Classification (NCBI taxonomy): domain Bacteria; kingdom Pseudomonadati; phylum Pseudomonadota; class Gammaproteobacteria; order Alteromonadales; family Pseudoalteromonadaceae; genus Pseudoalteromonas; species Pseudoalteromonas sp. SG45-2. The sequence goes on from NZ_JACJEO010000010.1 coordinate 52,983, forward strand.
GATGTTACACTTACGTGGGAGCAGCCTATCATTGGTAATTACTGCCTACGCGATGCAACTTCAAAGTACATTATGCAATGTTGGCTAAAGCAACAAAGTGGTACTTTTAATTATGCTTTTGACTCACAGCAAAGCATTTCATTTGAACTATTTGATAGCAATACATCCAAAGTCATCAGTACAGCAGAAGTAAAACTACAATGGGTTTATCAAAACAGACAAAAAAAACGCCGCTGGCGACTATTTTAATACCAATCGCATTAGGGATATTTTATGGATAACTACGGCACTATTTTACTTGTTGAAGACGATGCATCACTAGCGCAATGGGTTGCTGAATATTTAACAGAGCAAGGCTATACAACGCATGTTTGTCATCGTGGTGACGAAGTTGTTAGCAAGGTCAAAACGTTAAACCCAAATATTGTGCTCCTTGATATTATGCTCCCGGGGCAAGATGGTATCAGCGTATGTAGAGAGCTTCGTAGCTTTTATAATTCGCCTATTATAATGCTCACCGCACGCGATGAAGAGATGGATGAAGTTATTGGTTTAGAAGTTGGCGCAAGCGACTACATAATGAAACCGGTGCGTCCGCGTGCATTACTAGCGCGAATAAAAGCAGCACTGCGTCAAAACAATGAACCAAATAAACCACAGGTTAGCCAAAGCATTATTCAAGTTGGTGCACTTAGTATTAATACCGAATCTAGAAATGTGACCCTTAACGAGCAAGATATAAACATATCAAGCGCCGAATATCTATTATTACACTACCTTGCAAGCAATGCAGGTCAAGTTGTCTCACGCGATGCCGTATTTAAAGCGACGAAAGGTAGAGAGTACGACGGGCTTGATAGAAGTGTTGATGTACTTATTTCTGCACTTCGTAAAAAATTTAATGATGATCCACAAAACCCCGAAAAAATTAAAACTATTTGGGGCCGTGGATATTTACTTGTTTCTACCGCGTGGTAATAGAGCGATGAATAAATAAATGAAAAAGTTTTATATATCGCTTCTAGGCAGTGCACTTTTATCTATTGTGGTATTGGGCTGGCTTATTGATGCTTTTAGTCAACAAGCGCATACCCCACAAGATGAATTTAGTCAGCAAAGTAAAATGATCATGGGTTTTAATAAGCAGTTAGCTAACATACCTACATCTGAGCGCAGCGATTATGTAAAACAACTAGCCCGAGAGTTTGATGTTTTAATTGACTACAAGCCAAATGAGTCACTCGCCTTACCACCTTCTTTATTATTACAAATGCACACGCCAGGTGGGCTGATTTTAGAGGATCAGCAAGGCTTTTATATGCTTTATAGTAGCGACGTTTTAAATCCTTTTCACTTATCAATGCGCTTAGATAAAATTTTTGATAGCGAGCAGCATAACGACATTATATTAACTCTACTATTTTACGCAGGCCTATGTGTATTTATGGGGTTTATTATCGCGCCCTTAGCTAAACGGCTAACTGTCTTAAATGAAGCCGCTAAAAAGTTTGCCTCTGGTAATGTTCAAGCCCGAATAAAGGTATCGCACTTTACCTATATAAAAGATGTGGAACTTACTTTTAACCGCATGGCTAGCCAAATAGAGAAACTCGTCGCCGAAAACAAACTAATGGCCTCGAGCTTGTCTCACGACATCCGCACCCCTATCGCGTGCCTGCGATTTGGTTTAGATGCGGCATTAGATAGCCATGATGAGCAAAAAGTAAAACAGTATTTAACCCGTATGGAAAACGATTTAGATCATATGGAATCGATGCTTAGTAGCTATTTAGCATTTGCTACTTTAGAGCAAAACGCGAATAAACTAACCTATTCATCAACCAATATTAAATCCTACCTTGAAGATATTTTAGTTCAACTTGCACCAAAACTTGAAATGCAAATGCTCAACGTACAACTCAATAGTACAGATAAAATAATAAATGCAGATCTTCACTGGCTGGCCCGTGCAATTACTAACTTATTAACTAACGCATGTGATTTTGCAAACCAACATATTTACCTCAGTGCAAAGTTACACGAGCAACAGCTTATAATAACGGTAGAAGATGACGGCCCAGGTATCGCACAAGAGAACTTTAGTAATGTATTTAGCCCATTTTTTAGAGAGGAAGATCACCGTAACAGAGCCGATAAGAGTTATGGCCTTGGCCTAGCCATTGTTACCAAGGTAGCTGATTGGCATCATGGCAGCGTTAAAGTAAGTAAAAGCACCCAGTTAGGGGGGGCGTGCTTTACTCTCACTATTGCACAGCACCATAATCCGTAAAGCAATAGTTACAGACTGTAATTAACAATTATTAAACAAAATCAACTCGTTATTTTAAACGACTTAATAACAACAATTAAAATCGATGGTTATAACATACACTTTACTTATTAATTTGTGCTAGATCAGCAAATAAGCACTTTTTATTTTTTTACATTTCCAGTAGATTGTCACCGCCGTCACACAATAGAGAAGTACAATAATATGAGCGCAGTTAGAGGCGAGTTTAGCTCTCGCTTTGGTTTTATTATGGCCGCCGCGGGTTCTGCCGTTGGTTTGGGCAATATTTGGGGATTCCCTACACAAACAGCAAGTAATGGCGGTGCTGCATTTTTAGTCGCATATTTAGTGCTTGCGTTCTTTTTAGCCTACCCTGCTTTAATGGCTGAACTTATGATTGGACGTCATGGCCAAGCAAACGCAGTGTCATCACTTCAAAAAATATCTAATAAGTCATGGCAAAAACACTTTGCTTTTGCTGTTGGTTTTGGCGGTATTTTATGCGCTGGCTTTATACTAAGCTTTTACGCCATTGTTGCCGGTTGGATGCTCAGCGCCACAGCTGAACCCATAGCCACTTTAGTTGGTGCCAACACAGCATCTACATGGTTAAGCGAGCAATCACTTACTCGAAATATTATATTCACTATGATCTTTATCGTACTAACTGTCGCTATTATAAGTAGAGGCGTTGAAAACGGTATTGAAAAGTGGTCTAAGCGTTTAATGCCTGCACTTTTAGGCATTTTATTTGCACTTATTGCTTATGTGATGACGCAAGATGGTGCTATGGAAGGCTTAAAAGCCTACTTAGTTCCTGACTTTTCATCTATTTTTGACGCAAAACTATTAGTAAGTGCACTAGGGCAAGCTTTCTTCTCTTTATCGCTTGGCACTAGCGTAATGATTATTTACGGCTCGTACATTAGTAAAAAAGAAAATCTTGTTTCTTTAGGTGCCTATGTGACCCTTATTGATGTATTTATAGCCTTTGTTGCAGGTTTACTGATTATTCCGGCTATGTACGTAGCACAAGCTCAAGGCGTTGAAATATTCTCGGCCACAACGGGTAAGCTACTCTCTGAAGATACATTAGTGTTTCAGGTACTCCCCGCTTTATTTGATGGTATGGGCGAAGTTGGCTTATTTGTGGGTTTTTCATTTTTTGCGTTAATGAGTATTGCCGCTTTAACATCATCTATTTCAATGTTAGAGGCGCCAGTATCATACACTGTAGAGCGCTTTGGGATGAAACGCGTTCAAGCAACGTGGTTAATTGGGGCGCTAATCGCTATCGTTAGCATTACAATTGTGTGTAACCTTAGCAGCTTATTTGGCTTAGTAATCACTCTCACTACAAAAGTAGCTCAGCCTTTACTTGGTCTTATGTGTTGTATATTTGTAGGCTGGATTTGGTATAGAGGCTCATTACTAAAAGCAATTCAAGAGGGTAACCCAGAGGTTCACAATACATTGTTTTGGAAAATATGGCCTTGGTATACTAAGTTTGTATGTCCACTGGCTATTGGCATGGTGTTTTTACACTCACTATTGAGCTAAATGATACCTTAGCCTTAAAATAGTTTTAAATAAAATAGCCCACATTAGTGGGCTTTTTTATAGCTGCTTAAATTGGATTTATTGAGTGAGTTTTAAAATCATATCTTGATGAGGTATACCGTCTTCTAGATATTCACTTTTGTAATCTTCAAAGCCAAAGGAGCGGTAAAAATCAAGTAAGTAGGTTTGTGCGCCAATATAAATATCTCGTTCAGGCCACCGCTCTTTACAGCATTCTATAGCTTTACTTACAAGTACAGTGGCGTCGCCTTTGCCACGCGCACTTTTACTTACCAGCACGCGCCCTATTGCGCTGTATTGCTCATTTTTTTCATAGCATCGGGCATAAGTGTGTAGCCGCCCATTGTCTAGTGTATATAAATGCTGTGTATTTAAATCAATATCTACATCATCAAGTTCAGGGTAAGGGCACGCCTGCTCTACAACAAATACGTCTACACGTCCTCGCATAATAGTAAAAAGAGTATGCGCATCTAAAGCATTAAACTGCTCACATTTAAATTGCATTTTAAATCCTATAAACAATAAACCCAGCCTAGGCCGGGTTTAATAAAATTATTCACTTGTTAGTTTATATTAAGCAAATAAGCGCTCTAGTTGGTCGCACAACTGCGATAAATTCACGTGGTCATGCTCTATGGTTAAATCTACATAACCATCGCCTCTAAAGGCCCTGTCTAGCTCTATAAGCACATGTGTTTTATGTGCCTCTGGTACAAATGACAACTCGATCTCTTGAATGCCAAATAAACTACGGCTATTTGGCTTATATTCAAGTTCCTGATAACAACCCGATAACGATTGAAATGTTGAAGCGCGCAAATGGCCTTTTTCTACATCAGCCTTCATTAAGCTAAAACCTAGCTTTTCCATCGCCTGCATGCACGTTTTAACAGCTTCATTAGGGTAAATATGTAAATGGTCTTTATCGCTCGGATCAAGTGCTAAATTAATATCTAAACCTGTTTCAAGCCACACATGAGATTGATTGTAACCTGCATTAATTTCTGTAATAGGTGTTTCAGAATGAAGACGTGCTTCAAAAGGGATACTTTTAATTTCGCCCGGCTCAATTGTACCTATATCTGTAATTCGCCATTGGTCAATCACATGATTGGTAAAATAATCGCCATCATCACCTGCCACTTTAACACGGGTCATAAGTAATAAATCTAAGCCTGCAATATCTTGGCTAACATCACCTGCGGTAATGACTATTTGTGCGTTAAAAAGCTGACCAGGTTGTAGGTGTTCAGTCTCTAAAACAGTATCTACTTTTGCAGCACCAATACCTACCGACGCTAAAATCTTTTTAAACATATATTTCTCCTTAAGCTGAGCGGTTCTATTATTTGCTCTTGCTTAAACTTCTTCGTTATCGCATCTTAACCATATTTAAAAGCCAATGTCAGTGAAAAAATGTTATTTACATGCTATTTACGATTAAATATATGTTTGATGCGCATTTTTTATACACAGCTAGGCAAGTATTTGATTAGACGCGTTCATTTTTAGGTCTATTTTTATTTTCAATGGTATAAATTTTTCGTTACACTGCAACCCCAAATGAAGTGATATTAAGAATTATGGAACTAATCTATTTTGCCGCCGCGTTTGTGTGTGGCTTTGCTGTTTATCAGTTAAAGCTGCCTCCTCTTATTGGATTTTTATTAGCAGGTTTTGCTTTAAATTTATCGGGTTATAAAAGTACAGAGTTGCTCGATACAATAGCAGCACTTGGCGTAACCCTTCTTCTTTTTAGTATTGGTTTAAAGCTAAAGGTAAACAGTTTAATTAAACCCCAAGTGTGGGCGCCTGCAACATTGCATATTATTTTTAGCAGCGCGCTTTTTAGTGGCTTTATGTTATTGCTTGGTGTTTTCGCTATTCCACTGTTTATTGATTTAAGTTGGCAAAGTGCTTTATTAGTTGGGTTTGCGCTTAGTTTTTCAAGTACTGTATTTGCAGTAAAAGTGCTTGAAGAACGCGGAGAAATGGCAAGCCTTCACGGTAAAATAGCCATTGGTATACTAGTCATGCAAGATATCTTTGCTGTTATCTTTTTAGCGATTAGTACAGGTAAAATTCCAAATGTATGGGCAATTGCATTAATAATTGCTCTGCCTTTATTACGACCTGTCATGTATGGCGTATTAAATCGCTCTAAACATGGTGAACTATTACCATTATTTGGTTTTTTCTTTGCTTTAGTTGCTGGTTATCATGCATTTGAATTTGCAGGATTAAAAGGCGACCTAGGCGCACTCATAATTGGGATGATGTTTGCACCACATAAAAAAGCAGGAGAACTATCAAAATCTCTGCTTAATTTAAAAGACATATTATTAGTCGGTTTTTTCTTAAGTATTGGCTTGAGCGCAGAGCTAACCACTAGCTCATTAATCGTTGCTATTATACTTGTTTTAGTTTTACCTATTAAAATAGCGCTTTATTACGTGTTCACAAATATATTCAAACTACGCGCACGTACATCATTACTTACCGCCTTTAGTTTATCTAACTACAGTGAATTTGGGTTAATTGTATGTGCAGTAGCAGCTAGCACAGGCATGATCACTTCTGAGTGGCTGGCCGTAATGGCAATTGCTGTTTCTATTACCTTTGTAATTGCCTCGCCGTTAAATAAGCGCTCAAACGAGCTATACGTAAAAATAGAGCACTGGCTATTAAAGTTTGAAAGCAAAACTCGTTTAGCTGAAGAGCTACCTGTTAACCTAAACGATACTAAAATAGTCATTTTTGGTATGGGACGTATTGGTACTGGTGCTTATGAAACAATCAACGCGACTCACCCAAATGTTGTTGCAGGCATAGATATAAAACCTGAAGTGGTAGATAAGCACGTTAACAGAGGCCGCAACGTATTAATTGCTGATGCAACAGATCCTGACTTTTGGCAACGAGTAAATCATTCGCAAGTAGAAATGGTCATGCTTGCAATGCCAAAGCATATGCAAAATATTTTTGCGCTAGAGCAACTACAAGCCTCAGGTTATAAAGGCCAAGTAACAGCTATTGCAAACTACCCTGATCAACAAAAAGAGCTAGAAGAAATGGGTGTTCATTCTACTTATAACTTTTACTTAGAAGCAGGTAGTGGTTTTGCAGAGCACGTTAAACAAGAGCTATTTAACGAATAATCACTTTTTATAACGTCTATAAATAACAAAGCCTTAAAATCATTAAGGCTTTGTTATTAGTTTTTAAATGAAAAGCAATTCTATTTACATTCCTTTACAAGCCATTTCACCACGACTATAAAAAACAGGTAGACTATCCATGTTGGTTAAATAAAACCCCATGTTCTAATAATAACTTAATTAGATCCCAGCTAATTAAAGTTCAACTAGGTTTATATTAATCAACAAAAAATTATTAAATCAGAGGGCCTACTCCCTCGCAAAATAGGCTGTTTCTTGCCCGTCACAGCCTATTTTATATTTCTAAAATCCCTTACACTTACGCAGACTTTAAAACCTAAGTAACTCTTATGGATCCAAAACAATTAAAAATAGCTGTAAATACAACGATGCCTTTTGGGAAATATGCTGGGCGCCCTTTATTACTACTACCAGAACCTTATTTGGTGTGGTTCAAACAGCAGGGATTTCCTAACTCGAAACTTGGTAGCCAACTAGCGATGATGTATGAGGTTAAACTAAATGGCCTTGAGCAAATGTTAATGCCATTACTTGAAAAAAATAAAAAATAATTGAGAACTTTTTTAAATACTTGCGGTCTATTATATTGCTACTTGTTGATTTTGGTTTTTAACCGCAAAAAAAGCGCCTTAGGCGCTTTTTTTATGTCTTAAATTTAAGAGGTAAATATACAATAAATTTAGCACCACCTAAGCTTGAGCTTTCTGCTTTACACTCTCCTTGGTGCCACGACACAATTTTAGCAACTATAGCAAGCCCTAAACCAAAGCCACCAGTGTCCTTGCCTCTACTTTTATCTAATCGAGTAAAAGGCTTAAATACGTTTTCTCGCTCAACGGGGTCAATCCCTTCACCATCATCTTCAACAATCAATACGATGTGAGTTGCCTCTTGTAGCAATGAAATTTTGACTTGTTGATGAGTGTATTTGAGCGCATTGCCAATTAAATTTTGAAATACTCGCGCCATAAAGTGGCTATCACAGTAGTAATTTAAATGCTCAGGGAGGTTTATAGAGAGCGTTGTTCTAGCTTCAAAATTTAGCTTTTCAACAGTGGTTTTTACCAGCCCAGCTAAATCGCAGTTTATTGGCTGTAAACTTGGTTGTTGAGAGTCTAATCGCGCGTATTCAAGCATTTCAGAAACTAGTGATTCAAGCTCACTAATATCTGTTTGCATGTTTGTTAGGTATTTTTCGCCTTTTTCGTCAAGCATTTGTTCTTGTAGCATGACTATTGCAAACTTTAAACGTGCTAGTGGTGTTCTAAACTCATGCGACACCGATGAGGTAAGTTCTTGCTGCGCACTAAGTAAAAACTCAATACGTTGCTGCATTACCTTTAATGTATCAGTTATAGGTAAAAAGAAAGACTTAGAAGAGTCATTTAGTTGAAAGTCTTGCAAACCCTCTACCGCTTCACACGCTTTACGTAGCTTTGCAAAGTCACGCCAGAGTAAAAAGCTCCATAGCCCAACTGGTATACCTACAATAATAAGTAGTAATAAATACGGCCAAACAGAAGATGATTGCTGCGTTAATACGCCTACCGGTCCTACTTGAAGTAATGAATCATTACCGAGATCTACATACCAAACAATGCGTTGTTGCTTATCATACAAATATAAGTAGTGGTTTTGATTTAGCTGCGATTGTTGTTTTTGAGGAAGTATTAAATCACGTCGTTCAATCACTTTACTTTCAAAGTTATGCTTTAGTTTTTTAAGACCATTTGGGGTTTGTGAAAGCAACCACAGTGATTGCCCAAACTCATCGTCTAAGAAGACCTGCTGCTGCGACTCTTCATAGGGCCACAGCTGCTCAATAACACCACTTACAACAAATAATGAAACAATGATATATAAGTATAAGCTGGTAAACAGTTTTCCCATTACAGCCGATTAACCTTAAATAGTTCTAAAGATCCCATGCATCAGAAACAAATAAATAGCCTTGTCCCCATACGGTTTTTATACGATACGGCTTATCACTATTATCGCCTAATTTTTTACGAATTCGTGATACGCGTACATCCACAGTTCTATCAAGTCCGTCGTATTGACGGCCAATCATATGTTGGTGCACATGTTCTCTGCTTAGTACTTCACCCGCATTTGACGCTAATAGCCATAGTAGTTCAAACTCGTGCGAAGTTAATACAATCTCTGAATCACTTAGTTTTACAATACGGCTTGTTTTATCGATGACTAAATCACCAAACTGCAGTTCTTCACTAGACTTTACTATTGGTTGCCCACGTCGTAGTAATGCATTGATCCGCGCTAGTAATACACGTGGCTCTGCTGGTTTTATTACATAATCATCAGCACCAAGTTCTAAACCAAGCACTTGGTCGAAGTCTTCACCTTTAGCAGTCAACATTAAAATTGGTAGAGTAAATTTATCTCTTACTTGGCGGCAAACGCTAAAGCCATCTTTACCTGGCAGCATAACGTCTAGAATCATTAAATCGGGTGTATTGTTTTCTAGGTAATTAAACACTTCGTCACCGCGGTCTAACACTTCGACTTCAAGGCCATTATGTTCAAGGTAATCTTTTGTTAGCTGTTGTAAACCGAGATCATCTTCAACAAGTAAAATTTTTGGCATTAGTTGCTCCTAAATTAAAAAAAGCTCCACGGAGAGCGAAGCCTACGCCTATTTTTTTTAGCATGGGCGCTTTGTACTTCAACCTGTGTTTTTGCTATTAACACACCCGTATGAGGATTGATTAAGGAGTATATGGTCTCCACCTGAACACGCGCTTTATAATTAAATTGCCCAGAACGCTGCTGCTGCCAGCATTGAAGTAGTTGTTCTTGTTGATACAAACAGACATCACTATAGGTGTTTAATAGCCATTTAAACTGTAAATCAAGATCGCAAAAATCCTGCTGTTCGGAAACCACGCAGACTTTTGGAGAAACACTAAAAACAGGGGTTTGTGCCACACTAAAACCACTAAAAAAAGTGGTAATAAACACAACTAATATTGAATACTTCATATTAAAAAGTACGATCGAATCCTATAAATGCAGTCATTGAATAAGTACGTTCAAAGAGCGGACTGCCATCCATAGCCGAATAGTCGTAATATGCTACATGAAAACGAAGAGAGTCAGCCTTACTCAGTGGCCAACGGGCGTCGATTTTAGCATAAGGTTGCCAACTACTACCAACGTCTATTTTGCCAAATTGAGTTTCACCCTCATTAAGTCCATAAAAATAGCTATTTAGTTCCGCAGATTTATAGTTTATTCCAAGTGTTGGCTTTATTTTAAGCTTTCCTAGCACAGTATGATATTGCCACTGCAATGCACCGCGTACACCTCGATAAACATCGGTTATATCATGCAGAGCCTGAACTGAAAAAACATGGTCATCATTTACATAGTGATATGCAATACCCGCATCCAAGGCAATTTGCCGTTTATGCAAATTATCAATATCAGCGTAGCGAGAGGACGAGGCTTCATTTTGCATTACAAACTGATTATTAAGAGCACTACTTTGCAATGCAAATACATTTTTAGGGTGCCAGTCTATAAAAAAGCGAGATTCAGAGTTGAGTTCACTAACTAGATTAAAGTGATGCTTTGGGGATTGTGAAAATGAATAGCCAAGGCGGCCATTATCAAAAAACCATTGCTCTGCATAAAACGCAATTTGTGGAATAAGCACAAGCGGAATATTATCTCCACCATGCAAAGGGTTGGTTATAACTCCAGCCCCAACGCTTAAACTCAAATGCAGGCGATCAGTTGTTATATCTTGCTCTTTATAATCGTCAGCATGCTTGCTTGCCTGTGTTGCTTGCACCGAAAGGCAAGCAAACAAAGTGCTAAAACATAGAGCAGTTAATAAGGAGAAGGAATACCGCATCAGCGTACATCAAAGTATTAAATTAAGTAAGTTCCCCATACTAGCAAGGTCTTTTTAAACTAGCTCTAGCTGGTTACAATTATTCACAATTTGTATACACAAATGTTAACTTTTGTGTTTTTGAAGTGACAAACCCTTCAAATTAGTTATGTGCGTTGGCTAACCTGGCACTGCTTTGAGAAACTTTGGAAATGAGGGATAACCTCGCAAATGCTTTAATTCAAATAAAATCTGCAGGAAGCCAACTCTAACAACTTTTTTTATTAACCTTACAAGCTACTAGGTTACCAAAGTTAATAGCGGCTTTAGCCGTAATAAATCAAGCTTCTGATGCTTATTAAATATCAGGGGCTATTTCTATTCGGTTTCGGCCATGTGTTTTTGCGATATATAAGGCTCTATCTGCACGCTCAACTAAAACTGAGCTATTAGTAAATGGACGTAAAATAGCTAAACCAAAACTTGCAGAAATAGCACGTTTAGCTGTTATATCATGCTTTTTACGAATCGCTAATTTCGCAATAGCTAAACGTATACAATCGGCAAACGCTATTATATCGTTAATAGTGTCAAAATAAGCTGTTATACAAAACTCTTCGCCACCGTATCTATATATATTTGCTGTTTCAGTTGTATTTTCTCTCACTTTTTTGGCAACTAACCTCAACACTTCGTCACCCTTTTGATGACCAAAGTCATCGTTAAAACGTTTAAAGTGATCAATATCAAACATAATTAGTACGGCAAGAGAATCTTCCTGTGCTTTCTCTGAGTATTCTAAACAAAATTTTACGATATCTGAATCAAACTTACCTCGGTTATAAAACCCCGTAAGCGTGTCGGTATCAGCTGCTTCTTTTGAAATATTAAGTGCTTCTTTTAAATCTTTTATTTCGTTGTAAGCAACAGCTAACTTAGTTTGAAATTCTCTAGCATAATCCTGCATAGCAATAGAATCGTCGGTTAAGCGCTCTACACAACCTAATATTTCATTATAAGAATTTACATCAGCAAGCATATTTAATTCATTTTGTGAATCAACTAAACTTGTTGTAAAGCTTTTGGAATGCTCAAGCGTGGTGCTTATATCTTGCTGGACCTGCTCCATAGTTGTATGGAACTTTTCAGTCATTTCTTGAAAGAAAGCCAGATCGTCTTGCGTTAAATGCTTATCAAAAATTTCTTTTGCTTTGTCTTGTGAGCATGTTTGTTGCTCAGCAATAACATGGTCTAATTCAGCATTTAATGAAGGGTTACTCCCTTGAATGTAACAGTACCAAATTGCATAGTTGATAGGCGTAACCGGCATGCGGTATTTTACCATCAAAGGAATCGCCTTTTTAAGGCATTGAGCAGAATGAGCAAGTGATACGGCGTGGTTCATAAATAAACTCTCAAGCGTCATTGTTTTTATTATTAGCACTCAATGTTAAGTAATAGTAAACTCATACGCAACCTATATTAATACTATTTAACTAATTTGCTTGCTCTGTGTGCATATTAAATTGCTTTTGCTTCTAAAGTTTGCGCAATATTCCACAACGCACTGATTGCAGGGTCATTTAACTCTTTTCTTAATACCGCCAAACCGATATCAAACCCTTCAGGTGCTTGCATTTTTGGTGTTAGTATTTGTACCTTATCCTGCAGCGGGCTGTTATCTAGCACTATTTTAGGGACCATAGCGACACCTAGTCCTAAGCTCACCATAGATACCATTGCTTCATGTCCTGCAACTTGAGCGTAGATTTTTCCGTGAATATTATTTTTGCGCCACCAATGCTCTAACCTTTGGCGAGAAAAACCTTGTTCTGGGACAATAAACTCTAAATCAGACCAATTAATATCATCACTATTTTGTGTAAGCTTTTGTGTGATCGGACATTGAATTTTTGGGCCAATTAATAAAAGTGGTGAGTGCCCAATATCAACAAAGGCAATTTGCGACGGTAATTTATTAGGCTTAGCTGCAATTGCCATTAATTCGTGGCCATCTAGGACACGATTTATAGCAAGTGCTGGGTCACCGGTATTTAATGTTATTTCTATGTACTGATGCTGCGCACGAAGTTGTTCTAATATTTGATGTAAAAAACTATAAGATGCAGTTACAGAACAATAAATACTTACTTTGCCGTAAATATGCTGTTGTGGGTCTTTTACATTCGTTTTAAAACGTTGCCAATTAGCAAGCGTTGCCGTTGCGTAATCAATAAAGGACTCCCCCTCACGCGTTAATTTAACACTTCGGTTATCGCGGATAAACAATGCCACTCCAACTTCTTCTTCCAAATGTTTTATATTTCGGCTCAAAGTGGGTGCGCTTATGTGGCAAAGCTCACTTGCGCGCCCAAAGTGAAGTGTTTTAGCCAACGCTAAAAAGTAGTTTAAGTGCTTATGTTCCATCCAACCCCCTGCATTTCATATTATGAAACACTTTAATTCAAATATATCATTTTACGCAAGCAACGATTTTACATATGGTGTTTGTAAGCGCAGTAAACATTGCGCATCTAACAAACATGACTTTATAGGACACTAACAATGGCGAATTATTTCAATACCTTACCTTTACGCGAGCAATTAGCGCAATTAGCGCAATGTGAATTTATGGACGCAGGCGAATTTGCCGATGGCGTTGATGCACTTAAAGGTAAAAAACTAGTTATTGTAGGCTGTGGCGCACAAGGTTTAAACCAAGGCTTAAACTTACGTGACTCTGGTTTAGATGTTTCTTACACATTACGCGCATCAGCTATTTCTGAGCGTCGCCAATCATTTTTGAACGCATCTGAAAACGGCTTTAATGTTGGCACTTACGAAGAACTAATCCCAACAGCTGATGTAGTACTTAATTTAACACCAGATAAGCAACATACTGCTGTAGTAAGTGCAATTATGCCGCTTATGAAAAAAGGCTCTACACTTGCCTACTCTCATGGCTTTAATATTGTTGAAGAAGGCATGCAAGTACGTGAAGACATTACTGTAATCATGGTTGCGCCTAAGTGTCCTGGTTCTGAAGTACGTGAAGAATACAAACGCGGTTTTGGTGTACCAACTCTAATTGCTGTTCACCCAGAAAATGACCCTCAAGGTCATGGTTTAGCACAAGCTAAAGCGTATGCAGCAGGGACTGGCGGACACCGTGCAGGTGTACTTAAATCATCATTTATTGCTGAAGTTAAGTCAGACCTAATGGGCGAGCAAACCATTTTATGTGGCATGTTACAAACTGGCTCTATTTTATGTTTTGATAAAATGATAGAAAAAGGCGTTGATGCGGGTTATGCATCAAAGCTAATTCAATACGGCTGGGAAGTAATTACCGAAGCACTTAAGTACGGCGGCGTTACAAACATGCTTGACCGCCTTTCAAACCCTGCAAAAGTAAAAGCGTTCGAACTAAGCGAAGAGCTAAAACTAATTATGCGCCCGCTTTATAATAAGCATCAAGATGACATCATCGACGGCACTTTCTCACGCACTATGATGGAAGACTGGAATAACGATGACGTAAACTTACTTAAATGGCGCGCTGAAACAGCAGAGACTAACTTTGAAAAGACCCCTGCTGGCGATGTAGAAATCTCAGAACAGGAATTTTTTGATAACGGTATTTTAATGGTAGCAATGGTAAAAGCAGGTGTTGAACTTGCTTTTGAAACCATGACAGCAGCCGGTATTATTGAAGAGTCAGCTTACTACGAGTCTTTACATGAAACGCCATTAATTGCTAATACTATTGCACGCAAAAAGCTTTTTGAAATGAACCGTACAATTTCTGACACTGCAGAGTATGGATGTTACCTATATAACCATGCATGTTTACCATTACTTGCAGATTTTATGAAAAAAATTGATACAGATGTTATTGGTAAAGGCCTTGGCGAGCACAGTAACCAAGTTGATAACCAAACATTAATTCAAATTAACGCCGCCCTTCGTGAACACCCAGTTGAAAAAGTAGGTGCTAAATTACGTGGCTACATGTCAGCAATGAAAAAGATTGTTTAACCCTAAACGATAAATGTTTCGCTTGTTAGAAACCAAGCCCATATGCTTTGCTTATGGGCTTTTTTATGCATATCCATAAAATTTTAACCATAACACGCTACCTTCTATTCATTTCACAGTAGGCAATATCTAGCTCTAAATAAATAATGTGCTAGTATAGTCCTCTACTCAGTTGTAAAATTAATTAATATCATGACGATACAAAACCTTTCTATTACTCAAAAAATCACAGCTTTAGGCAGTGTTATTGCTATATGCGTAGCGGCACTGATTGGCTTGACCTCTTTATACAGCTCTAAAGACATAATTGAGCAACGTATGATCGAGTCAGAGCTACCTAGTAAACTGCAAACAATCAGTAATCATATAGGCGGTGAAATTAATGAGTTACTTGGTGCTGCTCAGCAACTATCATCAAACGAATTTGTTTTACAGTGGGCTCAGTCTAGTAATCAAGACGACACTTTATTATTAAAAGAATTAAATCGTGTTGCCCAGCAATACGATTTAGCAACAGCATCTTGGGCAAATAGAGACACTGCACAGTACTGGAACCAAAATGGTTTTTTGCGTGTGTTAAAAAACGATGCAGCTGATGGCTGGTTTTTTGCGTTCAAACAATCAAAACAACCTTATTCTATCAGTATTTATCAAGAGTCAGCCAATGATGTGAAAATGTTTGTAAATCATCAGCAAGCTAATGGTACTGGTTTAGCAGGTCTTGCAAAAAGCATCACTGATATGCAAAAGCTATTACAGCAATTTAAAATTGAGCAAACAGGTTTTGTATTTATTGCAGATAAAAATGGATTAATTCAACTTCATAAAGATGCCAATAAAGTAGCAAAAGCAAATATTGACGATTTATATACTGCAAATATTCACAGCCAACTATTTAATAGTAATGGCTTTGCACTAGAAGAAATTAACTTAAATGGCGAACCAACTCTTATAGCTGCAACCCCAATTAAAAACACTGACTTATATGTTGTAGCTCAAGTACCAAAAAGTGAAGTATTCGCAAGTGTAAACACCCTACAATGGCAAATATTTACTTTTACAGTAATCACCGCGTTAGTTGCTAGCTTGATTAGTTACTTACTTGCTCGCTCTCTTTCATCTCCACTTTCTAAAATGGCTGAGTTATTTTCACGCTTAGGCTCTGGCGATGCAAACTTAGCGTACCGCTTACCAGAATCAAGCCAACCAGAGCTCAACAATTTAAGTAATGGCTTTAACCAGTTTATAAATAAAATAGAAACAGCGATTACTCAAGTTGCCAGTGAAAGCCACGATATTCGCCAAAGTTCTGATCATGTATTTGAACAGGCAAAACGAAACTCGCAAGCAATTGATAATCAAAAAGAGCAAACAATATCTGTCGCAGCAGCTATCAACGAAATGGGCGCTACAGTGCAAGAAATAGCACAAAGCGCAGCGAATACAGCTAAGTTAACCGATAACAGCCGTGAGAACACCATTCAAAGCCATAAACAAGTATTACAAAGCCAGGCAACTATCTCAGCCCTAGCTAGCGATATTGATGGCATAACAGAGCAAGTTACTTTGCTTTCTAAAAAAACGGTTGATATAGCAAGTATTGTGGATTCAATTAGAGGGATATCGGATCAGACTAATCTACTTGCTTTAAACGCGGCAATTGAATCTGCTCGCGCAGGTGAGCACGGCCGAGGCTTTGCTGTTGTTGCTGATGAAGTACGCGCTCTGGCAAACCGTACATCGCAATCAACCACCGAAATTCAATCTATGATTGAAGAGCTTACAAGAATATCTGATGATGTAGTTAACGATATTAGCCAATCAAAAGATAAAGCGCAGCAAAGCGTTGGAGCCATGCAAAGCTCAGTAGAATTACTCGATGCGATAGCCGAAACAGCTAATCAAATAAACGATATGGCTACGCTTATTGCAACTGCAACTGAGCAGCAAAGTAATGTGGTTGCTGATGTAGGTCGTAACATAGAGCAAATAAGTGAAATTAGCGATAAAGCAATGAGCGAGCAAATCAATACAGAGCAAGCTATTCGTGACTTGGCAAACAGCGCTCAAACACTCGATGCACTTGTCGCTACCTTTGAAAAACATCGCTAAGCAGCTATAACGGCTATATTTCCTTTGTGAGCAAAAGCTATATTAAAAGCTAGCTTTTGCCCACAGCGAATACGGTTTAATCTAAGTAAATTAACTAAATGATTTTAGTGTCGCCGGTATTAAATGCTAAAACGTATGCTTCTTTTTTGGCTCTAGAAAGCTTTTTTAATTGATACTCAAGTTTACTTGCTTCACTTTTATTACCAACTTGTTGTTGATGGATAAGTAAAAGCGGCCCTTTCCCTCTAAGGTTTTTGGCCCCTTTGCCGGCTTGATGAGTTGCAAAGCGTTTTTCAACATTAGTCGTGATCCCTGTGTACCAATGACCAAATCGTGTCTCAACTATATATAAAAACCAAGTAGACTCCGTTTTTAAAATATTCGTTTCGATGTGCTGTAAACTTTTTTCATTATTAATGGTCAAAACATTACCTTAACGCCCTTAACATAAAACAATTGCTTAAAAGGGTTTTACCTTCAGTGACTAATCGGTATCATGCAGATTATAAAAAATAAGGATCACAACTAACAATGCAGTCGTTAAAAACTTTTTCTCTTTGGCTTATCGTTGCTTTAACACTTAGCTCAGCAGCAGGTTGCTCTAGCTGGGTATACCGAATTAACATCCCACAAGGCAACTTTTTAGAGCAATCGGATGTTGAAAAACTTCGTGTAAATATGACTCGAGAGCAAGTTGTTTACGTATTAGGCAGACCTATTGCCGAAGACGCCTTTGATAACAATACTTGGCGTTATATTTACAGCTTCAATAAAGGCCGTAAAAACGAGCAAAATAAAGAGTTAGTAATTAACTTTGAAAATGAAAAGTTAGTTTCAATTTCAGGTGATTATGACCAACCTGAAAACTTTACTACACCGCTCGAGCAATAAATTTCTCAAGTGGTAAAAAAAGGTGAGCATGGCTCACCTTTTTTATTGGTTTATTTAAAAGCTTTTACCATTTTAAACAACGTCAGCGTGTGATTTAATCCGTTAAATTTTCCACGTTTATACCGATTTTCGTTACTTTTCGAGTGGGCGGCCACCCGTTATTTTATTTGCACGCCCTTCTTCTTTAGCTTTTTCTGCACGCTTTCTACGCGCATCTTTAGGATCTGCAATTAATGGACGATATATTTCTATACGGTCACCGTCTTTTAACTCATAGTTAGCTTTTACAGTTCGATTCCACACACCTAAAGTTAGCGATGTAGCATCTATCTCAGGGCACTTTTGTATAATACCTGACTGAATAACAGCTTGCTCGACTGTAGTCCCTAGTGGCACTTCAATTGATAAACACGTGGCCGTGGTTGGTAATGCAAATACCACCTCAACATTAATCATGCTCTCGCTCCATAAACCTGTTTTGCACGTTGAGTAAATGCACTCACCATATTTTTTGCAACATCGTTAAAAATCTTACCAAAGGCAAGCTCTATTAACTTACTTGAAAATTCAAATTCTAGTTGCAAGTGAACTTTACATGCTTTGGCGTCAAGCTCTTGAAAGTGCCAACGTC
Organism: Pseudoalteromonas sp. SG45-2; assembly: GCF_014164115.1. Classification (NCBI taxonomy): domain Bacteria; kingdom Pseudomonadati; phylum Pseudomonadota; class Gammaproteobacteria; order Alteromonadales; family Pseudoalteromonadaceae; genus Pseudoalteromonas; species Pseudoalteromonas sp. SG45-2. The sequence continues at coordinate 71,567 of NZ_JACJEO010000010.1, forward strand.
CTTTTAACATCTTAAATGGTCCATCAACAAGGCTTAGTAACACTGTTTGCTCATCAACAAAGGTGTTTTCGGTGGTAAACCACTTTTTTATACCCGCCTTGGATATTTCTAAACTCGCGGTCATGTTATTATCATGCTGTGAAACAATTTTTGAGTCTGAGCAATTTGGTAAAAACTGCGAATAAGCTTCTACATCATTAACTAGATCAAACATCTCTTTAGTGCTGTACATAACCAGCGCACTTTTTTCTATTTGTGGCATACTCACTCCCAACTGTGTGGGCGAATTTTAGCAAGCTTTGCGCGTTTCCCCAAATTTTCATGCTGCTTAAATTAAAGCTTAATTTTTAAAAGCATTATTAAAAAATCGATGTAAAACATCTCACATTACGTATATTATAGGGCACTATGGCTAAGAAAAATTCATCAAAATCGACAAGTAATACCATCGCGCTAAACAAAAAAGCGCGACATGAGTATTTTTTACACGATAAGTTTGAAGCAGGTGTTGAACTACAAGGCTGGGAAGTAAAAAGTATCCGAGCAGGTAAGGTAAACATCACCGAAACTTATATTCATCTTAAAAATGGCGAAGCATTTTTGCTTGGCGCGCAAATCCAGCCACTTAATAGTGCATCAACCCATGTAATTTGCGATCCGTTGCGTTATCGTAAGTTACTATTAAGCAGACGCGAACTTGACCGTCTACTCGGTGCAACAGAGCGAGATGGCTATTCATTAATAGCTACAGCTATGTACTGGAAAAAATGTTGGGTAAAACTTGAATTTCATCTAGCAAAAGGTAAAAAGTTGCACGATAAACGTGACGACGGGAAAAATAAAGATTGGTCTCGCGAAAAAGAACGTTTAATGAAACACAAAGTATAAGCACAGCGCCTAACTAACAAGTTAGGCGTTTTTTTATTAAAAAACCAACTATTATTTGTTTTATTAATATACAACAAGATTACTATTCATTCAGAATATACATGTAAATAATTTATTACAATTTTATTGTGAATTAATTAATTTAATTATTACTCGCATTTAGGCTGTATTTGTTATTTCCAAAATAAAGCATATGCGCCTATTTCAACCTTCTTCAGCGCATAACATCTGTTTTAAAATCATCCAAAAACACACAAAAAACCATACTAAAATCACATTTCAGTCTAATTGCTAACACTTAAGTTACATGATATTAATGTCGTCGCTTGTTATATCAATCCGCTTAAATATGGGATTTATTTAACAATTTAAAAAGGATTGGTATAGAGCAACTAAATTTATAACATATCAACAAGGACTTAAGGATGAAGCAATCAACTGCATTTACACCTAGCTTAATTGCAGGTGCTACAATCGCACTTTCAGCAGGTTTTACAACAACAACTTACGCTGCTGAAGAAGCTAAAAAAGTAGAGCGCATTGAAGTAACTGGCTCACGAATCAAACGTTCAGATATCGAAGGACCTTCTCCGGTTCAATCAATCGCAAGAGCTGATATTGAGAACATGGGTTATGACAACCTACAACAACTCCTCGAAAGAATGCCTGTCGCGGGTAGCGGTACTTTCTCAACACGTGGTAACAACCAAGACTCAACTGCAAATGGGTCTGCTGCTGTTAGTTTACGTGGCTTAGGTGCTGATGCTACGCTCGTACTAATCAATGGCCGTCGTGTATCTATTAGTGCATTTGCCGAAGGTATCACAAACTCATTTGTAGATATTAACAGTATCCCAGTTTCTGCCATTGAGCGAATCGATATACTAAAAGATGGTGCTTCAGCTATCTACGGCTCAGACGCAGTGGCGGGTGTGGTAAACGTAATCTTGAAAAAAGACATTGACGGTGTTGAAGTTAATTTGGGCTACGGTGGTACTGATGGTCCCAATTATGAAGAAACAACAGCAAGTTTAGTATGGGGTACTACTAGCGAGAAAAGTAGCGCGTCAGTTATTATCGATTACTTTAAAAATACATCTCTTTCTTCTGATGAAATGGGCAGCTTAGGTACAGCAAATCAATCACCTTATGGTGGTGAAGATTTTCGCTCATCTCGTGGCTTCCCTGGATATTTTTATGTAGACGGTGTTAAAACAATTGATCCGGCTTGTCCTGCTGAAAATGCAACTTCAAGCGGCAGTTGTTTATTTGATTACGGCCCCTACGGTTATATCGCACCAGCGTCTGAACGCGTGGGTGCTATTTCTCAATTTGAATATAACTTTGATAATGGCATTACGGGCTTTTTAGAAATGGCAGTACAGCACAATACGTCTGTTGCGGCCGGAGCCCCTACTCCACTTGATGAAGATGCAGGCTTAACTGTCCCAGCTAGCCACCCTAACAATCCATTTGGTGAAGACATTCAAATTGGTCGTTACCGTACAGTTGATGCTGGCGCACGCCAATGGGATATTGAATCAGATACTCTTCGCTTTGTTGCAGGGCTTAGAGGTGAGTTTAATGACTGGAGTTGGGAAACCGCTGTACAAAAAGGCCGAAGTAAATCTCTTCAAACAGGTGATAGAACACAAGGTTGGGTGCGTACTGATTTCTTACAACAAGAAATTGATGCAGGAAACTACAATCCATTTGGTGGCACATACAACGACCCTGCTGTAATTGATCGTATTACAACAAGCTTAGTGCGTCGTGGTGAGTCTCACATGACTTCCTTTGATGCAAATATTACAGGCGAAGCATTTAGTTTTGGCGATGATGTAGTAATGATGGCTGCAGGTATTGAGTACCGTGAAGAAGACGTTAATGACATTCCTGATGATCAATTTCAACGTGGTTTAATATTTGGCACAGAGTCTGTATCTGCATCTGCAGATCGTGAACAATACGCTGCCTATGTCGAGTTTTCTATCCCTCTTGCTGATAATTTAGAGCTACAACTTGCTGGCCGTTACGATGACTACAGTGACTTCGGTACAACAACAAACCCTAAAGTAGCTCTTCGCTGGGCGCCTACTGATGAAATCACAGTGCGTGGCTCTTGGGCACAAGGCTTTAGAGCGCCTTCCTTGGCACAAGTTGGTTTGGGTCCATCTCAAGAAAGCCAATTCTTTGTAGATACATACCGATGTGAAGCAACGGGCCTTGATTGTGATGCACTTGATTACAACATTGAATTTGCTGGTAACCCTGACCTTGAAGCTGAAGAATCAGAATCATGGAATGTCGGCTTTATTTGGGCGCCTTCTGCTGAGTTTGGTTTAAGTGTCGATGTGTGGAGCATCACTCAAGATAACAAAATTGATGAGCAAGAGTTTGGTCCAATTTATAACTCTGAGTGTAATAACCAAGATAGTACTGTATGTGTGCGCTTAACACCTACAGGTGGCGATAGCTTAGGAACAATTCAAAAAATTTACAGCACATTTGAAAACGTTTCTTCGCAAGAAGTATCTGGGGTCGATGTTTCAGCTAACTACAATCACTCACTTGATGACTTAGGTTTATTGAAATTTAATTTAGAATGGGCATACCAAGATAAATTTGAAAAAGATGGCCGCGATTACACCGGTGAGTATGGCTATCCAGAGCACCGCTGGATTTTCTCTACAAACTGGGAAATTGGCGAGTTTAATACAAACGTAAACATCAGTTATGTAGGTGAGTTTGAAGATACCCCTGATATTGATTTTGACGGTAATTTAGACTTTGATAGCAATACATCACGTATGATTGATTCGCAAACATTGGTAGATTTACAAACATCTTATCGTGTTACTGACTCAACTAAAGTATCGCTAGGTGTAAATAACTTATTTGATGAAGAGCCACCATTTGCAATTGGTGATGGCGACGCTGATCTATACGGTTATGCCTCAGGTGTACACAACCCTAGAGGCCGATACTTCTACACTAAAGTTAGTTTCTCGTTTTAACTTTGCGAGCTTATTTTAAAGTGAGCTAACGCTACAAATAAAAAAACCGCCAATTGGCGGTTTTTTTATTTAAAACTAAGGGCTAAATTATAGCTCGCCTTCGTTTTCAGATAAGAACTTAGCAACGCCTTCAGGGCTTGCGTCCATACCTTTTTTACCTTCAGTCCAACCAGCAGGACATACTTCACCGTGCTCAGTGTGGAACGCTAGCGCGTCAACCATGCGAAGCATTTCGTCGATGTTACGACCTAGTGGTAAATCGTTCACTACTTGGTGACGTACGTTACCTTCTTCATCAATTAAGAAAGAACCACGGAACGCAACACCCGCTTCTGGATGCTCAACGTCGTATGCTTTACAAATTTCGTGTTTAACATCTGCAACTAGTGCGTATTGAACTTTACCAATACCGCCGTCTGCAACAGCAGTGTTACGCCATGCGTTATGTGAGAATTGTGAATCGATAGAAACACCAATTACTTCTACGCCACGCTTTTGAAACTCTTCAAAACGCTTATCAAATGCAATAAGTTCAGAAGGACATACAAACGTGAAATCTAGTGGGTAAAAGAAGATAACTGCTTTTTTACCTTTAATTGTTTCATGAAGGTTATAGCTATCTACAATTTCACCGTTACCAAGAACAGCTGCAGCGGTAAAGTCTGGTGCCTGGCGGCCTACTAATACACCCATTTTATTCTCCAAATATTTTGAGTTTGTTTTCAATTGCTTTCGCAATGCTGGTACTTATATGGGCGCTAAAAATTAAAAACCAATAGCGCATACATATAATTAATTGGCATTCTAAAGTTATTCACTGCAAAAGGACAATCGCATTTAACGATGTGAGCAATCGAAAATAACGAACACTTGCAACTTGCACTAATATACTTAAATAATAGGTCTATTTTAAAGTGTAAGTTGCGTTGTAACTAAGTAGAAATTTTAAAAATATCGAAGTGGTTTATACATTAAACTTTTTAGAATTTCATATACGGTGGCGCTAAATTTTACCGATATAAAAAAACCTGCAAATGCAGGTTTCTCGCTTAGACTTAGTCCATTATATCTGAGGGCATATCACCACGGATTTTTTGCCAAATCTCACCCGTTTGATGACCATATTTACGCATCATAGAAATAGCACCATCATGCTCTTTATTTTCTGCCAAAATGGTTAAATCTTTATAAAACTGACGAGCAAGTTCACGAGTTCCGGCATCAGAGAAGTAATGACAACCAATCTTTGAATAAAAACCTCTAAAGCCATTAAGTATTAATACATAAATACGGTTATTACCCGCAACGGCTAATTCGTGATGCACTTTATAATCATAGTCAGCAAATGCTTGAGCGGTGTCTTCTAGCTCATGGCTTTGTGATAAAATTTCAATCACGCGTTCAGGATTTAACTTAATTGCAGCACGTGTATAAATAGCACTAATATTAGTACGTGCAGATAAAAGCTGATCTGTCAGCTCTGGCATCTTGTCTTCATCTAAGCGCGCTAATGTTTCAAGAATGTTTAAGCCAGACGTTTCCCAAAAGTTATTTACTTTTGTAGGTTTACCATGCTGAATTGTTAGCCAACCATCACGTGCTAAACGCTGTAATACTTCTCTCAAGGTTGTTCTTGTAACACCAATTAACTCTGAAAGTTCTCGCTCGGCAGGTAAAATTGAACCTGGAGGGAAATCGCCGTTCCAAATGGACTCAACTATATATTCTTCAGCAAATCCTGCTGGGCTTTTCGCTTTAAAAATTCTCATCCAGTTCCCACTCGAATTAATCAACACTCATCGTTTTACACGAATAACTGACTGATTGTACCAGACGAAGCACAACTAACAAGTAAAGTAATATATTAATAAAGCAAATGGGTAGAAATTTAAAATTAATAAATAATTAAATTTGGGTTTCTCTAATTTAGCTACAATGCATGAATATCTAGAGTAATATTCATTGTAGGTACATTGTTATTATGGAGATATTTTTATTTACGCAGCGCCTGAGCTTAATTAACTTATCCCGCACTTGCCATAAGAAAAAGTACAAAAAAGTGCAACCATAAAAAATTCTTTAGATGATGCATCACCTTAGTATAAGTAAGCAATATAACTGAGCTTATGTATCGATGGGAAAATAATAGAACGTCATTTAACCTTTGCTAAGGCTGAATTGAGTAGTCATTAATTTCATCTTATAAAAAGCGACTTCGGTAGCTTTTTTTTCCTTTTTGTTGCTGCATACTTTATCCTACGTCATAATCTAACGTCCTATTAAAACGCGGAATTTTTATGAACTGGCTTGCACAATTACCTACCCAACGAACCCCGTGGCTTTTATTTACAGCTATCGTTTTTTTACTTGAAGTTACCGCTCTTTTCTTTCAATACAAAATGGGGTTAGCGCCTTGCATAATGTGTATATATCAACGCACTGCAGTATTGGGGTTATTAGGCGCAGGGATTGTAGGCTCAAGTAAACCACAAAGTAAAACTGTGCGTATGATAGCGTATGTTATTTGGGGAATATCGAGTGTTTGGGGATACTTAATTGCTCGCGAACATATTGATATGCAAACCACCACAGACCCTTTTGCATTTAGCTGCGAGTTTGAACCAAATTTCCCATCATTTATGCCACTACATGAATGGATACCTAGCTTTTTTCAAGCTACCGGGGATTGTGGAAATATAGATTGGCAGTTTGTTGGCATGAGCATGCCTGCTTGGATGGAAGTGATATTTGGGATTTTCTCACTAACGCTATTTATTATAATTATTGCCCGTTTATCAATTAAAAAGTCGATTTGATATGTTTACATTTTTTTCAAGCCAATTAGACCAGCTTAAGCATTTAAAAGTACGCCAGCGTCAAGACGTAATTGCGCTTGCATTAAGTCAGCTATCGCCAACTGATAAAGTTCTATTGCGTATTATAAAGTTGCTATTACTTAGCCCACTATTTTTAATATTCACTGTATTTAAAGGTTGGATATTAATACCATTTTTGATACTTGGCGGATTGTGCTATCCACTATTAACTACACCTATTGAAATTAACTTTGCTAAAAAGCACTTAAGCGATGCGCTAAAACAATTTAATCAGGGCGCCTAGCACCCTGATTACTTTTTAGAAATATTAAAGTGAAAGTTTCCCCTCTAATTTAGCTAAAAGTTTTTTGCCAATCCCTTTAACTTGCGATAAATCACTAACGCTTTTAAATTCGCCATTTTCTTCACGATAATCCACAATTGCCTGCGCTTTTTTCTTACCTATACCAGGTAACTTAGCAAGCATCTCTGCATCAGCATTATTTATACTAATTGTCTCAGCTTGAGGCATTTGCTTAGTTACTTCTGATAATTGTGCATACGCGGTAGTCGCGGGTAGTAAACATAATAAACTTATGATGAGTAAATTTTTTAACGTTTTCATTAAACTTGCCCTTATTCTTCTTTTCTTAATTTTGAGTATTGCTCAGGAAATCAATAAATAAGGAACTGTAAAGTTCATCACTTAAAGTGTACCTAAACGCATTATCACTATGATCCGAAATCCTGAAAATGCAGCTGGTACAACAAAGTGATTGCTTAACTAAAGTAAAGTTACCGTTTTTTGTCAAATTTAAGACACCTAAAAATTAATACTTCGCGCTTGCAAATTTACTTACAAACCATTACTGTACATAAAAACAGTAATCTAATGGTTTTTTAAAAACCACGGTGCCAAGCAATTTTGCAGGAGAAATCATGGCTGTTGTTGTTAAATATGTTGTAGAACGAAACGGAGTCGAGCGTATGACGTTTACTACCAAAAAAGAAGCGGATGCTTATGACAAGATGCTCGATATAGCAGAATCACTTGAGCTGATGCTAGAAAAGGTAGACGTACCGCTTAGTGAGCAACAAATTGAATCACTTGCTTTAGAAATAGCGAAAAGCAAAGATGATTTTATGACCATATTAAAAGGTGGCAAAGATCCAGCTGTTACCAAAGCGCCAGCAAAAAGTAAAAAGTCAGATAACGTTGCATCAATTGAAGATAACAACGATAAAAAAGTAAGTTAATTCATAGAATGCTCCCTCCTCGGACGGGACAAACTAAATAAAAAAGGGAGCAACTAAGTTGCTCCCTTTTTTATTATACCAATTCGCTTAATTAAGTGATCTCTTTGAGGGTGGAAAAACGTGTTGATAGCTAGGCAAAAATTCGATATTTAGTTGTTCTAAATGAGAATTTTTTAACGCCGGTAGCAACACGTTTAGCCCCGCAAAATGATTAAGTATTATTGCGGATTGGTATTAATTACTACTCATTTTAAAATAAATAGTAATTGCTAATTAAAGCTCTTTTTCTACTTCATCAAATAAAGCAGTGATGTTTTGCTCAGGCTCTTTTGTTACTAAGCTAACAACAACAATTGCAATACTCGCTAAAATAAAGCCCGGTACTATTTCGTACATAAAGCTACTTAAGCTTTCACCATTGATAGTAAATGGTCCATATATCCAAATTAGCACAGTAAATGCGCCTACTAACATACCAGCTAACGCACCAGCAAAGTTCATGCGTTTCCAATAAAGGCTAAACAATACAAGTGGTCCAAACGCAGCACCAAAGCCAGCCCACGCATTACTTACTAGGTCTAAAATAGAGCTATCTCTGTCGTAAGCTAAATAAATAGCGAACATAGCAACTACGGCAACACTAATACGGCCAACAGCAACTAGCTCTTTATCACTGGCATCTTTACGTAAGAATGTTTTATAGAAATCTTCTGTTAATGAACTTGAACTAACCAATAATTGAGATGAGATAGTACTCATAATCGCAGCCAAAATTGCAGCAAGTAAAAAGCCAGCAATAAGTGGGTGGAACAGCAACTCAGAAAGAATTAAGAAAATTGTTTCAGGGTCTTCAACTACAATGTTGTTCTCATAAGTATAAGCTGCACCAAATATACCAGTACCAACAGCACCAATGGCAGCAACAATCATCCATGTCATACCAATACGGCGTGCTTTAGGCATATCTTTAACACTACGTACCGACATAAAACGAACAATGATATGTGGTTGGCCAAAATAACCTAAACCCCAAGCCATTGCAGAAATAATACCTAATGCAGAACCTGCACCAATCCAGTTAAGCATATCTGGATTTACGCTATGTAAAGTTGATTCTAAAGGTTGTTCAAGCAAAGAGTATGCAACCGTTGGTACTAGAATAAGTGCAATGAACATAATACAACCTTGCACAAAGTCAGTTAAGCTTACAGCTAAAAAACCACCAAACAAGGTATATAAAACAACTACGCCCGTTGTAATGTATAAACCCATTTCATAAGTTAAACCAAATGAGCTTTCAAACAATTTACCACCAGCGACAACACCAGATGAAGTATAAAGAGTAAAGAAAACAATAATTACCACAGCTGATACAACACGTAATAGGTTGGATTTATCATTGAAGCGATTTGAAAAGTAGTCTGGGATGGTTATAGAGTCATTTGCTTTTTCAGTGTAAACACGTAATCTCGGTGCAACTAACAGATAATTTAACCAAGCACCAATCACCAAGCCAATTGCTATCCATGTACTACTAAAACCAGTAACAAACATCGCACCAGGTAGGCCCATTAAAATCCAGCCACTCATATCAGATGCACCTGCAGACAGTGCAGCTACACTTGGAGATAGATTTCGTCCACCTAACATGTAACCAGATACATCGTCAGTAGATTGCTTATATGCATATAGTCCGATACCTAACATTACAATAAAATATAATGCTAGTGAAATAATCATTCCTGTTTCCAAATTAGCCTCCGCATAATTATTAATAATAGGCTTTAATCCAAATAATGACTCTTAAAATTTTATAGTTAAGACACTATTGGGGTAAAAACCATTCTCGCTGACTATATCATGCTTGATAATAAAATCTCCAACTTGTTGCCCTCACCTGATACAAAAATACTCATGTTGAATAATTTTAAAGCGAATTGGTGAAATATAATAAATTAAATACTAGAAAGACCTTAATTTTTAATGATAATTTATTAATCTAGCAAATATACGTAATGCTATTTTGAGTCTTTTGCCATATATTATTACAATAACTAATTAGATTACTCTTACGGAACTGTTTATGTATTTTTACGCTGCACGCCAACCTATTTTAGACAGAGATAAAAAGCTCATCGGATATGAACTTTTATTTCGCGATGGCGTTGATAACGTATTTCCCGATATAGACGGTGACGAGGCAACTACACGACTAATTGAAGGTAGTCAGTTTAATTTCGGCTTAGAAGATTTAACCGACAATAAACCCGCCTATATAAATTTCACCCTGGAAACGCTATCAAAGGGCTACCCAACACTATTGGGCAAAGATACTGTAGTTATAGAAATCCTTGAAACTGTGCAACCTGGGAAGCGATTATTAGCCATAGTGAAAGATCTAAAAGATAAAGGTTACACTATTGCTCTTGATGACTATATTCATCAGCCTGTTTGGCGCCACTTTTATCCATTTATTGATATTATTAAAATAGACTTTTTAGCATCTGATATAGATACAATAAAAACGGTTCTTAATGATTTAAAACTGCACTCGCATATTAAGTTACTTGCCGAAAAAGTAGAAACCTATGAAATTTACCAACAAGCTCTAGGGCTTGGTTTTGATTATTTCCAAGGATTTTTCTTCTCAAAACCTGAAATGGTACAAAGTAAGGCTCTACCGCCTTCAGAAATGGCATTAGCTGAATTACTTTACGAAACATCAAGCGTTGATATGGATCTTAAAAAAATCACTGATGTGTTTGAGCGTGATGTAAACCTATCTTACAAATTACTTAGGTATTCAAATTCTGCTGCCTTTGCAAGGCGTGCTGAAATAAGTACCATTAAGCAAGCCCTTATAGTGCTTGGCGCTAACGAAATTAAAAAACTATTATCATTATTATTTGCAGCACAAGTATCAGCAGATAAACCTGTAGAGCTAATTAGGCTATCGCTTACGCGCGCTCGTTTTGGTGAGTTACTCGCTATATCCCATGGACAATTTAAAGATACCGGCATGGCATTTTTAACCGGTATGATGTCTCTTATGGATGCTATTTTAGATGAGAGTATGGAAAGCGTTATGAAAAAGCTTCCACTTTCGAATGACATAAAAGCAGCGTTATTAAACGATGAAGGCTTGCTGGCAAAATATTTAAACTTAGTTAAGTATTATGAACAAGCTAACTGGTCAGCCGCAAACGAATTAACGAAAGAGCTAAACCTAGGTGAAAAAGTTCCTGATGCCTATCATGAAGCACTGACTTGGGTTAATGAGCAAATGCAGTTAATAGTTAACGAAAAATAAGTAACCCGAACTCTGGTTAAAACATTTACTAATATATTGAATTATAATGATATCTAAGTTTATTTTTCTCTAGCCAAAGTTCAGATTATATAAACAGTCAATAAAAACGCCAGCATTTAGCTGGCGTTTTTATTAGTGGCTTCAATTATAAACTTTCTAAAAAGTCTTCATCAAAATCAGCTGGCTCTTCTTTTATAGGTGGGTTGCCATCGTACAGCTCATAAATTTGACGCTGGAAGTAAATATCTTTTACAAATAAGTACGGATCAAGTGAATCATTTAATAGCCCTTCTTGTGGTATTAAAGATGCACGCGCCTCAACTGCTTTTAAAACAAATACTAAAATAGTTTGTGGAGTCGTTAGCGCAACTTCAGGTAATACAAAGTTGTCGACTACATCACCGGTCAGGTTACGTGCTGTTGTTGGCCCCATACCTGGTAGCATTAAATAGGCGCCATCACCTACGCCCCATACACCCAACGTTTGCCCAAAGTCTTCATCGACTATTTCAAGACCTAGTGAGCTTGCAACATCAAAGATACCAAAAAGACCGACAGTAGAGTTAACTAAAAAGCGTGCTAAGCTCACGCTTGCATTACCCGGTTTACCTTGCAAACCCGCATTGATCATATCTACAGGTGCGGTGATATTACCTGTAAAATTAACAATACCGTTTCTTACCGGTACAGGCGTTACTTCAACATAACCTACAGCAACTGGGCGCAACAAATAAGCATCCAGTACATCCATATTAAAGTCATATAATGGACGATTAATACTTTGCAGCGGATCTCTTTCATCTACTTTGCTTTGAGGGACTTGAGCACAGCCGGCTAGTATCAATAAACATAAAAAAGTAAAACTGTGTTTTAACATCTAACGTCCTTAAGGTATTAATGTATCAATTTGAAGTTGGTAGTCACTTACACTTTCACGCTTTAACGCCTGTGAATGACCTTCTAGCTCACCAGAGCTTGGCATAACAGAGTCATCGATAGAAATACGCGCCGAAATAATAATATTTTCTGCACTAGATAGGTTAAGCCCTGCAACCATTGCACTACTATCACTCAACTCAACTGTAATTGGAAATGAATATTTAGTAAGCTTAACAGCAGCCAATGGCATAGGTGAGCCAGTTGCAGCTTTTGCAAATATAAACAAAATACCGTCTTTTGGCTGTTTATCAATAAGCTCTTTTGCAATGTCGACTGTAACTGCAATAGCACCCGTTGTAGTAGTAACTGGCATAACTGAGCCTTCACTTTGCATTTGTTGCTCAATATCAGCAATACGTTCTGAGATCATGTTATAACGTGAATCATTTTTTTCCATGCTCGCCAATAAAACTTCAAATGCAGTTTTAGCTTGCGGCCAATCTTTACGCTCATACGCTATCAGCGCTAGTAACGAAATAGCATCTAAATTAGTAGGCTCAACGTTTAGCACTTTTGAAAGCATACCTGCCGCGCGAGTCATATTAGCTTCGCTACCTTCAAGTAATAAAACCTGACTGTAACTAATAAGAACCTGCATATTATCAGGGTTCATACGTAGTGCTTTATCAAATGACTGCTGCGCCATGTCAAATTCATTAAGCGACATAGCCACTCGACCAAGTAGCATCCAAGCAACTTCATCATCGCCAGAGCGGCTAAGTTTAGTACGAAGCGCCAATGCAAAAGCCTGCAGCTCATTTTGACTAAGCGGCTCACCTTTTTGCATTACAGCACGCTCGCCATATTCAGCTAAATTATCCATTGCGTCATGCCAAGCCGAAATTTGCTGCTGACTGCCTGTAAAACTATAAAAAATCCCTGTAAGTGCAAGAACAAATGCACCGCCTGTTAAAGCAAAAATACGGTTATTACCTTTGCTGTTAAGTGATTTCTCTGGTGATAGCTCGTTCAATAAGCGACGTTTTAATTCAACAATTGATTCTGCGTGGTTTACGCTATCAATGCGTTGATTATCTAAATCAGTTTGCAAATCGACTAAACGCTGCTCATAAATACTAATTAATTCAGCATTGGCGTTATGAGTAATCGTTTGAACACGCTCTTTTTTTAAAAAAGGTATCATAACAAAGCTAAGAGCAACCAGTGTGAGTAAGGCAAAACACGCCCACATTAAAATCATTTAGCTTTGCTCCTGACGTTTATTTTGTTCAATTAGCTTCGCTAGCAGCATTTCATCGTCGCTGCTCCATGTTTGTTTTACTGATGCTTTTCGTTGGCGAATAACAATAAAGCCAAAGCCAACAATTACAATTAATACCGGTAGTACCCACAGCACTAAAGTCGCTGGTGTAACAGGTGGGTCGTAATGAACAAAATAGCCAAAGCGGTCAATCATATAATCAATCACTTCGTCTTTGCTTTTACCTTCTTTAACCAATACGAGCACTTTATCGCGCAAGTCTTTAGCAACAACAGCGTCGGAGTCCGCAATGTTTTGATTTTGACACTTAGGGCAACGTAGCTCTTTGGTTAACTCTTCAAACAATATTGCTTGTTTGTTGTTATCAAATTGATAGCGATCTTGCTGTGCAAACGCACCCATGCTTACAAAAAGGCTAAGCGTAAGTAGTAACCACTTCATTATTTAAGCTCCTGCATAATTGGCGCAAATTTAGCTCGCCATACTCGCGGATTTATATCACCGGTGTGATGTAACAAAATAGTGCCGTTTTTATCGACTAAAAAAGTTTCTGGCGCACCCGACACGCCTAAATCCAACGACAAAGTACGGTGTAAATCTAAAATATTAAATTGGTAAGGGTCACCTGCACGTTGCAGCATATCAGTGACTTCGCTGCGAAGTGATTGCATATCAAACGGGCCATCAAAGTCAGCGTCGTAACCTTGTACGTAATAAAGCCCAATAATTTTAACGCCTTGCTCACGTAATTTAGTTAAATAGCCAAGTTCAACTAAACATGTCGGGCACCAAGTACCCCACACATTTAATAAGTAAACTTCGCCTTTTAACGATTCGTTAGTCCACTGCTTATTGTCTTGCATCAAATCTGGTAAATTAAATGCGGGCATTTCTTGGCCTAACCGCCCCGTTTGAATTTCACGAGGGTTAGCAAAAAGTCCTTGGTATAAAAACACACAAACAAATGCAAATACTAAAAGCGGCGCGAGTGCTAAAATTTTACGGTTCATAAAACACTCTCCGGTGCATCTTTACGGGCTGTTTTAGCTGATGTACGGTAGCGTTTATCAAACAAAATCATGAAACCTGCAAATGACATAAGCACACCACCAATCCATATCCAGCGTACAAATGGTTTATGATAAATGCGAAGTGACCATGCATCACCACTTAACTGCTCACCTAATGCTAAATATAAATCACGTTTAAAACCGGCATCTATTGCTGCCTCAGTCATAAACTGCATACCAATGTCATATTTACGTTTTTCGGCGTGTAAACGTGTTACTAGCTCATTATTTTTAAGCACAGATACAACGCCCGCATGACCGCTGTAGTTTGGCCCACGAATAGTTTTAACGCCATCAAAGCGATATTCATACTCATTAAGCTGTGCTATTTCACCCGGTTTCATCGATACATCACGCTCTACTGAATAAGCCGAGGTAAGTGTTACGCCCGCAATAATAAATGCAATACCAATATGCCCAAGTACCATAGCCCAGTAACTTACAGTAAAGCGTTTTAAACCTTCTTTTAATGTGCCGTGCACTGCGGCTTTGGTGTAAATATCAATCCCTGTTGATATTGCAATCCACACTGCAAGCGTTGTCGCTAATAACGTAAGTGGTTTTACTAAATCGTAACTTGAGAATAACCAAGCGCAGGTAATCACAACACTTGCTAATACGCCCATTAATATTTTGTTTTGCAAAAAAGCCCACTTGTTTTGCTTCCAACGTAAAAGTGGTCCGATACCCATCAAAATAGCAAACGGTACTAAAATTATTGCAAACATCTTATTAAAAAACGGTTCGCCAATAGAAATACTACCTAAGCCCATTTCTTTATGAACCATTGGCAACAATGTACCTAACATAACAATTAATGTAGCAACAACTAAAAATATATTATTGAGCCATAACGCCACTTCGCGCGATACCAGCTTGTATCGTCCTTCACTGTGAACTTGTGACACACGCATTGCATATAACGCCAAGCCACCACCGACAACGATGCCTAAAAAGGCGAGTATAAATAAGCCTCTATCGGGGTCTGTAGCAAACGCATGTACCGATACAATAATACCCGAGCGTACAATAAACGTACCTAGCAAACTTAAAGAAAATGCTGCAATTGCGAGTAATACTGTCCATGATTTAAATATACCGCGCTTTTCTGTCACACTTAATGAATGCAGTAATGCGGTTGCAACAAGCCAAGGCATAAGCGCTGCGTTTTCTACTGGATCCCAAAACCACCAGCCACCCCAGCCTAGTTCTGAATACGCCCACCAGCTACCAATAGTAAGACCTAAACCTAAGAACCCCCATGCAGTCATCGTCCACGGGCGTGACCATTTAGCCCATGTGTTATCAAGTTTACCAGTTAACAATGCAGCTATAGCAAAAGAGAAAGCAACCGACAGCCCCACATAACCCATGTACAGTAATGGTGGATGAATAATCATACCTGGATCTTGAAGCAGCGGATTCAAATCACGCCCTTCTACCGGAAAATAAGGAAGTAGGCGCTCAAACGGGCTTGAAAGCAGTAAGGTGTACATCATAAAACCTACACCTAAAAAACCAAGTACACCCAGTACGCGAGCACGTAATACCCAAGGTAATGATTTAGAACGCGCTGCTACAGCTGCAGTCCAACCCGCTTGCATTACTAACCATAATAAAATAGCACCTTCATGACCGCCCCACGTAGAGGTGATTTTATAGTACCAAGGCAGCGTACTACTTGAATGATACGCTACGTAAGATACGGTAAAGTCGTCTGTTAAACTTGCATAAATAAGTGCAGCAAAAGAAATTAGTACAAAAGCAAACTGGCCTATTGCTAAAGATGGAGCCGCACGCATTAATCGAAGATTACCAGTATGCGCGCCCCAAAGAGGAAAAATACACAGTAAAACGCTTAGCACCATGGCAAGCGTTAAAGAAAAATAACCAATTTCTGGGATCATAGCTAATTACCACTATCTAAGTTGTATTTTGGTTTTTCGTGCTTAATACCTTTAACTGCCTCTGCAACTTCTGCTGGCATATATTCTTCGTCATGCTTTGCAAGCACTTCAAATGCTTCAATAACATTAGGCTCGACTAATACGCCCTGCGCTACAATGCCTTGCCCCTCACGAAACAAGTCTGGCAATATGCCTTGATAACGCACAGTCACTAATGGGCCTGTATCTATTAGCTTAAAGCTTACTTGTAAGCTTTGTTCATTACGCTCAACCGTGCCTGGCACAACCATGCCGCCAATACGTAACTTTTGACCTATATGTGGTTTTTCTTTGTTAGGGCCTTTGCCATCAATTAATTCGCTTGGCGTATAAAAAAGATTAATATTTTCTTGCAGTGCATAAAGCACTAAACCAATTGACCCACCAATACCAAACAGTACGGCAATGATTACCAATAGGCGCTTTTTACGTCTTGGATTCATGAGATTTGTTCCTGCTTAGCTTTTTTAATTCGCGCTTCACGTATTATTTGTTGCTCCACTGAAGCCATAATACGTTTGGTGTCTCTCAAAGAGTTCACTAAAATACCGAGTAAAATAAGTGCGCATGTACCAAAAGAAAGCCAGACATAAAATCCATAACCTCCCATTGCAATAAAATCAGAAAAAGAGTCAAACTGCATAATTACCCCTTATTTAACAACGAGCGAACCCACGGTCGGTGCTTTTCTCGTTGCAAAATTTCATTTTTAAGACGAATTAAAGTCACTGTTCCAACAAAAGCAGCAAAGGCTAAAATATTAACCATAAGAGGCCAAAACATACTTGGATCTATTGCTTTTGTATCTAGCTTTGTAATGCTTGCACCTTGGTGTAACGTATTCCACCACTCAACAGAGTAATGAATAATAGGTAAATTAATTACGCCAACAATTGCTAAAATAGAAGCCGCACGCCCTGCTGACTTCTTATCTTCAAATGCATGGTAAAGCGAAAGCACGCCAAGATATAAAAATAATAAAATAAGTTCAGACGTTAAACGCGCATCCCATACCCACCAAGCACCCCACATAGGTTTACCCCATGCAGCGCCAGTAATAAGCGCTATAGCAGTAATACATGCACCAACAGGCGCAATAGCAATAACAGCAAGCTCGGCATTTCGTAGCTGCCATACAAGTGCAACGATAGCGGCAATCGCCATTGATGAGTAAGCCCCCATAGATAAAATGGCAGAAGGCACATGAATAAAGATGATACGGTAGCTGTCTTTTTGTTGGTAATCGGCAGGTGCAAAACCAAGCCCCCATACCCATCCAACAATCATACTAACTACGGTAACTACGGCAAAATATGGCAGTAACGTATTGCATAACTGGTATGCACGCTCTGCTTTAGCATAGGGATGTAACCACTTCCACATTAACTTACACTCACTTTTAAAGCTGACGATATGGCAATTGGTGCGCTAATAATAGCAATAAGTAACATTGCACCAAGGATGGCAAGCTGCCCACTATAATCCAGTGACATTGTACTGGTATCGATAGCCGACGTTGCAAAAATCAAAACAGGAATATACAAAGGCAGTACGAGTAAACTCATCAAAATACCCCCTTTTTGTAATCCTACAGTAAGCCCTGCGCCTATTGCGCCAATAAAGCTCAATAGTGGAGTGCCTAATAATAATGTTAAAACAGTTGCTGTTAACGCCGTACTTTCTAGGTTTAACAACAATGCAAATAGCGGGGTCATTAATACAAGCGGTAAACCTGTTACCACCCAATGAGCAGCCACTTTAGCAAGTACGGTTAGCGATAATGGATAAGAGGATGCAATTAACTGCTCCAACGAGCCATCGTTAAAATCATCCCTAAACAACTTATCTAAACCCAACATGGTAGAGAGTAATGCGGCAACCCAAATAATACCTGGCGCCATTCTCGCAAGTAGACTGGGCTCAGGCCCTATTGCTAACGGAAATAATGAAATTACAATTAAGAAGAATAAAATAGGATTTACAATTTCGGCGCGCTGGCGAAACGCAAGTTTTACATCTTTGGTAAATACCGCACTAAATAGCAACCAATAAGAGTGTTGACGAGTCATTAGTGGCGATACTCCAGTGTAACCGTTTGTAAGTTACTAAAGTGGGTCGTTAAGTCTTGGTGGGTCGTTAATAAAATGGCACCACCGCTTTGTAAGTGTTCAGTAAATCGCTGCTGTAAAAAGGCGACACCGCTTTTATCAAGCGCGGTAAATGGCTCATCAAGTACCCATAATTTAGCATCACTTAACCAAAGCCTAACAAGCGCTACACGTCGTTGTTGTCCAGCAGATAGCATTCTAACGGGTACATCTTCAAGTCCAACAAGGCCAAGTTGCGCTAAAATAGGATATAAATCAGGCTCATTTATGTAGCCATTAATTTGTAACCAGTGGCGAACATTTTCAACTGCACTAAGCTGAGTACTTACACCTGTTTTATGCCCTATAAAAAGCAGCTCTCTGGCATACTCTTCATAGTACTTAGATATAGGTTGATCTTGGAACAGAACAGACCCTTCATCAGGCACAGAAAAGCCAGCAATAATACGCAGTAGCGATGTTTTACCAGCCCCATTAGGACCCGCTAATTGCATGATTTGACCGCTATTAAGGCTAAAATTAAGATCCGCAAACAAACAACGATCTTGCTTGATGCAGGTGACGGACTTAATGTGTAACAAGATGACGATTCTCTCTGCCAAAAATTAGGCGTTAGTCTACCATAATGATAGGGTAATACGAATATTGCTTTATAATCGATTAACAAAAACTTGATTTAAAATAATGAATACACCAACGCAAATAACATTATCTAACTCATTGGTTATCAATCAATCTGCTCACAGCCAGACCAATGAGTTACCACAGTTACCTAGTGAGGTACTTGCGGCTAAAAACATCCAATTTTCGAAAGACTCGATTACGCTTGATGTATTTATTGATAAGCATTGGCAAACATTAAGGCTTGGCACTACAAGCGCACCACAAAACCTGCAAAAAATAGTCAGTGCTAACATACAGATCAGCCCTGATGGTAAGCAGCTCAACATCTCGCCAAACAGTACAACCCTTACTTTAAATCAGCCAGTACAATTGCAGCGCTTGTTAAATTATGTAAGCACGGGCACTGAGGTACAAAGCCAACCAATGGATGTACAAGTTGCTGTATCACCTTCTCCCAAGTTAGTTATTGATAAACTCAACGCAAGTATTGCCATAAATAAAGACGTAGCCCAGTTACTTACAACTGAACAGCCTTTAAAAGTAGTTGTTAGTACGACTAATAAAGGCGCACAGATTAATATTATTAACCGCTTTGCTGATACGGTTCACTCGCAACCACTTAGCCAAACTAAACTTACTAATTTACTCGCGGCCTTATTACCCAGTGCGCAGCTTCAAGTAACACCAAAACTGGCTATTTTAACTCATCCTCAAAAGTCAGGTTCATTTACAACACCTATTACTAATCAACAACTTGCCGAACTACCTAATACACCTATTAAAGTGAATTTAGTCAACCAGGCAGATAAATTATTTATTAAAACCGATACAAACAATATAAAAGTAACGCTTAACAACTCATTCTCTAAACCATTTAACGAGTTACTTTTAGCGCAAAAAAGCAATGCACCTGAAGTAGCCGTTTCTGCGAGTAATATTAAAGTAAATCCATTATTGAACCCAGATAGTCCAATAAAATCGTGGTTACAAAATAGTTTTAGTGATTTAAAAACGCGAATTAATGATGCGGTTAAATATTTTGAAAATAAGCCTTTTGCTGCAATAAGTAAATCTGAGTTAACGCAGCTATCAACTTCGCCCACGCAACAAAAAACGTCTTTAGCTATACAACTGAGTGAATCACCGCTAAATAGAGTTAACATTACTCAAAGTGTAAGTAATGCGTTAAATAACAATACGACCAATATTTTGCCAGAGCACTTTTCAAGGCTCCCGCCGATTGTACAATTAACGCAACTAGTAAAAGGAAGTGTTAGTGTTTGGCAAACACCTGCAAACACAGCAACAACCTACACGCCAATAACAAATAATACTACCTCAGGTGAAGTGGCGAGCGCTAAGCTAAGTGATTTAAAAGCAAGCCAATTAAAAACCCTTATTACTAGTGAAAACAGTAAATCGAACACCTTGGTTAACCCTACCAATGAAGTAGCCACTAAGGGACTTACCACCTCCTCAGCACAGCTTGCAATAAACGATAATAATCAAAACAACACAAGCACAGTGAACACTAAAAGCATTACCTTGTTAACTGAGCCGTTATCTAATGCGCCCTCTCGAAGTCAAATGCTACAACCAATAGAAGCAAAACTATTAAGTACATTATTAAAGCTTCCTGATGCCACAACCCCTACAGATAGGCTGGCTTACAATAAACAACTTTTAAGCAGTCAAATTACTGATATTACAGATAAGGCAACAAAAGACACCCCTGATTTAACTCGCTTAATTAATCAGGCATTTAACCGTATGGTTTCAAGTAATAACATAAACCCTGCAACCATACAGCGTGAGATACTTGCTACTTTACAGCCCACTCAACTAGCGGGTGATATGCTGCAAAGTAGTTTCACTAAAGGGCTTGAACAGGTGGCTGTGAGTATTTTAGCTGCGCCTCTCATTAGCCAATCAGTAACGCCTATCAGTTTTAATAATCAAACTGGCTTAGATGCTCTCTTACAAGTACTTATACCTACTTTTAAAATGGGTAACACGGGAGCAAAAATACTTGAACAGCTTCAACAAGCTCAAGTACAAGCTTTGGCCAGCGAAATCGTACACGTTAAAAACACACTTACCCAAGTAAGTGTCTCAACACCAAATCAACAGCCAGACACAAACCCGCTTGCACAATTTTTATTACCGATGAGATTACCTCCAGAAGCAGCCCAAACAGAAATAACACTTGGACAGTATAAAAAGCCAAGCGCCGGTAAATTAGAAGATAAAAATGTATGGTTTGTCAGATTAAACTTTGATTATGCCCAACTTGGGCAGCTACAAATTACTGCTGAGTTAATGGATAAAGCACTCGATTGCCAGCTATTAGCCTCGAGCCAAGAAGTAAGTGCAATTGCTCACCCTCACTTAGATAATTTAAGATCAAAACTAGCTAAACATGGCTTACAAGTTGGCGAGCTCAACTTAAAGAGAGGCGATGCCAACAATCAGGCATTCTATAAATCTCACGCAATTATTAATATTAAGGTTTAGCTATGAGTGAAACACCGATTAATAAATCAGCCATTGGGCTTTTGTACGAAGCTGGAAACACACCCACTGTAAGTGTTAAAGGGTTTGGTGAATTAGCTGATGAAATAATAGCAGCGGCTAAACTAAAAGGAATTATGATCCACGAAGATGCAGCACTTGCTAAAACGTTGTCACATTTAGAGTTAGGAGAAGAAATTCCCAAAGAGCTTTATTATGTTATTGCAGAGCTTATTGCGTTTTCGTATGTATTAAGAGGTCAATTTCCGCCAGGTTGGCAGGATTTTCAAGGTAAGTTAAATATTAAAGCTTGAGCCAATTTATTCGCACATAAAAAAAGGCGCTAAGCACCTTTTTGTTTATGTAATGAAAATAGTAATTCGGCTTCTGCTCGTGGTAGTTCGCACTCGCGTATTACTTCATCAAGGTCTGCACCTAACTCAACCATTTTTACAGCACGAGAGTAAATTTTAGCATCAGGGTCATCGTATTTTTGCGCCGCTTGCTGTTGCATTAAATCTTGGTTTTGTTGTTCGACTTCAAGCACTCGCTTACCAATACTTAAGAGCCCGGTTCTAATCTCCGAAATTTCACTGCGCAAAATATGAGTCTGCTCAGAGCTATCTTTAAGCTGCTGCGATACAGCATTAATTTCATTCGCGTGTTTATTTTTTAATGCAATAATTAACGCCAGCGATATAAGTCCTACCGCTAACGCTGATATAGCTATACTAAGTAACACCATAATTTATTTGGTAAAGCTTATATATCGCTTAACTCATCCCATTCGTCATCACTGAGTAACTTATTTAAATCAACCAAAATCAGTAATTCATTATCGCGGTTACAAACACCTTGAATAAACTTAGCGCTTTCTTCAGTACCAACATTTGGCGCACTGTCGATTTCAGAGCTGCGCAAGTAAACCACTTCCGATACGCTGTCGGCTAAAATACCAATAACTTGCTCTTCTGCTTCAATAATTAAGATGCGAGAGTTGTCAGTTGCATCAGCAGCTAGCAAACCAAAACGTGCGCGAGTATCAATAACGGTAACAACGTTGCCGCGTAAGTTAATAATACCAATCACATATGAAGGTGCACCTGGTACAGGAGCTATCTCTGTATAACGAAGTATTTCTTGTACTTGCATTACATTTACGCCGTAGGTTTCTTCCTCTAGCTTAAACGTAACCCACTGTAAAATTTCATCGTTATTATCTGCGTTTTTATTTGCTGACAGTAATTTATCTTGATTCATGCTATTACCCCGTAATGGTCATTACTACTGACGGCTATCTAAGCCTTTCTCTAATAATATATTTAAATTATCTACGTCTATCAAAGCACACATTTTTTCTTTTATAACGCCAGCAAGCCATGGGCGCTTGCTTTTATTTGTACGCCATTTTACATCTTCTTTACTCAATGTAATGTTATTTATCAACTTTTCAGCTAATAAACCCCACTGGCTATCACCTAGTGTAATCAAATATTGATAATCTAAAGATGCCTCTAATTTATCATCATATTTTTCTGGCATAACCCAACGCGCAGTATCAACAACATTAAGCTTTTCTTCTCTGTTGAGCATAACGCCTTTAAACCATTTCGGCTTACCAAACAAATGATTTACTTCACCTAATTGATGTATTCCACCAAGTGCTTTTAATGGCACAGCCAAGGTCAAGCCAGCAACTTCAAAAAACAATGCCTGAAATTCACCATCAAAATAGTCTGATTGGCTAGTAGTTACAATCTCCAGCTCTGGCTTTTCTATAGTAGTAATTGCAGGTGCTATTACTTCCTCGTCAACCACTTCATTAACTTTTTCAGTTTCAAACGCTGGCTCAGCTATTGGCTCAATTTCAACATTGAGCAAGTCATTATCAAATGTACTCTCTGCTGCTTTTAATTGTTCTTTAGGTTTTGAATGAATATGCTGTTGTGAATCATCTGGGATTTGCTCAAGTAATTTTGCAACTGGCTCAAGGTTATCTACAGGCTCATCTTCACATAACAAAGCCCCAAGGTATTGTTTCATTACTTTTTCATTAGCAAACAATTGCTTACTCATTCATTAACCTTGTTCAATTAAATATTCTAGCAGTGCTTTATATGCGTATACACCGCGCGAGCGAGGACAATACTCTACAGGTACTTTTTGTGCAAAGCTTGCATCTCTAAATTTGGTATCCACCGGTATCACACCTGGCCAAACTTTATCACCATATGTACTTTGCAATGTTTTGTATGCTTCTAACGATGCTTTAGTACGTTTGTCGTACATGGTAGGAATTATAGTATATTGATAATCTTTTGCTTGAGAGGATTGCATCAAATCCATAGTACGCATCATTCTATCAAGCCCTTTGAGTGCTAAAAACTCCGTTTGCACTGGCACTAAAATTCGCTCACTTGCTGCAAGCGCATTGACCATTAACACCCCTAAAACTGGAGGGCAATCTAAAATGGCATAATCATAATGTTCGCTAATTTTTGCAAGCGCTTTTTTTAGTATTAACCCCATCCCTGTTTTATTACCCATACTTCGGTCAAGCGTAGCTATTGCCATAGTCGCAGGTAAAATATCCAGGTTTTGAAGTGTTGATGGACACAAAGCTTGGAGTATCTCTTCACTTTGCATACTTGTACCACGGGCAAAAATATCGTACACACTAACTTCTAAATCCTCTGAGTCAATGCCAAAGTAATAAGTGAGTGACGCATGAGGGTCTGTATCTATAAGCAACACACGTTTACCTTGTAATGCCAAAATACCGGCAAGGCTCACTGCGGTTGTTGTTTTACCAACCCCTCCTTTTTGATTAGCGACAGTCCAAATCTTCACATTACATCCTAATTACTGTTCATTGCGCGTTGTTATGCGAATACCACCATGAGGCAAACGAATTATTTTTATTGTATCGTCATCTGAAGGAAGTTCAATTTCAGGTTCAATCACTGCAGGCTCATCAGCTTGCCCGTCACTTTTAACCTCTTGTTTTGGCGGTAATCCATACTTAGAAAGTGCGATAACAACTTTACGATTTTCTGCGCGCCCTTGTTCTGTATCGTTACTTGCAAAAGGTGAATATTGGCCATAACCTTCTATCGCCATTCTAGCTGAATTAATGCCTAATGCTTCCAGCTCTACTAAAATTGACGTGGCTCTAGCTACCGACAGTTCCCAGTTCGAACGAAATATCTCATTACGAATACTTTCATCATCAGTATAACCTCGTACTCTTACATAGTTATCTACTGGTGCAATAATATCTTTAACAATCTTGACGACCTGTTTTGCACGAGAGTGTGCAACTGAACTACCACTTGAAAATAACATACCTGAGCTTAGCTCTATAATCAGCCAATCTTGGTTAAGCTCTAAACTGGCTTCTCCATCACGGATTTCATCAATAAGCGCTGACTGTAATTTAATTAATAAACTATCAAGAGGTTTGCCTAAATGCTTTTGCTGGATATTGCTGGTATCACTTTGGCCGTCGAGTAGCTCAGGACCTTGCTCTTCTTTTAATATACTTTCGCCATAAAGAACTTCTTGTTCAGGTGTCACTCTATCTGTCAATATTCCATTACCGTTGACACCTTCACCTTGCTGGGAGTATTGGCGAGCTGACTTATCAAAAACCTGTTCAAGGGAATCTGACAATATTTGGAATTGTTCTTCTTTATTAATCGCTATCGCATACAGAACCACAAAAAAAGCAAACATAATAGTCATGTAATCGGCATACGATACAAGCCAACGTTCGGTATGTTGACTTTTAGCAGCAGAGTGACGAAGTCGTCGGCGTAACATGTTATTCGTCCACTAAATTAGGGCGCTCTACACGATAGGCTTCAAGCTTTAATTCTATATTTACTGGGCTTTCACCTATGCTTATTGCAATAACGCCTTCAGCAAGCATTTCATGGTAAAGCATTTTTTGCTCTACACGCTGTTTTAACTTATTTGCCATAGGTAAAAACAATAAATTAGCTAAACCAACACCATAAATGGTCGCAATAAATGCCGTTGCAACGCCGGCGCCAAGCATTTGTGGATCGGTAATAAACGACATTGCCTGTATTAAGCCAAGCACCGCACCTAAAATACCAATGGTAGGGCTGTAACCCCCCATTGCTTCATAAACACGCGCGGCTTCAAGCAAACGATCGCGTTCTAGCAGTAAATCAATTTCAAGCGTGTCTCGTAGTTTTTGCTCTGAGCAGCCATCGACAAGTAAGCTTAAACCTTTTGCTGCATACGCATCTGGGTGAGCTAAAGCTTCATTCTCAAGCGCTAAGTAACCTTCTTGACGTGCTTTATGAGACCATCGTTTAACTTGCTCTATTGCGTCTTCAATATCGTATTGTGGTGCAACAAAAACCCACGAGCTCATATTTAGCATTTTTTTGAATGTGCTAGCAGAGGTTTGCAACATAACAGCGCCAAGCGTGCCACCAAGTACAATAATAAGCGCAGGGCCATTAAATAAAGCTGAAACAACACCGCCTTCTAAAGAATAGCCTAAACCTATTGCACCAAGTGCTACCAATAGTCCAAATATTGAGAGTTTATCCACAACCTACCTCTCTCATTATACGTGCTGCAACATCGCTCAATGCTAAGCTTTCACTTGAAAGCCCCGCATTAGCAATTGCTTGGGGCATTCCATAAACGACACAGCTTTTCTCATCCTGTGCCCAAATAGTTGCCCCCGTTTGTTTTAACATTCTTGCACCATCACGACCATCAGCGCCCATACCTGTTAAAACAATAGCAAGTACATCACCTTGGTACGTTTTAGCTGCACTAGCAAACGTTACATCTACGCTTGGTTTATAACTTATTCTCTCGCTATGATCTTCAAATACGCGCAGCGTTCTATTTGCTCCACGCCCCTCTACCATCATCTGCTGTCCGCCAGGCGCTAAATAAGCAGTTCCTGGTTGTAAGCGATCGCCCTGTTGTGCTTCTTTCACTTTTATTTGGCACAAACCGTTTAAGCGCGCTGCAAACGCGGGTGTAAATGCAGCGGGCATGTGCTGAATAAGTAAAATAGGGTGAGGAAAATTAGCAGGCAATTGAGTCAATATAGTTTGCAGAGCAACAGGACCACCTGTAGAAGTACCAATAGCTAAAAGTTGATATTGTTTTCCACTTGCTCGCATTGAGGCAACATTTGAACTTGTCGATGCAACAGGCGCAGCTCTTTGAAAGCTTCTATCAGGCTGCTTGATTTGAGTTGTTGATGTGCTTGTGCTTTGCGAAAGTGAACTTGTTGGTTTCGTTGAAATGACTGGTTTAGCTGGTGTTGCCGCTCTAAATGTTCGCGGTAAACGTCTTCGTCCTATATCTTTTACTTTACTTTGCAAAAGCTTAATTGCATCTTCATTATTGCGTGCAATATCTTCAAATTTTTTCGGTAAAAAATCCATTGCGCCAGCATCTAACGCATCAAACGTTGCTGTTGCACCATCACGTGTAAGTGATGAAAACATTAAGATAGGAGTTGGGTTACTCGCCATTATCTCTTTAACTGCGCTAATACCATCAAGCACAGGCATTTCGACATCCATGGTGATCATGTCAGGACGCAATTGAGCTGCTTTCTCAACAGCCTCTCTGCCATTAACAGCAAAGCCTATAACTTGTATATCGCTATCTTGCTCAAGGATTTCGCTTACTCTACGGCGAAAAAAGCTTGAATCATCAACAACTAAAACTTTAACGGCCATTTAGCTCTCTTATTAAATTTATGCGTAGGTATATATTAAATATATACCTACTTTATTATTAGCCTGCGTAATGTTTTAACATGTTTGGAACGTCTAAAATCAGTGCAATGCCGCCATCTGAAGTTATTGTAGCGCCTGCCATACCTGGCGTTCCTTGAAGTAACGCATCAAGCGGCTTAATCACTACTTCTTCTTGGCCAATTAATGAGTCAACAACAAAACCAATTTGTTGCGTACCAATTTGTACAATAACGACGTGACCTTTAGATTTTCGCTGAGAACGATCTGAGCCTTTTACTAACCAATGCTCAAGGTAAAATAACGGTATCGCCTTTTTACGCACAATAATTGTTAATTGCCCATCAACTACATTCGTCTTCGTTAAATCTAAATTGAATATCTCACTAACACCAGCCAGTGGTAACGCAAATGTTTGTGCGCCAACAACGACCATTAATGTCGGTAATATAGCCAAGGTAAGTGGTACTTTTATTTCTAAAATAGTACCAACACCAAGTTCAGACTGAATGCTTACTGAGCCATTAAGTTGCGTGATCTTAGTTTTAACTACGTCCATTCCTACACCACGGCCTGAAATATCAGATATTTCTTCTTTTGTAGAAAAGCCAGGTGCAAAAATCAGGTTATATGCTTCGGTGTCAGAAAGTCGACTCGCTTGGTCATGATCGAGTACGCCTTTACTAATTGCAATTTTTTTCAGTTTTTCAGCATCCATACCTGCACCATCATCTTTGATGGTTAGCAAAATATGGTCGCCCTCTTGAGACGCTGATAAAGTAACATTACCTGTTCTAGGCTTACCAGCTGCTTCACGAACAGCGGGCATTTCAATACCATGGTCAACTGAGTTTCTAACTAAATGCACAAGCGGGTCGGCAAGTGCTTCAACTAAGTTTTTATCTAGATCGGTTTCTTCACCAATAAGCTTTAAATCAATATCTTTATTTAAGCTACGTGCTAAGTCGCGTACAACGCGAGGGAAGCGACCAAATACTTTCTTAATTGGTTGCATTCGCGTTTGCATAACCGCACCTTGAATATCCGCAGTCACCACATCTAAGTTAGAGATTGCTTTACCCATCGCTTCACTGTCTGAGTTAGTCGCTAAACTAACCAAACGATTTCGTACAAGAACTAACTCACCAACCATATTCATAATTTGATCGAGTCGTTTTGTATCTACGCGAACAGTGGTCTCTGCTGCTGGTGGCGCTGATTTTTTTGGAGCTGCTGCTGGTGGTACTTTAGCTACTGGCTTCTCTGGCGCTTTTTCAACTGGTTTTGGAGTAGGAGCTTTAGCTGGCTCAGCTTTTTTTACTGGTTCACTCACTTGTTTAGCTGGCGGTGAAACAGGTTCAGGTTGTTTTGCAGCTGGCGCACTTTCTATCGATTTAGGAGCAGTGCCTTTACCATGAAGTTCATCAAGAAGCGCTTCAAATTCGTCATCACTAATTTCATCATCTGATGAATTAACTGTATTTACAGCTGGTATAGCAGATTCTACAGGTGTTTTATTGGCATCATTTTGTTCAGGTTTGCTCGTAACTTCACCAAAACTGCCAACACCATGTAACTCGTCTAATAAGCTGTCAAATTCATCATCAGTAATATCACCACTAAAATCACTACTACTTGCTACTGGTTTTTCAACTGCAGGACCTTGTCCTTTACCGTGCAGCTCATCAAGTAAGCTTTCAAATTCGTCTTCAGTGATTTCATCTATTTCAGCATCGCTAACCGAAGGCGCTCCGCTAAATAGTTCATCAAATGCAAACGGATCTTCATCATCAGCTACCGGTGTATCCACCACTTCATTATGAGGTTGTTCAACCTCTGTTTGTGAAGAGGCTTCAGTGGCTTCGGCTTCTGTTGGAGGTAGACCTAAGATATGAAGAGTATGAAGTAATTCAGGATCTGCAGGTTCAGGCTTGTCTCTGTTTTGTATAGTCGCAAACATCTCATTAATGGTGTCTAGTGCTTGTAAAATAACATCCATTAACTCTGAGTTGACTGTTCGCACGCCTTGACGTAGTAAATCAAATACGTTTTCAGCACCGTGACAAGCATCAACAAGTTCTGTCATAGCTAAAAAGCCTGCACCACCTTTTACAGTGTGAAAACCTCTAAATATAGCGTTTAGTAACTCGGTATCTTCTGGATTATTTTCCAGCTCAACTAACTGTTCAGATAAAAGCTCTAGGATTTCTCCAGCCTCTACAAGAAAGTCTTGTAAAATATCTTCATCGACTTCAAACATGCAGTTACTCTCCTCTTAGAAGCCCAAACTTGATAAAAGATCATCAACTTCATCTTGATCAGATACAACATCATTACGCGATTCTTTATCAATAATAGGGCCTTCAGGACCTGCTAAAGTTTGTGTGGCAACTGGTTCTTTTATTTTTTGTTGTTCTACTTTATTCGCGGTGCTGTTAGTGTCGTCTTGTTCAGCAAACGCAGTTAAAAGATGAAGTAAACTTTCTTCTACTTCCCTAACAAGTTCGATAACACGGCGAATAACTTGACCTGTTAAGTCTTGATAGTCTTGAGCCATTAGTACATTTGTCATTAAGCTTTGAAGCTCATCAGTCTTATGATGAGAGTTGTTCATAAACTTATCGATGCTATGGCAAAGTTGCTTAAACTCACCAAGCTCAATCTCGCGGCTCATTAAACGATCCCATGTCGGTTTAATATGAGATATTTCGTCCGCTAACTGTTGAGCTATAGGTAAACTGGCCTCCACTGCATCCATTGTTTTATTAGCCGCATTTTCTGTCATTTCTATAACATAATTAAGCCGCTTTTTAGCATCTGGAATCGCATCTGTCGCTATATCAGTTAAGCGAGTATCAAGCTCAAAACTTTTAAGGGCTTCGTGCAGTTGACGAGTCAACTTTCCAACTTCAGCAAATAATTCAGACTGCTCTTTAGATGCAGCCTCTAAAATCAACTGATTTGCTTTGTCTTGCTCATCATTTTCTAAAAAAACAACGAGCTGACGAGCTTGTTCTAACGTTATTTGAGGCGCAGCTGGTGCTGGCATAAGCCTCTCCCCCATCATTAGCCTAAGCGTTCAAATACTTTTTCTAATTTAGTTTTTAATGTTCCAGCCGTAAATGGCTTAACAATATAACCATTAACACCAGCTTGCGCTGCAGCTATTATTTGTTCTTTTTTAGCCTCTGCCGTTACCATTAATACAGGGATATGTTTTAACTTATCGTCTGCACGTATTGCTCTTAAAAGATCAATACCCTGCATTCCAGGCATATTCCAATCCGTAACTACAAAATCAAACACTTGATTTTGCAACATAGGCAAAGCTGTAGACCCATCATCAGCTTCTTGAACGTTAGTGAAACCTAAGTCACGTAACAGGTTTTTTATAATGCGTCTCATTGTTGAAAAATCATCAACTACAAGAATTTTCATGTTTTTATCCAAAACATCCCCCAGTGAGGTATTAACCTTTGTTTACTTACTACTAATTTATCCAGTCATTGATTTTAGCTTTAAGCTTAATCATCGCCTGACCATGTATCTGACTTACACGCGATTCACTTACATCGAGTATATGTCCTATTTCTTTTAAATTCATTTCATCGTTGTAGTACAAAGAAAGCACCATTGCATCACGCTCTGGTAATGACTTAATTGCACTTAGCAAAGACTCATTAAACCTATCATTTTTAACATTATTAAAAGGTTTATCTTGTGCTAAATCTTGGCCTACAGGAGTAATAACATCCTCATCTACACCAAGGTCTTCAATGCCTAATATTTTACTCGTATTCGCATCATTTAAAATATGATGGTACTCATTGAGCGAAATTTCAAGTTTTTCAGCAACTTCTATGTCCGTTGGTTCGCGGTTCAGACTACTTTCGAGCTCAGTAATTGCTTCTGCAACTTGCCTGTTTTTACGGTGAACTGAACGAGGAGCCCAATCACCACGGCGCATTTCATCAAGCATAGCACCGCGAATACGAATACCTGCAAAAGTTTCAAAGCTTGCGCCTTTTGTTGCATCAAAGTTTTTCGAAGCTTCTATTAAGCCTATCATTCCTGATTGAATTAAATCATCAAGTTGAACGCTAGGTGGTAATCGAGCAATTAGATGACATGCCACTTTTTTAACAAGTGATGCATGCTTCTCAACAATCACATTTAAATTTTGTGTTGATTGATATCCCATAGCTCTATTCACCAGTGTTGTCATAATTAACCGTTTACTAGTTTCTCAATGAAAAACTCTAAATGCCCAGATGGTTGGTTGGGTATTGGCCATTTAACTGCTTTTGTTGCCAGCGTTTTAAACGCAAGAGCGGCTGGCGAATTTGGAAAGAGCTCTACTATTACTTTTTGACGACGTGTTGCTTTGCGCATATTTTCATCATAAGGAACCGTTGCTACTAGCTCCATTGATACATCTAAAAAGCGGTCGGTAACTTTAGATAGCTTTGCAAACAATTCAGTGCCTTCACGCATACTGCGCACCATATTGGCAACAATTTTAAATTTATAAACGCCGTGCTCACGACTTAATACTTTAATAAGTGCGTAAGCGTCGGTGATTGATGTCGGCTCATCGCATACAACAACCATTACATCTTGCGCTGCACGCGAGAAGCTCAGTACCATGTCTGAAATACCAGCAGCTGTATCTACAATTAAAATATCAAATTCGGTATTCAATTCGCTAAACGCACGAATTAGCCCAGCATGCTCAGATGGTGATAATTCAACCATACTTTGCGAACCCGATGTAGCGGGTACAATTTTAATTCCTGCAGGGCCTTCAACTAAAATTTCATCAAGCTCACATTCACCAGACAAGACATGTGACAAGTTACGCTCTACACGTAAACCAAGCATCACATCACAGTTTGCTAAACCCAAGTCAGCATCCAGCACTAATACTCGATTACCTTGCTGCCCAAGTGCAATAGCTGTATTTAGAGAAACATTTGTTTTCCCTACTCCACCTTTACCACCGGTTACAGCGATAACTTTTACGCCGTTGTTATTGTTTTGACTCATTTTGCGCAGGCCGCTTGCTTGATCTAATACTGTGTTAATCATACATCCCTACTGTGCTTGGCGCCACTGCTTGGTGCCTTGAATGTTGTTCTTTTGTTCTTTTTAAATATAATTGCTCAGCCTTTTTAACTAGTTTCTCAGCATTTGCAACACGAATATCCTCTGGTACTCGTTGACCATTAGTAAGATACCCTATTGGAAGGCGATTTTGAATCGCAATACTAATAATCTCACCCAAACTTAATGATTCGTCTAACTTAGTGAAAATACAGCCACTTAACTGTACTTTTTTAAAGTGACGTACAGTTTCTTGCAATACATTAATTTGTGCTGTCGCGCTAAGTACTAAGTAGCTGCGAATATCTACACGTTGGTTACGCATTAACGTGTTTAATTGCTCAGTTAAACGTAAATCTCGCTGGCTCATACCTGCTGTGTCAATTAATACTAGACGTTTATTTCGTAAATGATATAAAACTTCAGCTAATTCATTAGCATCTTTAACTTGCTTAACACCACAACCAATAATACGACCATATGTTGCAAGTTGTTCATAAGCACCAATTCTGTATGTATCAGTGGTTATTAACGCCACTTTATCGGCACCATATTTTTGTGCGCCTAGAGCTGCAAGCTTAGCAACAGTCGTTGTTTTACCCACACCTGTTGGACCCACTAACGCATATACACCACCTTGGCGAAGTATTTCATTATTGGTTGTTTGCATTTGATCTTCGACCATAGTTAACAATGCTTTCCAACCTTGCTT
This sequence comes from Pseudoalteromonas sp. SG45-2, assembly GCF_014164115.1. NCBI lineage: Bacteria > Pseudomonadati > Pseudomonadota > Gammaproteobacteria > Alteromonadales > Pseudoalteromonadaceae > Pseudoalteromonas > Pseudoalteromonas sp. SG45-2. The sequence continues at coordinate 104,852 of NZ_JACJEO010000010.1, forward strand.
ACGAGACACATCATCAGGTACAAAACATGCCATTTGCTGTGCTACTTCTTTATCGATACCCATACCGACTAAACGGTCAACCATACAAGCGCGTGTTGGATCGCGACGCGCCATATCTTGCTGCATCAAGCCTGATACTTGGTGTTCTAATAATTGACGGATTGCGTTCATTTCTTCACGCATTGTTGTCATTTCTTCGCTTTCATTATTAGGTGCTTGTTGGCGAGTGGTTACTGGGCTATCTAAATCATCAAAGTCGCGGTCTAAATCATCAAAACCTAAGCTATCCGCTTGAGTTTGTGGACGAACTGGCGCAGCAACTTCAGGAGCAAACATATTTTTAGTACGCTGCCCCATATCAGGTTCTTGATAGTTATCAGTAGTATCAATACCCGATTGTGAAAACATTGATGCAAGCTCAGGAGAACGAGGACGCGGTGATTGACGCTCTAATAATGCTTGTAGGCTGTCAGCAACTTTTGCTTGAGGCTCAGGCTTGGCACGCTGTGGCTCTGGTTTTACAAAATTATGCATGCTTTGTTGTGGCGCCTGAGTACGCGGCTCTGCAGGGCGTTGGGGTTGCGCTGCTACTTTAGGGGCTGCTTTGTCATAATCAACTGCCGCTACAATTTCTACACCGTTAGCCAGTTTTTTATTTGACATAATAACCGCATCAACACCTAACTCATCTTTAACTTCTTTAAGTGCTGTGCGCATATCTTTAGCAAAAAAACGTTTAATTTTCATGATTCAACCCCTGTTAAAATCTTATTGTTGGCCTACCGAGCTTACAATTTTGATCTGTCTTTCGTCTGGTACCTCTTGATAAGACATCACTCTCAATCCTGGAATGGTGTACTTAACAAAACGAGATAACACAGTGCGTAACATTCCTGACGTTAGCAATATAGAAGGTTCGCCGGCCATTTCTTGATTTTGATGCGCTTGTGTCAATGACACTTGAAGTCGCTCTGCAAGTCCTGGCTCAATACCGGCACCTTCATCGCCTGCATTTTGTAATGACTGATGCAACATCTGTTCCAACTCAGGCGCCAAGGTTATGACAGGGATTTCTGATGACATTCCCACCGCATCTTGAACAATTAATCTACGCAGTGAAATACGCACTGCAGCCGTTAATACATCAGGGTCTTGACTACGTGGGCCATACTCAACAAGGGTTTGAACAATTGAGCGCATATCGCGAATAGCCACGCCTTCATTTAATAAATTTTGTAGTACTTTTACAATAGCAGTTAATGGCAATACATCAGGTACTAGTCCTTCCACTAAGCGAGGATGGCTTTTAGCAAGCATATCAAGTAGGTTTTGAACTTCTTCATGCCCTAGTAATAACGCTGCACTGTTAGTTAATAACTGGCTAATATGAGTGGCAACTACCGTGGCTGAATCTACAACGGTATAACCTAGTGATTGTGCTTCATCTTTTTGATCAGGCTTGATCCATACGGCATCAAGGCCAAACGCAGGATCTTTTGTTTCAACCCCTTTAATTGGACCAAATACTTGTCCTGGGTTAATCGCTAGCTCGTCGCCATGCTTAAGCTCGCTTTCACCGGTTGAAACCCCCATTAGTGTTATTCTGTAAGCGTTAGGGTCAAGCTCTAAGTTGTCGCGTATATGTACCGGCGGCACTAAAAAACCAAGCTCTTGAGAAAGCTTTTTACGCACCCCCTTAATACGATTAAGTAGCTCACCACCTTGTGATTGGTCCACTAACGGAATTAATCTATAACCGACTTCTAAGCCAATTACATCAACCTGCTGAACGTCATCCCAGCCTAGTTCTTTTTGTTCTTGTTTATTAGCAACACCCGTTGCAACGCTTCCGCCATTAGCGGCCTCTTCAGCTTCTGCCGCAGCAGCTTTTAATTTACTTTGCTGTGTGTAGTAAGCTAAGTAACCCAGTAACGCACCTAAACTTAAAAAAGCAATATGCGGCATACCAGGCACTAAGCCCATGATGATCAAAATACCAGATGCAATAAAGAGTGACTTTTCGTTGCCTAGTTGTTTCTTAAATTGGTCCCCCATATTGAGCGACTCATTTTGGCGTGTTACAACAATCGCGGTACCAATTGAAAGCAGTAAAGAAGGGAGTTGAGCAACTAAGCCATCGCCAATGGTAAGTAATGTATATACTTCCATTGCATTGCCAAAACTCAAATTGTGCTGGATCATACCGACAAATAAACCACCAACAATATTGATGATTAGTATAACAATACCTGCAATCGCATCACCTTTTACAAATTTACTCGCACCATCCATTGAGCCGTAAAAATCAGCTTCGCGAGTTACTTCCTCGCGGCGGTCACGCGCTTGTTCTGCGCTGATAAAGCCTGCGTTCAAATCGGCGTCAATTGCCATTTGTTTACCCGGCATTGCATCAAGGGTGAAACGCGCAGATACCTCAGAAATACGACCAGCACCTTTAGTAATTACTACAAAGTTAATAATGATCAGGATTAAAAACACAACCAAACCAACAGCGTAGTTACCACCAATAACAACTGAGCCAAACGCTTCAATCACTTTACCGGCAGAGTCACCACCATTATGGCCTTCAAGTAACACAACTCGAGTACTGGCAACGTTAAGTGCTAAGCGCATAATTGTAGCGATTAGTAATACAGAGGGGAAAATACCAAATTCAACTGGCTTCATCGTGTAAACAGTTACAAGTAAAACCACTAACGCGAGAGCAATATTAAACGAGAAAAGGATATCGAGTAAAAATGGCGGTAGTGGTAAAATCACCATTCCCAAGGCAGCAAGCACAAGCAAAGGTGTACCTACCCCTTTGGCATAGTCTTTTTTGTCTCTGTTAAGTTGTTGTAATACCGCTTTAAAACTCATAATTCTACAATTTCAAAAAATTGACACTACGTAGAATTTGCAATAACTATTCCAAGTTACTCAGTTAACGGTTTAATACTTGTAGGCATCGGGGATTGGCAGCTTTTTATTGAGCTTAGTTGGACGTTTACCGCGCCCTTTATTAAAGCGCTTAAGCTGAAATACATACGCTAAAACTTGCGCTACTGCGGTAAATAGCTGATCGGGTATTTGCTCTCCTACTTCAGCCGTATGATAAAGCGCTCGGGTCAACATGGGGGATTCTAATATAGGTACTTCATTCCCTATTGCTACTTTTCGAATTTGCATCGCCATTTCATCAATGCCTTTAGCAAGCACTATAGGCGCACCTGCGCGCTCCGTGTCGTATTTTAATGCTACAGAGTAGTGAGTTGGGTTCGTAACAATAACATCAGCGTCAGGAACATCTTGCATCATGCGGTTTTGCGACATTTGCCTTTGTGTTTGCCTAATGCGCGCTTTTATTTGTGGGTCACCTTCAGAGTTTTTATACTCATCTTTAATTTCTTGCATTGTCATTTTAAGTTGTTTGTTATGGTTGTAACTTTGAAATGGTGCATCAATGGCGGCAATAACAATTAAAGTGCACGAAAGGCCTAAAAACATCCACCCTAAAATCTCTAAGGCATGAATAATATTACCCGGCGCACTTTCTAAACTTAAATGCAGTATTTCATCAAAATAAGTATTAATTAAAAACACAGCAAAACTTGCAACCAAACCAAATTTTAAAAGTGACTTTACAAGCTCAATAGCCGCTTGTGGGCCAAACATCCGCTTAAAGCCCTTCATTGGCGACATTTTACTTGCTTTAGGTGCAGCAGCTTCCCAGCTAAAGTTAAAACCACCGAGTAACGTATTACCAATAAATGCAGCCAAAACGATAATTAACACAAACATAGCCATAGGAAACATCAACGCGTCTGCAACCTCTCCCCACACGGCAAACATTTTAGTGGTATCAAAGGCTTCGTTGCGGTTTAAGCTAAGGGTTCGGCCCATTACATTGTATAAACCTTTACCAATTTCAGGACCATACATCAAAAGCGATATAGCCGAAAAAATAAGTACAAACATGGTACCTAACTCTTTTGAGCGTGCTATTTGGCCTTTCTTTTTAGATTCTTCAAGCTTTTTGGATGTCGGTTCTTCTGTTTTTTCTTGTCCTGAGTCTTCAGACATGACTTTCTCCTAAGGTGAGCAACCAACTAAAGTACACATTAGCTCAACCATTTTTAACCATTGAAACTCAAACTGAGTAACAAAGTTACCTAGTGTTGCCCAAATAATAATCAGTCCAGCTACCAAGGTAAACGGAAAACCAATAGAGAAAATATTTAATTGCGGCGCTGCACGCGTCATAATCCCAAACGACATATTAATAACGAGCATTGCGGTAAGCGGTGCAAGTGAGAGTACCAGTGCTGTAGTAAACATCCAGCCGCCCCAAGTCACTATGTCCCAGTAATGATCTACAGACCACCATGTGCCATCAATGGGTAGCACTTGAAAGCTATGCACCACCATTTGAATCATCATTAAATGACCGTTAAAAGCAAAAAATAACAAGGTGGCCAAAATAAGGAAAAACTGGCCAACCGCTGGGACGCTTGCGCCATTAGAGGGGTCAATAACCGAAGCAAAACCTAAACCGGTTTGCATCGCAAGTATTTGCCCTGCTAAAACAAAGGTATTTAATAAAAGTATAGATGCAAAACCAATAGCAACACCAATCAGCATTTGTTGAATAACGACTAAAATCATCTCAAACGAAAATAAATTAGTGAATGTAGCTGGCGGCAGAACAGGAACAACAAGAAAAGTTACGACAACTGATAAACCCATTTTTATACGCGTAGGGACATTTTTAGCCCCTAAACCAGCCATAATCATAATCATTGAGCTAATGCGTACCAGGGGCAGCAAAAAATCGCTCAACCATTGAATAACGACAGCAAAGGGGTATTCCACGTTTAACCTGCAATTTCAGGAATAAGTAATACTAGGCGAGTAAAAAAATCCATCAGTTCTTGAGTAAGCCAGTGCCCACCTACAATTAGCGCACTAATGGTAATTAATAAACGAGGTAAAAAGCTCAACGTTTGTTCATTGATTGATGTTGCCGCCTGAAACACAGCAACCACTAAACCAATAATTAGGCCTGGGACAACGATTGCAGACACCAATTTAATAACTAAAAACAGCGCGTCACTTAGAATATCAACAAAAATTTCCGGTTCCATGTTGTACTCCTATTGTTGGGTCATGTTAATGCTTTGCATACTAAGTCCCTAAACCAAAGCTTTTAGCTAGAGTCCCCATCACTAAGCTCCAACCATCAACAAGTACAAACAGCATAATTTTAAACGGTAAGGACACTATCATGGGGGAAAGCATCATCATACCCATCGCCATTAATACCGAAGCGACCACTAAATCAACAATTAAAAATGGGATAAAAAACATAAACCCAATTATAAATGCCGTTTGCAGTTCGCTGGTTACAAAGGCCGGTATTAACACTATTAATGGCGTATCTTGTGGCGAATTTAGCTGATCGTAACCAGCAATTTTAGCGAACGTTTCTAAATCTTTTAAACGCACCTGTGAAAGCATAAATGCTTTCATTGGCTCTTTAGCAAGCTCTAAAGCCTCTACTGATGTAACCTGCTCATTTAAGTAAGGCTCTATAGCTCGCTCGTTTACCTGCTGATAAATAGGCGCCATTATAAAAATACTTAAAAAAAGTGACATACCTAATAACACTTGGTTTGACGGTGTTTGCTGTAAGCCAATTGCTTGGCGCAAAATGGCGAGTACAACAATAATTCGTGTAAAAGAGGTCATCATAATTATGGCGGCCGGTATAAAACTCAGCGCCGTCATAATTGCTAAAACTTGTAACGTTACTGAGTAATCTTGCGTGCCATCAGCGTTTGTTGTAATAGTAAGGGCATCAATTCCTTCTGCACTTACATTTGGTACAAACACCATGGCAAAAATAATAAGCAGCCACTTTGTCATAGGTTTAATTCTTTTTATTTTGGTTTGATTGCGGGTTTAAAAGTTTACCAAATCGTTTAGCGAGTTCAGGCAGTTCTTTTTCACTTAATGGGGTTTCTAACTTGTGTAAATAATTAATACTGTGGGGAGTTACACCAAGTAAGTGCTGAGCATTATCTATCTCAACAACCATTAAACGCTCGCGAGAACCTAAAGGTAGACTTCTAACTACTTTAAACTCATCACTATTTGCTAAATTAGGGTTAAGCTTTTTAACAAAAAATGCCAGTACAATAATCAGTACTAGCACCATTACAAGCGACAGCACCATAGAGAGTATATCCCCAGTGGGTGTTGCCACATCTGCTTTTGAAAAAACGGTAGTCGTTAAAGCAACTAATAAGCTCATCGTAATTTTTTGATCCGCTCTACTTGGCTTATCACGTCAGTTAAGCGAATACCAAATTTGTCGTTTACTACAACTACTTCGCCATGAGCGATTAAAGTACCATTAACTAGCACGTCTAGCGGCTCACCCGCAACACGGTCAAGCTCAACAACAGAGCCTTGATTAAGTTGCAGTAAGTTACGAATGTTGATTTTAGAGCGCCCTACTTCCATTGAAATAGTAACGGGGATATCTAAAATAGTGTCGAGTTTTCGTTTTTCATCACCACTCATTTCATGTTTTGAATCACTTAACTCATCAAGCTCTGCAACATGTGCTTCGCCACTATCATCTGGACCTTCGGCTTCTGCTAATGCTGCTGCCCATTCATCCATTGTGTCTTGATCATCGCTCATACTTTTAACCTTTTAATCAATTACCAGTCTAAGTCTACACCGTCAGAGAGGTGTAAATCATCTTCTAGTTCTGCTAATTCTGCATCTGAGTCAATTTTCTTGCCGCCTTTGGTAAATACATGCAGCTCAGATTTAACTGAATCAGGTCGTTTAATTTTTTCACTAATTTGAAGCGCAACATTATCGCGAGAGCGACCCATCTTGGCTCTAAATGTAGGGAGTTCCTCAACAAATACGGTTATATGCTCAGGCATTTCAACCGGAATAATATCACCTGCTTTTAATTCCATAATTTGCTTTAAGGTCAAATCAACTTCAAGTAACTGAGTCGACATATCAACCTCAACATCCATTATTTCATCGCGAAGTGCTTTGCTCCAACGTAAGTCGGTATCCTCTGTATCAGATTGAACACCCGCATCTAAAAGCTCTCGGATTGGCTCAAGCATCGAATACGGAAGTGCAATATGAAAATCGCCGCCACCGCCATCAAGCTCAATATGAAAAGAGCTAATAACCACAACTTCTGTTGGACTTACAATATTCGCCATAGCTGGGTTTACTTCTGAATCGAGATATTCAAACGATACATCCATAACCGGTGCCCATGCTTCTTTATAATCTTCAAAGATTATTTTAAGGAGCATTTGTACAATCCGGCGCTCTGTTGGGGTAAATTCTCGGCCCTCTATCTTTGCATGATAACGCCCGTCACCACCAAAAAAGTTATCTACCAAAATAAACACAAGTCGTGCTTCCATGGTAATCAGGCCAGTGCCTTTTAAAGGCCTAAAACGGACCATATTTAAACTGGTTGGGACAAATAAAGTATGAATATACTCGCCAAACTTAATCATTTGCACGCCGTTAATAGACACCTCTGCGGTGCGACGCATCATATTAAATAGGCTAATTCGCATATGACGAGCAAAGCGTTCGTTAACAATTTCCAGCGTCGGCATACGACCACGTACGATCCGATCTTGCGAAGAAAAATCGTACTGAAGCGTACTTCCCCCGCCATCTTCACCTTCGTGTATATCTTCCTCTTCAACGTCATCAACGCCATGTAATAGCGCATCAATTTCGTCTTGGGATAATAAATCGCTCACGCTAACCCCTTATTGCATCACAAAGCCGGTAAACAATACCCGCTCAATTACTTTACTGCCTTCAACATCCATTAAGGCTTTTTGTACCTTTTCAAGTGCAGAAAAACGAAGTGTTTCTTTACCAGAGCTCGTACTTAACTCATCAGCAGTTGTAGTAGAAAACACGCTTAATAGCGTCCCTTCTATTAGCGGAATATGTTTTTTGGCTGTTTCTTCATTTACTTCGCCACGCACTAATAATTGTACTTTAATTTGGACAATTCTATCGCGACTTGAGCCAGGCACGTTAAATACAAATGGGCGTGGCATAGCAACATACAAAGCACTACCAACTTCTGCTGATGAACCAGAAGCTGCAGGAGCAGCATCAGTCGACATCGCAGTCTCTTCATCTAAGGTTTCAACTGGCGCATCCGAACCTGACATAAAAAAGTAACCCGCAGCACCACCTGCAATAAGTAGTACAGCTACTATGATTATTATTAGTTTCTTTTTACTTTTACCGGTTTCTTCGATTTCTAAACTTGCTTCTTCAGCCATCATGATTCCTTTAATCGCAAAGGTACTTGCTTGTTTTAACTATTATAATAGCAGTACTTAGGCATAGTAATCTATTGATGATGAAGTTTGTTGTCGAGAACTTTGTGCAGTGTTATTTGCTTGCTCGTCATTTTCATCATTAACTGACTTATTATTAGCCAAATTACCTTGGGCTCCACTCTCACTTTGCTCAGCTGTTTCACCACCTGATTGCCCATAAGAAATAGTGCTTTCACCAAGCTCTAGCCCTTGTTGCGCTAACATTTCACGTAAGCGCGGCATTGATTGCTCAAGCGCTTCTTTGGCTTGCTGGTTTTGTACAACAAAGTTTATATGTGCTTGTTCTGCATCGCTACGAATACGTATTTGCATGCTGCCCATTTCTGGAGGATCGAGGCGAATTTCTGCTTCTTTATTATTAATGCTCAACATTGAGCTAACGCGCTCTTGCAGTAATTTAGCTGCATCACTTTTAACAATATTAATTGCCTGCATTACACCTGGATCAATACTTACTTGCTTAACTTGTGATGTACTTTGTAATTGTTGAGTTTGAATTATTTGGGTATCAAGTAAGCTCTGCTCGTAACTTAATGAGTCGTATTGGCTTAATGTGCTCGTTTGCTGAGTATTTAAAGCGGCTGTAATTTGCGTAAATACTTGTGCTACGCGTCCAGGAGTTTGTTCTGCCGTTATTTTTCTAAGCCCATCTTTTTGTAACTCTTCAAATGATTTTAATAAATCATCACGCTTAGCTGAGGTTGCTACGGCTTTATTAATATCCGCGCCTTCGTTTGTAGATGCCTTTAAGCTTAACTTTTGTGGATCATATACTGTATTAGGAGTCTCTGAGGCCACAAACGTTTTTGAGTCTGATTTAGCGGTATCAGCAAGCCCAATTTCAATAGAAGCTTTTAACTCATTAACTGTTTGCTTAAGCACTGACAACTGCTCGCCTTTAGGCTGCTCTGTTTTAATATATGCGTTTAATTGCGTTAATAAACTTTGTTTTTCAGTTGTATTAAGTGAATTTATCTCTGCGCTAAAAGAGTGTTTTGTTACCGTGCTTTGTGCTTTTTCGTTATCAGTAATAAATTGTGCAAGCATTTGCTTAATATTTGAAGTGTTACTTGTTGCGCTATTTGTTGAATCAGCGTTCTCTAATACCTTAACTTGCGCGTTAAGTTGTGAGCGCTGCTCAGGCGTTAAACTAGCAATAACACTATTAGCTTTAATTAAGCTCGCATCTTTAGTCATTAACGTATCTATTGCTGCATTATTATCAGCTTCAGTTGTGGCTAAAGGAGACTGAGTAACGCTCGCTTTGTCGGCGGGTGTTGGCAAAACTGTATTATTTTTATCAGCAGACTTATTTTGTCCTAGCTGCTCTTTAGAACTCATTAATGCAAATTCAGGTTTTTCTACTGTAGAGCCAGGGCTGTCATCTGGCTTTTTATTTATAGAATTTAATGGCCCTTCAATAGCTTCAGCAACACCACTTTTCCGATGCTTGCCTTCATTTAATGGTAAAGAGTTCAAAGGTAGTGAGCTTAAGTTATCGCTTTTTGAATCAATTAATTTAGCCGTTTTAGAGTCTACATTAGTGGCAATTGGATTTTGCACTACACTCGCTGTATTCGCTTCTTCAGTCGTTACTTCATCACTTGTATTAGCAGATAAAATTACTGAGGTGGTTTCTAACTCTGCATCTTCTGATTCTATACTTTTAGTTGCATCGAACGGCTTATTAATCGAGGTGCTCATTGCTTGTGCTGAATTAATTTGATCAAGCATCTCAACAGATAAAAAAGTAACTTCGTCTGTTGTTATTTCATCTAGCTTTACGCTCAGATTTTCATTTTCTTCTGGCTGTTTATGCTTAGGTATGGCAATCGAGTTTTCGGCATCGGGATTTTTATTGCCCTTAAGCAAAGGCCCCATAGAGTTATGCGCTTCGTTTAGCTGGCTTAAAAATTCCTCGCCTAAATTTCCTTCGCCATTAGCTAAGCTATTGTCTTTAAAAGCTAACAGTGAATCTTTTTCAGAAGAAACTAAAAACGAAATGTTATTCATCGCCATAAATCACCTAATACCATTACGGCAATATGCCACCGCATACCGCCAAAAGTTAAATACCACTAAGTAACAAAGCAATTAACGTGCCTGAATTACAAAGCTTTCCGACGTTGAAAAAACTGATTAGCTGAAAACTCATCTAACATTTTTTGCTCGTTTTTAGCCATTAATGCATTTGCTTTGAGTTTTTGATTCTCGATTAATTTGGCAACTGCTTTAGCTTTAATTTGCTGCTTAAGCCATAGCGTTTTACGTTGAGTAACAACTTGCTTAGCGGTATTTACTGTACTTGCTTGTTGGCGAATTGCCTCTTCAATTTTAGCTATAAAAGCATGGTACTGACCAAACCCTGCACTAGATAAACCCGACTTACCTTTTAGGTGTAACTGTTGAGAATATTCAAGTCTAAAGTTATTTAAGCCTTGCAGCTTTTGTTGATTTGCTTGCAAATTTTGATTGGCTTGTAAGTAACTCATGCGCAAATTTTCTTCTTTATCATTTTCAATTTTGAGCAATAAATCGAGTTTATTTTTAGCCATTATGCTTGTCCTAGTAACTGAGCAAGACCTTGCAGACCATCATCGTAACTAATGACATCTCGCATACCTTGTTGTAAAAATGCATTTACTCTTGGCATCATATTTATGGCTTGGTCGAGCATTTGATCGGTCCCTTTTTGATAAGCACCTAAAGTAATCATATCTTTGTTTTGTTGATACATTGAATAAACTTGCTTAAGTACACGGGCTTGTTGCATGTGTGGTTCAGAAACGACTTGAGGCATAACACGCGAAATCGATTTTTCTATATCTATAGCGGGATAGTGCCCGCTGTCGGCTAAATCACGCGATAATACAATGTGGCCATCTAAAATAGCTCGCGCTGCATCAGCAATAGGGTCTTGCATATCATCGCCTTCACTCAACACCGTAAAAAAGGCGGTAATTGAACCTTGCCCTTCACCGCCATTACCAGCACGTTCCACCAGCGCAGGTAATTTAGCAAACACCGAAGGCGGATAACCCTTTGTAGCAGGCGGCTCGCCTACAGCAAGTGCAATTTCACGTTGCGCCATTGCATAACGCGTTACCGAATCGAGTAACAATAATACGTTTAAACCCTGATCTCTAAAATACTCTGCAATAGTTACGGCGCTCTCACAGCCTTTTAAACGCATAAGCGGTGATGAATCAGCGGGCGCTGCGACAACAACTGAACGTTTGCGCCCCTCTACACCGAGTATTTCTTCAATAAATTCTTTTACTTCGCGACCACGCTCCCCCACTAAGCCAACAACAATGACATCGGCTTCGCTACCTCGGGTCATCATACCGAGAAGTACTGATTTACCCACACCAGAGCCTGCAAACAAGCCCATGCGCTGGCCTTGTCCTACTGTAATAACCGAGTTAATAGCACGCACACCTACATCCATAGGCTTAGTGATTGGTCTTCTTGAAAGCGGGTTTATAGTATTTTGTGCAAACTTTAAATGATGCTCAGCATTAATTTTACCTAGGCCATCTAGCGGTCGCCCTAAGCCATCAACCACGCGCCCTAGTAAACTCATCCCTACAGGTAAACCTAAGTTATTAACTTGAGGAATTACACGCGCACCTGGAAGTACACCAGAGATATGATCATTAGGCATTAAATACAAAGTTTGATCGTTAAAACCGACTATTTCGGCGTCTACAAAGCCGTTCATAGTTTCTATTTTACATTGGCTACCAACGGGAGCACGTAAACCTCTAGCCTCAAGGGTAAGGCCAACAACACGCGTTAAAATACCTGCCACAGCAGGCGCTGGGGTTTTAATATGTTGTTGATATTGAGATAAGCGTTCGCTTAAAGGTGCACGTTGAGTTGACATAACACGCCGATAAAATAGTTAGATACCACTATTATGCAAAAAACTATCCAACGTTTCTTTGACACGTGTTTTAAGGGTCATATCGAGTGATGATTGCGCTGTTTTAACTTCACAGCCACCGCGCTCAAGAGTGGGCTCTGCCATTAATTGCCAGTTATTATCAATAATGGTTTGTTCACCGTAACTCTCTTTTATGAGCTCTAAATCTTCGGGGTTTAAATGAATTCGTACTTTTTCTTGCTCGGCATTAAGAGAATCTATACTTTGCTTTAACGTATGTAAGATCACATCTGGCGATGTTTTTACTTCTTGATAAATAACAGCTTCCGCTAACATACTAGCAAGTTGTACTAATTGCTTTTCAGCTTGTTCATCTACTTTATCTAGCGGTGCAGTAAGTCCCTCTAAAATAGTTTTTAAACTTGTTAACTGCTCTTCAATTAATGGTTTTACGTCATCAAGGCCTTTTGTTTTACCTTGCTCTAAGCCTTCTTTGTAGCCAGCCTCTTTGCCTTCGCCAACGCCTTTTTCAAAACCGTCTATGTAGCCTTGCTCATGACCTTGCTTGAGGCCTTCTTCGTAGGCATCTTGCCTAATGCGTTCAAGCTCAACCATAGTAAGCGCAGGCAATTCTGGTTCTTGTGGCTCATCAATTGGCATTTCTTCAGCTAATTCTTTTTTATACAGATCACTAAGCGGTGTACCGTAAGCTGTAGAGCGATTGCCAAAGCTGCTCTCATCTGGTGCTACATCTGGAATAGCCCAGTTTTTTAATAATTCATCTGCTTCATCAGCCCGAAGTGTGCGCCCTTTGAGTTTGCTCATGGTTTACAAGAACTCCTCGCCACCGCCGCCGCCCAGCTGAATTTCACCTGAGTCAGATAAACGACGCGCTGTTGATAAAATCTCTTTTTGCGCCGCTTCTACTTCACTTATACGAACAGGTGCCATAGCTTCTAAATCATCAGCAAGCATTTCGGCTGCACGCTTAGACATATTGCCCAGTATTTTATCTTTAAGGGCATCGTCGGTGCCTTTAATTGCTTTCATTAATACGTCTTGTTGTACTTCTCGCAGGATTGCTTGAATACCACGGTCTTCAACATCCATTAAGTTTTCAAACACAAACATTAAGTCTTGAATTTGCTGCGACATCTCTTCGTCATGCTCACGAATAGAGTCCATTAACTGCCCTTCTACATTGGTATCTAGGTAGTTCATTATATCTGCAGCTGCTTTTAAGCCACCCATTTTAGCGGCTTGTGCACCTGCTTGGCCGGCAAATTGTTTTTCCATAATTTCGTTTAGCTCTTGCAGTGCTGCTGGCTGAACTTCTTCAAGGTTTGCAATACGCATTGTTAAATCTAAACGCACTTTTTCAGGGAACTGAGCAATAATCTCAGCTGACTGTTCTGGCTCTAAATACGATAATACAATGGTTTGAATTTGCGGATGCTCATTACGAATAATGTTTGCTACCTGCTTAGAGTCCATCCATTTTAATGAATCCAAGCCTTTAGCACCTGAGCCCATAACAATTTGGTCAATAAGGCTAGCGGCTTTGTCTTCACCAAGTGCTGCTGTAAGCGCTTTTTTAATAAAGTCTTCTGACTGAAAACCAATGGTACTAAAGCTTTGAATTTGTTCTATAAACAAGTTGTGTACAGCGCTAATTTTAGCTTGAGATAAATCCTGTAGCCCAGCCATTGCCATACCCACTTTTTGCACCTGTTTAGGTTCTAAGTGTTTAAGGATTTGCGCGGCATCTTCTTCTGATAAACTCAAAAGTAATATAGCGGCTTTATCTACCCCATCTAGCTTATCAACATCAAAGGCTGGCGGGAGTTGTTTTTGTTCTTGATCAGTCATCTTCTGTTAACCACGCTTTCACTACTTGTGATGATAGTTCTGGTTCGTTAGCTACAAGGGCACGAATTGCTTTGAGTAAATCTTCGTCGCCATGTAAATCCGGTAACTGCAGTGTACCATCACTTGAGAAACCAACCGAAGCAGAATCAAAGTCTTTATTTAGCATATCAAGTGTATTGTCGCCAATATCTACGCCTGAACTTAATGCATCTTCGTCGTATTCTTCTAGTGTATCGTCTGGGTAAATTAAGCGCTTAAGCATTGGTTTTACTACTGCCATTATCAATACAATGATAACTAAGGCGCCTAGCACAAGGCGGGCTATTTTCATAAACCAGTCTTGTTCCCACAGTGGCACTTCTATTGATAAATTTGTTGCTTCACGTACAAACGGCACTGTTACTACTTCAAGTGCATCACCACGTTGCATATCAAAACCTACACCACCTTGTAGTAAGCGACGAATATTTGACAATGCCTCTACCGAGCGCGGGGCCATAGTTGTTTCGCCGTTTTCTCCCACTTTAGGGACATAGTCAACAGCAACTGACACACTTATTCTGCGTATTACACCACTTTGCTGGCGCTTGTGAGAAATAGTTGTATCGAGTTCATAATTACGTGTTGCTTCTTTGTGGCTACGTGTTGGTGACGTAGCTGTGCCTGCGCCGCCTTGTCCTGCAACTTCAGGGATGTTTGAGTTTAGCGGTGGTTGATTTGTAAGCGCACCAGGAATACCAACAGCTAAACCACCAATGTTATTTTCTTCAAATGTGGTTTCGCTTCTAACCGCTGGTAGGTCTGGGTTATAACGCTTTTGAGTTTCCTCAACTGAGCTAAAGTCCATGCTCAAATCAACTTGAGCTGTATAGTTTGCAAGCCCAACAACCGGTATTAAAATACTGTCTATTTTTTCAAGATACTCTTGTTCGCGCTTACGTTCTAAATCGTATTCTTTACGAGAGCGTGCTGCTAATGAGCTTTGCGAACCTGAATTTAATAATCGACCATTTTGGTCAGTGACTGTAACACGTGCAGGCTCTAAGCCTTGTACTGCAGAAGCAATCATATCAACAACAGAGTCTACTTCTTCACGGTCAAGTGAGCGGCCACGCTTAAGTGTTAATACAACAGTAGCGGATGGTTTTTTCTCTCTGCGGGCAAATACGTTTTCTTTAGGAATGGCTAACAATACTTTGGCGCGAGTAATGTTGTTAAGCTCTTCAATTGTGCGTGCTAATTGCTGTTCACGACCATGTTTTAGGCGCTCACGCTCCAAGCGTTGGCTTACGCCAAAGCCCATATCTTGCATAATAATGTCAGAGCCTGATGCTGGACCTTGCTCTAACCCTTCACGGGTCATTAGTAGCTTAATGTTTTGGTATTCACTTTCATCAACCGATACAACATTGCCATCGAGTTGATATTCAATTTTTTGTGCATCTAAAAAGTCTAATGTTTGAATAAGCTCTTCAGTTTGCATTTTGCCTAACGGGCGCATATCTGGCTGACGAGCCCAAATAATAATGAAAATCGCGATAGCTAAACAAATCGCTAATGCTATTACCAGTGTTACTTGGCGCAATACATCAACACCACTTAAAGCACTTAAGTAGCCTGACTTTTGTTCTTGTTGATCATCACCACCACTTTGGTCGATACCGCCGCCAGCAAGTGCTAGGTCTGTAGATTGGTTAGATTGCGCCACAATAATTCTCCACTACCTAATTAAACAGGCATGTTCATGATTTCTTTATAAGCTTCAACAAGTTTATTACGAACCTGTACTGTAGCCTCAAAAGCAACTGACGATTTTTGAGAAGCAATCATCGCCTCAGCAAGCGATACACTTCGATCACCCATTTCAACCGCTGTTACTTTTTGACCTGCATCTTGCTGTAAACCGTGCACTGTATTTAGTGCATCACTTAGCATGTCGCCAAACTGGGAAGTAGAAGTAGGCTGAACTTGAGTCGGCAATTTATTTATTTGATTATTACGGCCGGCTTCTAAAGCCATTGATTGCATTTCTTGAAATACAGCACTGTTTTGAATTTTCATAATTTATCTCTGACACGCAGTGAACTCTTACAAGTAATAAAGCACAAAACATGCCAATAAATTAATTGTTGAAATACATGCGGTTAGCTTTAAATTATGTGAGTCAGAGTTTTGACAACCCTAAGTTCGCAGCGCAAACTTAGGGTTTATAGGAGGTTATGCAGGAAGTGAAATACCTAAATCGCGCATTTGCGCTAGTTTATAACGTAAAGTTCGTGGGCTTATGCCCAACGTTTCGGCAACGTCTTTACGCTTACCTTGGCAACGTGCAAGGGTTTCTAAAATAATGCGATGCTCTTTGTCTTTAAGCTCATCTTTATAGCTACCGGTATCTGCTGCTAGTAAACCTTGTTTAGGCTCATCCTCGGCATGCAATTTTTCATCATAATATGCAGAGCTTAGCGTGCTTATATCAACGCCTTTATTTACGTGAGCCACTTCTGTTGGCGATACTGTTTGCGCCGGTGCCAATGATGGCTCCATAACAAAGTTATTAGGCGCTAAGTTTTCAATAAAAATAGCATGCTCGTTTATTGTATCGCCACTTCGCAGTATAAGCGCACGCTGTATAACGTTATCAAGCTCGCGTACATTTCCAGGCCACGCGTGAGCCAGTAACTTTTGCTCGGCAGCTTTATCTAAATACGCCATTAGCTCTTTACTTTTACTGATATGGCGCTCAATTAAATGCTTAGCCAATACAATAATATCGCCAGGGCGTTGGCACAATGGTCGCCACATTAATGGAAAAACATTAAGCCTGTAATATAGATCTTCTCTAAATTGGTTTTCAGACACGGCTTCTTTTAAATCACGATTACTGGTTGCCAAAATACGTACATCGAGCTGGATTGTTTTACGACCCCCTAAACGCTCTACTTCACGCTCTTGCAGTACGCGTAACAGCTTTGCTTGTAGCCCTAAGTCCATCTCTGTAATTTCATCAAGTAAAATAGTCCCGCCTTGTGCTTGCTCAAACTTACCCGGACATGCTTGAATCGCGCCTGTAAAAGCCCCTTTTTCGTAACCAAATAAAGTGGCTTCGAGCATATTTTCAGGAATAGCCGCGCAGTTAATCGCCACAAATGGCTCATTACAGCGGCTCGACTTATCATGAATATAGCGAGCAAGTACTTCCTTACCTGAACCACTTGGGCCAAGTACCATTACACTTGCATCAGAGCGTGCTACTTTACTCGCAAGCTCCAATAATTGAATACTAGTTGGGTCAGCAACAATAGGTCCGTCGGTTTCTTTTGCTTTTTCAGGTAAATAACGGCTCACCATATTTAACAGCACTTCAGGTGCAAATGGTTTAGCCATGTAGTCAATTGCACCTAGACGCATGGCTTCTACCGCATCGTCAATTGTGGCGTACGCCGTCATCATCAATACAGGTAAGTCAGGGTGGTTTAATTTAATACTGCGTAGTAAATCAAGTCCACTCATTGCGCCCATTTGCACGTCGCTTACAACAAGCGAAAATTGATCTTTTTTAAGCAATATCATTGCTTGCTCAGCACTGCTCGCTGCAACACATTCAATACCCGACATTTCAAGGGTATCTATTAAGGCTTCACGAAGCCCAGCGTCATCTTCGACAACTAAAATAGTGTTACTCATAATGACCCCTCTAATTTAGATGTTGCCTTAATAGGCAGTAACAAGCTAAAGCAGGCACCACCATGCGTATTATTAGTCACATCAACACGGCCTTGGTGCGCACTAGCCACCGAACTCACTACAGCAAGCCCTAAACCTGTGCCCTGACTTTTTGTAGTAAAAAATGGTTCAAAAATTTTATCGCTTTGGCTTAAATCAACACCTGGGCCATTGTCGCTCACACTAATACGAACCATATCTAAATCTTTTAAATCTCTTTGTGCGCTAATTTTTACTTTTGCGCCACCGCCAATAACTTGAATACTATTGTGCACTAGATTTTGAATAGCACTGGCCAATGCCGTTTTATTACCAACTATTTGTATATCGGGTTCTGGTAAGCTTACATCTAGCTCACTTTCATTAAGTGCGACCATCGCATCAGCACCTGCTTTAACTTCGGTTAAAAGCTGCTGCATTGAAACTTGCTCAACAACTTGCTGATCGCCACTTTTAGCAAATAACAGCATGTCGTTTACTTGAGTTTCTAAATCTTTTAAACGCGACATTAACTTTGTTTGAAAATTATCGCGAGATGCTTCGGGTAAGCGCTTTGACCCTAAATTAGCAGCATAAAGCATAGCGGCTGAGAGCGGCGTACGGACTTGATGCGCTAATGATGCAACCATTTTGCCCAGCGCGCTTAATCGCTGCATATGTGCAACACGTTTTTGTAAGCGGCGAGTTTCGGTTAAATCCGTCATTAAAATAAGTTGCCCAGGCTCTGGTGCTAAAGCAGTAATATCAAGTTTTATTAGGCGTCCGTCTTTTAAAGACACTTCATGGCCATCATCTTGATGTGGCCTAAAAGAGCGCTGAATAACATTAAACCAGCGTTCGCCTTCAAGTGGCTCGCCAAGCATATCAATCGCTATTTGATTCGCTTTTGCAATCAACCCTTTGCCATCAAGTACAACCACGCCTGCTGGCATGGTATCAACCAAATGCGAAAGCCAACTTGCTTGCTTGCGCAGATCGCTTAATTCACCAATGTACTCCTCTTGAAGTAAACATGGGTTATACTGATTTGCAGAAAAAAACTGTGGTTTTAGCACGCTAGCAAGGGCCATAATCAAATCTCGAATTGATGTAGATACAAGTCTAAATGCACGATTTATACCAAAATTTATTTACATACTTATCATTAAGTTACATCAATAATTTGAGCGACATAAAAATGACGCACACAAAAAGGAATAATAATGAGTGAGCAAAAAAAGTGCCGTTGCCCGTGGCTCGACACCACTAAACCCGACTACGTTATTTACCATGATGAAGAATGGGGCGTCCCTCTTTATGATGATACAAAGCTGTTTGAATTTATCACTCTTGAATCAGCGCAAGCCGGCTTAAGCTGGTACACAATTTTAAAAAAGCGCAGCGGTTATAAAAAAGCATTTGCCAATTTTGATGTAGATAAAGTGGCACAACTCACACAAGATGACATTGAGAGATTAATGCTTGATGAGGGTATTGTGCGCAATCGCTTAAAAATTGCGGCAACTGTTAACAACGCAAAGTGCTTTATAGAAATACAAAAAGAATTTGGAAGTTTTAGTAACTACCAATGGCAGTTTGTCGATAATAAACCGATTATAAGTAATTTAAATAACGCTGAGGACTACCCAGCAATTACAGAGGCATCAACTGCATTTGCTAAAGATTTAAAAAAACGGGGTTTTAAGTTTTTAGGCCCAACAACGGTATATGCGCATATGCAGGCCTGCGGTATGGTTAACGATCACAGTAATGATTGTTTTAGGAAAGAAGAAATTATTAAGACTTTTAGTGAGTAAGTGATTTATAACCATAAAAGTGATTAGTTCACAAAGAGGTTAAGAGACGCTGCGCTTTAGAGAAGTAAAGCGTAAATTGACTATGGTTTCTCATTTACCTTCGTTTTTCTCTTTGTGAAAT
Source organism: Pseudoalteromonas sp. SG45-2 (assembly GCF_014164115.1). NCBI lineage: Bacteria > Pseudomonadati > Pseudomonadota > Gammaproteobacteria > Alteromonadales > Pseudoalteromonadaceae > Pseudoalteromonas > Pseudoalteromonas sp. SG45-2. The sequence continues at coordinate 124,670 of NZ_JACJEO010000010.1, forward strand.
AACGTTTTATTTAAATGATTAAAAGCTACGCTTTTCACGCGAGCAAACTCAGCGTCTACCGCCAAGGTTTAAGTTTGGGTTATCTTGTAGACGCCATGCTTGCGTGACGGGCAAAGCCCGTAAAGTGATTGATCACAAATGAATAATAAATAACGAAAAGTATTTCACCATTTTCGTACTTCTAATCTCGTGAAAGATTATACTTTTTCATTTTCTCAACGAGTGTTGTTCTGCGAACCCCTAATATCTCTGCAGCGCGAGCTACAACGTAATCATAGCGCTCTAACGCTTGGGTAATTAAGCTAATTTCAAGCTCTGCTAAATAATCTTTAAGTTCAATACCATCATCAGGTAATAGCCCACTACCCGTTTGGCTAAACTCAGCGTCTGGCTCACTTTCGTAATCACTAAAGCCTGTACTAAATATGTCGTTAAAGGCGTCTTTTTCCATTAACTCTTCAGGGTATTCTGGCTCGTAGGCTTCAACTTCAATGTAACGATATTTGTTAGGTAAATCAGGAATATCGACCACTTTGTCAGGGAACATAATAACCATACGCTCCACCAAATTAGCAAGCTCACGAATATTACCAGGCCAAGCATGTTCTTTTAAGCTCTCAACTGCGCGCTCTGTAAACTTAGCGGTAGAACCAGTCTGGTCGTTAACACGGCGCATTAACTCTTTTAAAAGCAGCGGAATATCATCAGCTCGTTCACTCAGCGATGGGTTTTCGATAGGGAATACATTTAAACGGTAATATAAATCTTCCCTAAAACTACCCTCTTCAATCATTGTTTCAAGATTACGATGCGTGGCCGCAATAACGCGTACATCAGCTTGGATTGCCTTTGTACCACCAACACGTTCGTAGCTGCGTTCTTGCAATACTCGCAGCAACTTAACTTGCATTTGCAGTGGCATATCGCCTATTTCATCTAAAAATAGCGTCCCGCCTTGAGCTAGTTCAAAGCGCCCTTTACGAGCCGATATAGCACCAGTAAACGCGCCTTTTTCGTGGCCAAATAGTTCACTTTCGAGCAGCTCTGCCGGAATAGCACCACAGTTTACAGGTACAAACGGTCCATTAATGCGCTTTGAAAGCAAGTGAACATTACGGGCAACCACTTCTTTACCTGTGCCTGATTCGCCTAAAATTAAAACATTAGCGTCGGTTTTTGCCACTTGTTCAATTAAAAAGCGAACATCTTTTACGGCCTCTGTTTCACCAACAAGTCCGTCAAAAGTTTTATGTGGTTTAGAATGCTTATGCTCATTTGGCAACATGCGCTGATACTGCTGGCAATCGTGAAGTAACTGCGTTGTCACTTCGTGATTAAATGGCTCGCAAATAAGCCCCACCACATTAGCGATACTTAATAGTGGTTTTAGCGTTTCGCCAATTAATAAAAACGGTAATGTTGGATAGCGTTTAATTAAGCTTTCGTGGTCCAGTGATTGCAAAGCTCCTAAAATAATCATGCATTCTTGCTGCTGATATTTTTTGCATTCTTGTTCAAAGCAGTCTTCGCTTAATAGTTGTACAGCTTCACCAATAAAGCCAAGTGAAGCATTTAATCCTATTGCGCGGTTGTTATTATTATCTAAAATCAAGATCATATTTAGCGAGCCGTACTTTCACTAATTTGTATAATTATTTAAATTGTAAGCCAGTTCAGCATGGATGCAAGTGATAGCGGCAGTTTTTTGACATAAACGCCAAAAAACAGGCGGGCTAGTTAAGTCAATCATACTTAATAGTTAATCATTAAGTATGGGTTATAGTTTTAACTTAGCCATTACTTAACTATTACCTAACTATAACTTAGCCCTAAAAATTAATTTACTCGGCTATAAAAATGCTATTGTTAGTAAATAAATTTAAGTTGAAGTTACAAATGCCGATACATAAATAAGTAAAAATGCTTGGCATTAATATTGCTTTATTTCTATAAAAGTATAAAAGCTTTATTGAATTTTTATATAAGTTTTTATATTAGCTTTCACATAATTTTATTGTTTTAAATTTTAGGATCTTCCCATGGCTCATGTCTCAGTAAAAAAATACGGTCAAGTTCGTGCTAGCAGCATTGCCGAAATGGCCCCTTACGAACAAATAAACCTTATATTCAGTAATATCATCGGTCGCTTAGCAGCAACTAAAGGGTTTATTGAGCGCAAAGAAATACAAAAAAAAGGTGAAAATATTTCGGCCTGTGTTTTATTATTTGGTGCACTGCAAGACGCACTTAATTTAGAAGTAGAGCAAGACCCTAGTATTTCTAACAATTTATTGGCACTTTACGATTACTGCCAACGCCGTTTAACGCAAGCGAACATAAACAACGATATTGAAGCAATTGTGGAAGTATCAAGTATTGTTAAAGAAATTAAAGAAGGCTGGGATAACATTCCACTAGATCAACGAAGCCCTGCGGTTTAATTTCAATTATGGACTCGCCAACATCTTCAGAGCAACTAACAAACTACTCTGAGCTCATACAAACGTTGCTTAGTAATATTGAAGTGTTAGTAAATGATAATAACGCAGACGAAGCTCGGCCTCTTTTAGACACTTTAAATGTTGAACTAAAGCAATGGTGCGAAAGCAGCGACGGCCCAAGCGCAAAGCAATTAGAATTAATTCAGCTTAGTATAAATACCATTTTAGTAAAAGCGAATAGTGCAAAAAACGAGTCATCTAAAGCTATTATTAAACATAAAAAATCAGGTAAGGCGATTAAAGCTTATAAAGCAAGTCGCTAAAATCTACTTAAATAGAAAACACAAAAAAACCGTTTTAAATAACGGTTTTTTGTGCTTTCTTAATTTAGTTATTAATTTAATATCATAGTTATGTACTAGGAGTTATCTCTTACTACGCCTGGCATATTCTCTAATTGAGCTTGAACATAACTGCTGGTGTTATTAAGGCTCGCCACTAATAAATCCATCGCATTATATTGAGCATATAAGCGAGACGATAGCGACTCCATTTTACTGGCAAGGTCCAAGCGCTGATCATCTAAATCGTCTAGCTGATTTGTTTTACTATCAATTCGGTTTTGGATAATGCCGTCAGAATCTGTATAAAAGCTCATTAGCTCATCAAAAGACTGTGCGAAGCCATCATCGTCATTACCTACAAAAAACTGCTGCACTAAATTTACATCTGCGTCTATTTGCTCATCGAGTGTTTCTGTATTTAGCGTTAAAACACCGTAGCGATCTGTTTCTACACCTAGCCGCGAAAGTGATAACGAGTTACCGTCACCTAAATCAACTGATTCAGTTATTTCACTACGAAGCTTTGACATAACGCCTCGAAGTAGTGAATCTCCAGCCATGACTCCTGCACCCGCTTCACTTGAGGCTCCTAAATTATTGCTCAGCTCTAACAATTCATTGTAACTAGCAATAAACCCATTTAAACCTGTTTTAATATTAGTGTTGTTTTCGGTAACCGATATATCACTTAAGTCGTCGTCAGTGGCATGCAACTTTTTAGCAGTAATATCCACGCCATCAATCACGTTACTAAATTCATTAGTATTGCTTGATACTGTCAACGTGCCATCAATGGTTATTTGTGCATTTTGTGCAGCATTTACTTCAGTCAGGTTAGTTGTATGATTAGCAGGGTCTGCGTCTGATACATCATAAGCCAATCGAGATAACCCGCCTGTATCAGTATTATTACCGTCATCGTCTTGTACGGTAATTGTTATTGCGTTGTCTTCGCCAGTTTCTTTACTTGTAAGTACTAAATGCTGACCGGTATCACTGGTTATTATAGTTGCAACAACAGAATCATTACTATCACTGCCAGTAAAAGGGCCGTTATTAATTTGGTCTCGTAAATCTTCTAACGTATTTGTAGCCGATAAAACAGTAGAGAAACTATTTGCACCAGAGCCAATTGTAATTACGCCAGCACCAATTGCCTCGTCAGCGGCAAATGCAGGGGAAGATAACTTATGAGCCTGTGCTAATGCGTCTACTTTTACATTGTAGCTGCCTGGCTGAGCATCTTTATCTGAGCTAATAGATATAAAATCATCATTGCCAGATGCAGTTCGCTTTTGGTAGTTATCACTATCGCCCAATGCTTCCATTGAGGTTTGTACTTTTTCAAGTGCAGATTTTAATGCCCCAACAGCTGAAATATCCGTAGTTAATTTACTTTCAGTAGTATTTAAGCGAGATTCAGCAGGTGCTTGTTCAGCATTAACGAGTGCATCAACAATATCCGAAACTGCTAACCCAGAACCTAACCCTGTAAACGAAATAGCCATGCTTCACCTCTTGAATACTTAAAAATAAACTAACTTAAAATAGCAATATTAACCACTTACTAAACTGTTTGGTCGATCAAAATACCGGCAGATTCAGACAGTTTAGAAACTAGGCTTAATACTTCCTCAGAAGGATATTGTTTAATTACTTCGCCGCTGTTTTTATCGAGCACTTTAATGACATCACGTCCTGAATCTTCATCAACTTTAAATTGTAAGCTGCGATTCATTTCACCCATAAAGTCCTGCAATTGTTGCGCCATTTGTTCTAGCTGTTCGCGCTCTAACGGCTGATCTTTTTCATCTTGATTGTTATTTTTGTATTGGTTTTGCTGTAATTTTTGTTGATTGAGCACTTCCGTTTGCTTTACATCATCAACCGCTCGCTCAGTTAAAGAGTGAGCAGCTTGTCCTACTTGCTTATCATCACCAGCAATGGGAGTCGGTAATGTAGTAACCTCTGCGTTTGAAGTAATTGTATTCATAACAGATTCCTATTTGTACTTAATTAAACCAACAATAGCTTAGTTTACATTCTTAAACCACAAAAGGAGGTAGCTAAAGCCACCTCCTTTTTTTAAATACTAATACTGACTTTTTGTATTAGTTAGCTAACCATTAAGCTATTACTCTAACTTATTAACCTAATAAGCTAAGTGCTGTTTGTGGTAACTGATTCGCTTGCGATAAGATTGACGTACCTGCTTGTTGCAAGATTTGGTTTTTCGTCATCTCTGCTGTTTCGGTTGCAAAATCTGTATCTTGAATACGGCTACGTGATGCTGATACGTTTTCAGAAATGTTAGCAAGGTTACTGATCGTGTGGTCAAATCGGTTTTGAATCGCACCTAAATCCGCGCGTTGGTCATCGATCTGAGCTATTGCACTATCGATAATTGCTAAAGCGTTTTGAGAGTCAGTTTGAGTAGATATGTCTAAGCTGTTTACGTCGGCAAGAGCGCCAGTCTGGGTAACTGTGGCATCATCGATTACGCTAGCATTATCAGCGCTAACAGAAAAGGCTTCAGTTGAAGTTAAGTTTAGTGCGCCACTTACAATAACTGAATCAGTTGTAGCTGCAGCACCCAAAGTTGCAGATACGCCACTCACATCCCCACTATAATCCATACCGGCAACATCTACAGTTGTAGAACCATCTGAGTGCAAGAAATCAGCTATAGCTATATCGTCACCGCTTCGGTCTGTTAATACTAAACTACCATCATCGGCGGTTGTTGCTGTCACTCCATGGTCATTAGACTTTTCATTAATTGCACTAGCAATATCATCATAACTAGCGTTTGACGATATAACTTGACCATTTAATTGAAACGAAACAGAGCCTGAAGCAAGAGTTCCTGATACATTAACTTGAGTTTTAGCATCTGCAGTTACACCTGTATCACCAGTTACTTTATTTATTGCAGCTGCGGCTTCTCCAGCTGTTGCATTCGGGTCAATTGTAACATCAACAGCAGTACCACTTTTACCGGTTATAGTATAATCACCACCTGCCACTCCGTTAACTGTAGGTGCTGCTGCTACAGCTGTAGCAGAATCAACTTGGCCAAGCCCAGCTGCTGCTGCACCACCAATTTCAGTTTGGAAAGCACCAATATCCTTTGCACCAATGCTAGATAGAGAAACATCAATCGTTTCATTGGCATTAGCGCCAACCTGGAACGACTTTGTACCAAAGCTTCCATCTAACAATTGTTGCCCACCGAAAGAAGTGGTATCAGAGATACGTGTTAATTCGGTTTGAAGTGCTGAAACTTCTTTTTGAAGTGCTGCTCTATCAGTATCTGAATTAGAACCGTTAGCTGACTGTAGAGCAAGTTCACGCATACGCTGTAAAATACTTGTAGACTCGCTCATTGCACCTTCAGCTGTTTGTGCCATTGAGATACCGTCGTTAGCGTTACGTTGAGCTACTGCTAAACCATTTACTTGTGATGTTAAACGGTTTGAAATTTGTAGGCCTGCCGCATCATCTTTAGCACTATTGATGCGCATACCAGATGACAAACGTTCCATCGATGTAGCTAAATCAGAACCTGATTGAGATAGGTTACGTTGAGCGTTTAGTGAAGATACATTTGTATTTACTGAAATCATAATAAAACTCCTGATTACTTTCGTAATGTGACTGTTTAGATTTAACCAAGAGCTGTCACAATTGCATGTTCAAGCTCTGTACTGGTTAAGTTAACGGCAGGAGAAAATTTATCTTTAGCGTTATTTTGATTTATTTTTAAAGTTATTTACAAAGTAAACTTAAGCACCTAATTTTAAACGAAATAATAACCCCCTAAAAAAATTTTCATTCACATACAGCGTGCTATTTTTCGTCAATAAACTATAAAGCACACCTAAAAGGTGTGCTTTATATTAGCAATTTACGAATACTGTTCGTTACTAGCCACCTAACAAGCTAATTGCAGCCTGTGGTATCTGATTTGCTTGAGACAAAATTGTTGTACCAGCTTGTTGTAATATCTGATTCTTTGTCATTTGCGCTGTTTCTGTTGCAAAGTCGGTATCTTGGATTCGACTACGTGAAGCTGAAACATTCTCACTTATATTGGCTAGATTAGTAATTGTATGACTAAACCTATTTTGAATAGCACCTAAATCAGCCCGTTGATCGTCAATCATAGCGATTGCTGAATCGATTACATCTATAGCTAGCTGTGAATCATCCTGCGTTGAGACGTCTATACTATTTACATCTTCTAAAGAAGATGATTGTGCGGTGTTAGCTGCAAGGGCAATACTAGCGTTATCATTATTGATGGAGAATGATTCTGTAGAAGAAAGCTTCAATGAACCGCTTACAGTCATTGAGTCTGTACCAACAGCAGCTCCTAAAGTAGCTGAAACGCTACTTACAGTCCCATCATAATCCATTCCAGCAACAGCAACAGTGGTTGTACCACCATCTGAGTGAAGGAAGTCCTCAATAGCAATATCACCACCACTACGATCTGTTAAGATTAGGCTCCCATCATCAGCAGTTGTTGCAGTAACGCCATGATCATTTGACTTTTCATTTACTGCACTAGCAATGTCATCGTAATTGGCATTAGATGATATGACCTGACCATTTACTTTAAAAGAAACAGAACCTGTAGCAAGAGTCCCTGATATATTGACTTGGGTCTTTGCATCCGCAGTAACACCGGTCTCTCCAGATACTTTATTTATTGCTGCTGCAGCTTCCTTAGCTGTATCATTAGCGTTAACAGTTACATCTATAGCAACCCCACTTTTACCTGTAATACTATAATCACCACCTGTTACACCATTATCTACAGGAGCTGTACCCGCCGCAGTCGCAGATTGAACCTGACCAAGGCCAGCAGCCACAGCGCTGTTAACATTTGTCTGATATGCACCTATTTCATCAGCCCTGACACTTGATAACGACATGCTTATTGTTTCATTTGCGTTAGCACCAACCTGAAAAAGTTTAGTGCCATAACTACCATCAAGTAACTGTTGGCCACCGAATGATGTTGTTTCTGCTATTCTTGTGAGCTCAGTTTGTAGTGCTGAAACTTCTTTCTGAAGCGCAGCTCTATCCGTATCTGAGTTAGAACCATTAGCTGATTGAAGCGCTAACTCACGCATACGCTGTAAAATACTTGTGGATTCTTGCATCGCACCTTCAGCTGTCTGCGCCATTGAAATACCATCATTAGCATTTCGCTGAGCAACGGCTAGGCCATTAATTTGTGACGTCAATCTGTTTGAAATTTGTAGACCTGCGGCATCATCTTTTGCGCTATTGATACGCATACCTGATGATAAACGCTCCATCGAAGTTGCTAAGCCTTCGCCAGATTTAGTTAAGTTACGTTGTGCGTTCAGTGACGACACATTAGTATTTACTGTTAATGCCATTTTACCATCTCCTAGGTTTAAACAGAGTGTGGTTCAACACGATTTAACAGGAACCACTGTTCGATAATTTCTTGCAATAAGAAAAGCATTTACTGTGCCAACTTTAATTTATTTTTAAGTACCTGTTTTTAAATGCAAATTAATGAATTCTTGGGGGTTGTAAATAATTAGTGAAGTTATTTAGAAGGGAGTGACATTTTTTTGCCGCGATTTTGTAGCTAGTTTTTGCCGCAAAGTATTGCCGCTTTAAAGTAGGTAAAGCGGCAAGGTATTTCTGCTTATAAGTAATCGAATAATGAAAGGTTAGTTAAACGGCCAAAAGTAGCTTGCGATGCTTGCAGTGCCGTTTCTTGTTTGGTTAGTTCGCTAATAGCTTCTGCCATATCAACTTCAACTAAGTTAGAGCGATTACTTTTATTTTGAATATCGAGTGCTAAGTTTGAATCACTTACTCTTTCAAGTGCATTCATACGCCCACCTAAACTTGCTTGGGTAAACACGACTTGCTCACTGGCGTTTTGTAATTGCACTAAGCCATCAGCAAGTACTTGCTGAAAGTCATCACCTTCAAGTGTGCCATCGTTAAGGCCGGTAATAAGTGCTTGTAGTGTATTGAGTACGTTTTCTTTGCCTGGTTTTTCAAGGCTAAAATCGAGTTGGCCTGGTGCAGTGCCTTCAAATTCAATTTTCATACCTGCAAAATCGATAGGCTCATCAGTAACTTCACCTGTTACTGCGGGGGTTAATGCTGCGCCGTCTCGGTATATTTCGTAGGTTTGTGGATCTGTTGCTGTAACACCTGGGCTTACTAATACACTATATGTATTTGCAGTTGCTAGAGCTGTTGGGTCTGCGTTGTAATTTGCTTGATGAAACTTATCAAACTCAGCTTGGCCGTCAACATATACACTTGCCGCTGTAATAGAGCCTGAAACACTTGCCGTGTTAGATTCTACATTTAATCGCGCGTTAGTTTTTTCAAACGTATCAAAGCCGTTATCACTTGCCTTAATTGATACCCCTTCAGCTATAGTTATCTGGTGCTGGCCCTGGTCGCCATTATAGGTGTACTCACCCGCTGCAGAATCAAACTGATACGGCTGCGTGCTGTCTTGATATCCTGAAAATATGAATTTTCCGTCTTCTGATCGGGTGTTCATTAAGTTAGCTAGCGTTTGTTGAATGCCACTAAGTTCTGATGCAAACGTCTTTAAATCATCTTTAGTGTACGCACCATTACCAGCTTGAATAGTGAGTTCTTGCGCTTGTTGAATATTACTATTTATGCTTTGTAATACGCTTTCTTCTGTTTCTAGGCGGCCATTTAGCTGATTGATATTTTTAGTGTATTGCTCATTAGTTTGTATTTTATTTGAATACAGCATAGCTTGCGAAATAGCAGCTGGTGCTTCTGAGGTGGTTAAATACTTTTCACCTGTTGTTACTCGCTCTTGAGCATTTGCAACACCTTGTTGGTTGTCGAGTATTTTATTTATGTTGTTTTGGTACATTAAATTATTTGATAAACGCATAATTACCTCGCCGCATTTAATAAGGTGTCAAAAATTTCTTGAGCTGCTGCTAAAACTTGTGCTGATGCTGAATATGATTGTTGAAAACGCAGTAAATTTGCGGCCTCTTCATCAAGGTTTACACCCGATAACGACTCGTACCATGCCTCAGATTGCTGTGCTAGAGCATCAAATGCAGCCCCACTTGTGATTGCTTGGCCAGTTATAACACCTATATCACTCACTAATCCTGAATAAGCTTGGTTGAACGTTTTATGGTTGTCGGCCGTTGCTGTTGTTTCTACATTTAAACGGACTAACTCACCATTTTGTAAATCAGCTAATTTTAAACCATTACGGTTATCGTCAAAGCCGCCTTCGTTAAACTCAAGTGTAAAGGTATCGCCTGTTGCTGGTGTACCTTCTATATCAAAATCGTATCCGTAGGTATCAAATGGAGCACCCGCTTGCGATAACATTCCTTTTGCAGGAGGCGTAATAGTAAAAGTGCTCGTTCCGCTATTATCTGTAATTTGATATTCGTTAGCATTACCTGTTTTAACAAGCGTTATTTCACCGTTTGTTAAGCTTGGTGTTGAAGTAAATCCACCGGAGGTAACACTTGTTACTTCTCCCGCTGAAATAGTAGCGGTACCTATATTATTTAAATCGTTAGCAGTACGGATTGGCGATGCTAGTGCTAAATCTTCTGCGCGCCCTGTTGCAAGTGTAATACTTGAAGCAGCATCTGAATTAAGCTTTATTTGAAATTGATCCCCCTCAACACCAGCCCCAGATACATTTACTTGAAGACCAAATGATTCGCCTGAGGTTATAGTCGATGAATCAATAACACCTGACGATATATCAGCAAGTGAAGGCTGCCCCAGCGGATCGCCTTTGTTATCTATAGGCTGAATACTTACTTCGTTGGCATTGCCTGTATAGGTAATAATAAAGTCACTGGCAGGAAGTTCACTGCCCTTACCTGGCTCTACCGTTGCAGTCATACCAGCAGTGCCCGTGTTAGCTTGATACGCATATGCGCCAACGGTAGGTATATTAAAAATATTACCCCCTAGCTGACCTGTTGCATCCATACCCAATTTGTTTTGTTCGTTAAATGCATCAGCAATAGCTAAGCCCATTTGACCAATTTGGTTTTGCGCAGGGACTAATATGTCATCTCTAAAAGCAAGTAAACCGCCAATTTTGCCTTTAAGCTTGCTTACATCAACTTCAAGCGGCACAGCTTTGCCACCATTAACGTCAAGCGTGAATTCTTTAAAGTTAGGATCAGGATCCCCTGTCATCGAAAATAAGTTAAATGCGCCATTTTGCATAACAACCGCTTCGCCTGTGCCCATAAAAACGAGTTTTTCGCCATTTGGACCATCAAGCGTTTCTATGTCTATTAGCTCTGACAAGTCGCGTATTGCTTTATCGCGTTCGTTATAGGTAGAGCTGGCATCTGCGGCGTTATTAGTGCCATTAACTGCTGCAATATTTTGATTTAGCGTACTAATACTTTGAATGAGTGAGTTTGCTTCATCTGAAAATATTTCGAGCTGCTCGTTTACTATACTTTTTTGATCAAGCACGATGCCCGAAAGCCTATCCATTTGATCAATTAAACTTTGCGCATCTGTCATTACTAATGAGCGAGCAACAGTAGACGAAGGCTGATTTAACGCCTCTTGCACGTTATTAAATAAAGAGTTAATACCAGTCGAAAGGTTGTTCGACTCTTCAGAGAAAATAGTATCAACCCGATTAGCCTCAGTAATAAACTGATCGAAAAACGATTTATTAGAGGTGTCACGATTTAGCTGTGACTGAGCAAACTCGTTTAATAATCGGTATGTTTCGCCTCGCCCCACTTGGTTATCAACCATAGTGGTAAACTCTGTACGCTCACGCACATAGCCTTCGGTATTTACATTGGCGATATTTTTACTTGTCGTTTGCAGTAGCTCCGAGCTTGCTCTAACCCCAGAACTGGCAATGTTCAATAAATTAAACGACATGTTACTCTACTCCTTGGCGGATCACGTTTGCCGCAATGTCTTTTAGCTGACTGCTATTGAGCACTTTTTTTATTTTGCTGGCATAATTTGGATCGGTTGCATAACCTGCTTTTTGTAATGAATCTAAAAAGTCGTTTGGTTTAGCTGTATTTTGTAATGCTTCTTTGTAGCGTGGGTTTTGCGTTAAAAAATCAACGAAGTCGTTCACGCTGTCTTTAATTGAATCGTAGGCTCTAAAGCTGGCTTGTTTTTTAACGGGTGTACCTTGCTCAAACTCAAGCGTTATTTTGCTTGCTTTATCACCTTCCCAGCTTTTATCTGACTTAATATTAAACAAGTTATTTGAGCTGCCACCGTCACTTTTATTAATAATGTGTTTACCCCAACCGGTTTCAAGTGCCGCTTGTGCAACCATTACCGCAGGATTTAAACCAATTTTTTGCGCTGCCGTTTTAGCGTGTTCCCACACTGAACTTACAAACTCTTCTGCATTTTTAAATGTTGGGCTATCGGTTTTAGACTCTGCAGTATCGACTTTAGGCTCAGCAATATCGGCTTTAGTACTCTTAACGATAAGATCGGGTTGCTTATTTTTTTGCTCATGAGGAAGAGCGGAACCGACTTGCGTATCGCTAAAAATATCGTTGGTTGTTCTAAGCACCGAGCCTGGCATAAAGTTTTTAGACTCAGGCGATAACTGCTGAACTATTAGATCGGCAAGGCCTAACGAGCCATTTGATGAAAGCTCTGTTGAAAGTTGCTGATCGTGCATTTCTTCAAAAAACTTTACGCCACTTGAATTAAATGGGCTGTCTTTGTCTTCAAATGCTTCGTTAGCTTTACGCATTCCTTTGAGCAACATTTGCGTAAAAATAGCTTCAAATTGTGCGGCCGCTTTTTTGAGCGCAGCTTTAGAGGCATCAGTTGATGCATCGCCACTCGTTAAGGCTTCTTTACGAAGTGAATCTAAGTTGCCTAAATCAAAAAAGTTTTGTTTATCGAGGTGATTAGTTTCCATCGGCTTTTTGACACAAAATGAATAATACAGTTAAAAATGCAAAAATTGAGCCACTACAGATAAAACAAGGAAGATAAAAATAATAAACTTAAGTTGCTGTAAATAAAAAGCCCTAATTTCAAAAATATAGGGCTTAAGTAATACGTTATTTATTGGCTTGAGTTATTTATATAACAACGAGCTGTCCGTTAATTGCGCCGGCTTCTTTTAGTGCTTCTAAAATAGCCATTAAGTCGCCAGGCGCTGCGCCTACTTCGTTAATTGCGCGAACTAAATCGTCAAGGCTTACACCTGGATTAAATACAAAGGCGCGCGAGTCATCTTGATTTACATCAATAATGCTCTGCTGCGTGACAACAGTATCACCGTTTGCTAGCGGGTTTGGTTGTGACACATTTTGTTGTTCTGCAATTGTTACTGTTAAGCCACCGTGAGTTATAGCGGCAGGCTGAAGCTTAACGTTTTTACCAATTACAATTGTACCTGTGCGCGAGTTAACTATAATTTTAGCGGCCATATCAGCTGGCTTAAATTCTAAGTTTTCGAGTGTTGATAAGTACGATACACGCTGGGATGCATCGCGTGGAGCTATAACACGAATAGAAACAGAATCAATTGCCTGTGCGCTATTTGGGCCAACTAAGTCATTAATTGTTTTTTCTAGGCGTTTTGCCGTTGTAAAGTCTGGGCGGTTTAAATTAAAAGTAATGTAATCGCCTTGCATAAATGGGCTTTCCACGGCGCGCTCAACTGTAGCGCCATTTGGTATACGACCAACTGTAGGGGTGTTAATTACAACTCTACTACCATCAAGGCCTTGTGCGCCTAAGCCACCGACAATTAAACTACCTTGTGCAATTGCGTACACGTTACCGTCTACACCCTTTAAAAAAGTTTGTAGTAAAGTACCGCCACGTAAGCTGCCTGCACTACCAATAGAAGAAACCGTAATATCGATTGCTTGCCCAGGCTTTCTAAATGCAGGTAGTTCTGCATGCACCGCCACAGCGGCAACATTTTTAATTTTAGGGCTTTGAGTTGAGGGTAGCGTAATACCAAAGCTGTTCAACATGCCTCTAAAACTTTGTTGTGTGTATGAGTTTTGCTCGCCAGTGCCCGGTAAACCAACCACTAAGCCATAACCGACTAATTGGTTAGAGCGTACGCCTTCAACCATAGACACATCTTTTATGCGCTCAGCACTGGCAGTAAACTGCCAACCTAATAACACAACTAAACATAAAGCTTTAAGGCTATTCATGTTGTTACCCTCTAAAATGGAAACAGCGAACTGCTAAAGAAACGTGTAAGCCAACCAGGACTTTGCGCCTCTTGCGTTTGCCCTTTACCTGAGTATTGAATACGTGCATTAGCAATACGATTTGATTCAACCGTATTATCGGCGCTTACGTCTTGAGGGCGTACTAGCCCTTCTAAACGAATAAACTCTTCGCCGGTATTAAGCGTTAGCCATTTTTCGCCGCGTATAACTAAATTACCGTTAGGTAAAACGCGCATTACATTAACCGAAATATCGCCCACTAAGCTGTTTGACTGGTTTGATTTTGAATCACCCGTAAACGACGAATCACTACCAATACCAAACTGGATACTATCGCCACCTATATTTACAGGTAGACCACCTAAGCCAATCACTGGGTCTAAGCTTGCGTCAGTTTCTTTGTCTGTTTCTGTTTTAGCGGCTTTTGTTGCTTGAGTAGACTCTTGCAATTTAACCGTAATTATATCGCCAGTACGTAGCGCTTTTTTATCGGAATATAAGTCGTTTGATGTATGAGTATTAAACAATGAACCTGTGGCTACCAGCGGCTCTAAAATGGGCTCGGGGTACATAGGTGCGTAGTAAGGGTCGTCCTGCACTACCTCACTATTTTGCGTAGACATACAGCCACTTAAAAATAATGTGCCCGCTGCAAATAAAATAATATTACGCATAATTCCCCCTATTCTATTAAAGCTGTTGATTGATATAACTCATCATTTCGTCAACGGCCGAAATTACTTTTGAGTTCATTTCGTAAATACGCTGAGTTTCTATTAGATTTACCAGCTCTTCAGTCACATTTACGTTAGATGTTTCGAGTGAGCCTTGAATAATACTACCTAACCCTTCAACACCAGGATTACCTTGTACAGGCGCACCACTTACAGCCGTTTCGGTATAAAGGTTTTGACCAATTGGCTCAAGACCCGATGGATTAATAAAATCACTAATAGTCAGCTGACCAATTACAACGTTATCGGCTTGGCCTGCAACACGTACAGATACTTCGCCGTCTTGCGAAACCGTAATTGATTGCGCGTCATCTGGTACATTCATTTCTGGCTGAATAACGTAACCTGCGCCCGATGTTACAATTCGTCCATCGCCATCGGTAGTAAACTGACCATTGCGCGAGTAAGCAATATTGCCATCTGGTTGCAGTACTTCAAAAAAACCTTCGCCAGAAATCATCCAATCTAGTGAGTTTTCGGTGGTCAACATGTTGCCTTGCGTAAACTCTTTTTGGTTAGCTACAACTTTAGCACCCGCACCTAACATTAAGCCCGACGGCATTTCGGTATCTTGCGATGAACGACCACCTGGTTGATTAATATTTTGATAAAGTAAATCTTCAAATATAGCGCGGCTTTTTTTGTAACCTACGGTACTCGCATTCGCTAAATTATTTGAGATAACCGATATATCGGTTTGTTGAGCGTCTAGCCCAGTTTTACTGATCCACAATGCTGGATTCATAATCGTGTCCTCATTTTAAAGTTAAACTATGCGTAATAACTGATCTTGACGCTCGTCAATTTCTTCAGCTGTTTTCATTAATTTCACTTGTAATTCAAATTGGCGCTGGTGGCTTATCATGTCGACCATTTCGTGAACAGGGTTCACATTCGACATTTCAAGCGAACCACTTAAAACTTTTACATTGGCAGAGGTATCTACTGTTACATTTGCTTTTGGTCTAAATAAACCGTCGTTACCTTTTTCGAGCTGTGAGCTATTTGCTTCAACAACTCTAAGCGTGTCGATTTCTTCTAAAAAGTTAGCAGGAGCGCCTTGTGGTCGAACTTGAATAGCGCCATCTTGGCTAAACCCTATTTTTTCGACTGGGACGGGTAAAATAACAGGTCCCCCTTCGCCAATAACTTGACGACCATGGCTGGTTACGAGCATACCTTGAGCTGTAATGTTTAACGTACCCACTTTTGTGTAAGCTTCATTACCGGAGGCATCTTGCACAGCAAGCCATGCGTTATCGCTCATTGCGATATCTAAGTCTCGCCCGGTTTGAACAATGCCACCCGATACCATGTTTGAACCCGGACGCTCTTGCATTGAAAATACACGTGTAGGCAAACCTTCGCCAAACGCTTGCATAGAACGCGCCTGGGCAAAGTCAGCTTTAAATCCTGTTGTATTTGCATTCGCCAAATTATTGGCTTTAAGCGCAAGCCCTTGTAGGCTTTGCTTAGCGCCAGAGGCCGCAATGTAGACCATTTTGTCCATAGTATCGACTCACATAAAAAATCTCTGAACTTACAAATGCAAAATAGGTGCCAGATTAAATTTGACGCAACATTGAGAGGTATTTAGAAGGGCTTACGAAGAGGACTTATAAAAAAGGCTGCAAAAATGCAGCCTAATATATTTAATGGGGTTTAGCTTATCGAATCTGCAAAATACTTTGCTGAATAGTTGAGTTAACTTCAAGCGCACGTGAGTTTGCTTGGTAATTACGCTGTGCAGTAATTAAGTCTACAAGCTCGTTTGTAAGATTAGTATTTGATTGCTCAAGCGCTGATGAGTTAATTCCACCAAACGTACCCGAACCGGCTTCACCCGCTACAGGTTCACCTGAATCAATACTTTGCTTCCAGCTTGTATCACCCACTTGTGATAACCCTTGTGAGTTCGGAAAACGCACCATAGCCACTTGCCCTAGGAATGTTGAGTCACCGTTACTGTAAGAAGCGACAATTTTACCGTCTGTTCCTATATCAATTCCGGCTAAACGACCTACTGTTGAGCCATCTTGATCGAGTGCTTTTACTTCAAAACCACTTGAATACTGAGTTGGGATACGTCCAGCCGTGTTATTTTCATCGCGCCAGTTAAGCTCAATACCAGTACCTGGGAAAGTTGCACCATTGTCTAGTAATGTTGATAAACCAGCACCAGAACCCGCTGGTAGTAATATTTCATCAAAAGTAGTTGTATTTGTATTTGCCACACCACCTGTTGTTGATGGTAAACCACTTGAGTCAAAACCTAGGGTGGTCAGTGGTGTATAAGGTGTCGTTGTTTGTTCTCCACCAGTTGTGCCATCAACTACTTTGCCATCGAGAGTTGCATATACTTTCCAACTGTTATCTATACCACCTGCTGCGGCATCATCTTCTTTGGCAAAAAAGTATTGTAAAATGTGAGGTTCACCTAGTGAATCATATACTGTTGTTGACGTAGATGAGTTATAAGTACCACTGGATGTAGGGTCAAAATCTAGACCTGTTGGATCCGCCGTTGCATCTAAGTTAAACGACAAAAATACATTTTCGGTTGCGCGAGGTGAACCAGACGAATCAGGGATTTGAATTGGATCAGTTGTGCTCAAACTTACCGACGTTGTATCACCTGTAGATGAATCAACTGGGAATGCTTGTAAAAAGTTACCTTTTGCGTCAACCATAAAGTTATCTTGGTTAAGCTTAAATGCACCTGCACGTGTATATGTTAAATCTTGCGAAGATAAATCGTCAGTCATCGCAAAATAACCTTCACCAGTGATTGCTAAATCAAGTGAGTTATTTGTAAATTGTAGTGAGCCTTGATGAAACTGCTGCGCAACCATGGTTGTTTGCACACCGTCACCATTTTTAGTCTTACCAGAGCTAAATACTGACGATGCATAAACATCGGCAAACTCAGCGCGTGACTCTTTAAAACCTGTGGTATTAACGTTTGCAATGTTATTTGCAGTTACGTCTAAATCTTTTTGTGCGGCAGCTAAGCCAGTTAATGCAATATTGAAGCTCATAATTCACCTCTAACCTGTTAATATTTAGCCTGCTGACAGGCGAAGTATAATTAAAATTTATTACGCGATTTCTGCGACGTCTGTCAACCTAACCGCACCTTCTTTAGTGTTAATAATAATGCCACTTGAGCCATTAATATTAACGCTTTCAATGTTCTTAAATGTAGCAATGGGTAAGCTTGAAAATTCACCGTCAGTACTTCCTTCTGCGGTTACTGAGTATTCACCTTCAGGTAAACGCTCACCAGCTTCATTTTTGCCATCCCACGCAAAACGTACCGCACCTGCTGGCTGAGAACCCATATCAATAGTTCTTACTAGCTGACCTGATGCATCAGTAACTTTAATTTTTAAGTTATCAACGGCTTCTTCTGCCACTGCAGAGCCTCTGGCATCACCTGTTTCATTTAAATCCAGAGTGTTTGACTCTAGTAAAGCTTGTTTGCCTACAAGTGTAGATGCTTGCAGTGCTGAATTAGATGTCATTGAAGAGGCTAAAGATTCAAAGTTAGTATTTAAATCTGTAATCCCTTGCGCCATCGTAAAGCTCGTCATTTGAGCAATCATTTGGTCATTATCCGCAGGGTTACTGGGATCCTGATACGATAATTGCTGAGTTAACAAAGAGAAAAAGTCTTCTTGTGTTAACGCATCACTCTCATTATCACTGGTAGCAACTTGTTGCTCTTGCCAGCGTATAGAGTCTAAATAGGATGAAGATGTACTAATATCGTTACTCATAACCTACCCTCGGTTACCGCTGCCCTAGCAACAGTGTTTTACTTAGCATTTGCTTAGCTGCATCAGCAACTTGCACGTTTGTTTGGTAAGAACGAGAGGCAGAAATCATATTTGCCATCTCCTCTACAACATTAACGTTGGGTTTATAGATATAGCCATTTTCATCCGCACTTGGATGGTTTGGGTTATATTCAATTTGTAATGGTGCATCGCTTTCAACAATGCCCAAAACTTTAACACCAACTGCGGAGCCCTGCTGGTTACTTACTGATGCTGAAGCCTTTGTTAGCTCAGCCGCAAATACAGGTTGGCGCGCTCGGTACGTTTTGTCTTGAGATGAACTAATGGTGTTAGCATTAGAAATATTACTAGCTGTAGTATTTAAGCGAACGTTTTGTGCGCTCATACCCGAACCTGCAATATCGAAAACATTATATAAACTCATAATTTTTATCCTTGACTACCGAGAGCTTTATTCAGGCCTTTAAATTTGCCGCTTAAAAATTGCAAGCTGGCCTGATACTCCATAGCATTCTGTGTATACAAGTTTCGTTCCACTTGTATATCAACCGAGTTACCATCACCTGTATCTGATTGATTTGGCAAACGAAATGATTCTGAACTGCCCATACTATGAGTACCTCCACCAATGTGTTTATCATTAGTTCTTACCATAGTATTGCCGCTTTGCTGGGTTGACCTTGCCGCTTTTAATGCAGAGGCAAAATCAATATCTTTTGCTTTATAGCCAGGCGTATCAGCGTTAGCTATATTAGTTGCAATTAATTCAGCTCGCTGTGAACGGATCAACATGGCTTGCGGATGCACACCTAATGCTTTATCAAAACTGATAGCCATAACCTTCTCCAAAAAATTGACTTACCCATTAATAAAGCAAAAAATAAGCCATTAATATTAGGGCTTGCTATATTTTTATAAGGCTATGTATCTAAATAGAAAAACGACGCTAGGTGCGTCGTTTTAGGGAAGGAAGTTAGCTTAATTACTTCTTTTGGTAAATAATACCGGGGTTGCACCTAACCATATCAAACTCAGTACTTAGGCCAGTTAGGGACTCTGACGCGCCTAAAAATAGGTAACCGTTTGGATTTAACGCTTGTGCAAACTGGTTAATAATTTTAGCTTTTATTTCAGGCGCAAAATAAATTAGTACATTTCGGCAAAAAATAATATCAAACTTGCCCATTAACGCGTAAGAATCAAGCAGATTTAAATGCCTAAAACTAACTTGTTTTTTTATTGTATCGTTTACTTGTGCCATACCGTTACCGCTGTCTTTAAAAAACTTTTTACGACGCTCTGCAGATAACCCTCTGGCGAGTGCCAGCGCGTCATACTCTGCATTTTTACACATATCAAGCATGGTATTAGATATGTCGGTACCAATAATTTGTGCCCCCATACGAAGTATACCTGGTTGCTTAGCACTAAATTCAGCAACCGACATAGCTATTGAATAAGGTTCTTGGCCTGACGAACTGGCAGCAGACCAAATTTTTAAAGGTCTTCTTAAATCTTTAAATTCAGGGAAAAGCTTGTTTTGGAGCAACTCAAATGGGTATTGATCTCTAAACCACAAAGTTTCGTTCGTGGTCATTGCATCAACAACAGCGGCTCTTAATTGCCGCTCGTGAGGCCCGAGAGTTTTACTAACCAATTCCGATAAAGATCCCACATTAAATCGAGTCATTAACGGAGCAAGTCGGCTTTTAACTAAATACTGTTTATTTTCACCTAAAACAATGCCGCATTGCTGCTCTAAAAACGAACGAAACTGGTCGTATTCACTTTGCTGCAAATCTTTATTATTCAAGTTAGTAGCACCTATTTTTGTTAATCACAATGAACCCACTTTTTAACCGCTGTTGCTAATTCATCTGGGTTAAATTTAGCAATAAAGTCATCTGCCCCTACTTTTTCAATCATCGCTTGGTTAAAAACACCACTCAAAGAGGTATGCAAAATAACATGCAAAGGTGCAAGTTTGGGATCTGCTTTTATTTCAGCTGTTAAGGTATAGCCGTCCATTTCAGGCATTTCAACGTCTGAGATAAGTAATGCTACTCGCTCTGTAATATCATTTTTACAATCAAGCTCTGCTATTTCTTTAAGCCTAATTAAAGCTTCCTTACCATTTTTAGCAAGCTCTGTTTGAACACCTAGCGGCTCTAAGGCTCGTTTAACTTGATTACGGGCAACAGCAGAGTCATCTGCAATAAATACGATACGTTCGCCTAAATCTCTTTGAATATCGCCACTTTGTGCAACTTCAGCACTTACTTCTGTGTTTACTGGACAAATTTCGTTGAGAATTTTTTCTACATCGAGAATCTCGACTAATTCATTTTCGATTTCGGTCACTGCCGTTAAATATGAATAACGTCCGGCGCCTGATGGCGGTGGCATTATTTTTTCCCAATTCATATTTACAATACGTTCAACTCCGCCCACTAAAAACCCTTGCACAGAGCGATTGTATTCAGCAATGATTATAAAGCTGTCTTTAATGTTGTCGATTGGGCGCCCACCTACAGCCATTGATAAATCAATAACCGAAATGGTTTGACCACGAATATGTGCAACACCACGAATATACGGATTAGATTTTGGCATGCTTGTTAGTGGAGGGCATTGCAGCACTTCTCTCACTTTAAATACATTAATACCAAAACGCTGACGCCCTCTGAGCTTAAATAAAAGTAATTCTAGGCGGTTCTGCCCAACCAACTGTGTGCGTTGGTTTACTGAGTCTAAAATGCCTGCCATTCAAATCTCCTAAAGAAAACAAATAATACGGAACGATAATTGCTTTCTATTTATAAAGCTACATAACATCGCGGGTGCGTCTACTTTTTGACGCAAAATATTTATACCCTGTTTGAAACCATAAGCATAGTCGAAACATTATGAGTTTGTTAAAAAAAATCAGAAGATACAGTGTTTTTTATTTTGTTACTAGCTTGTGCTTTGCATTCCCTTTGCACGCTAAAGTGTTTAGTAAAGATTTATTACAAGACATGGCCGTTGCTTACATAGCTAAGCAGGTTGGTACATTACAAAATACTAATATTCAATTAAGTGCACTGCCTTTAGATAGTCGCATCCCTGATCGTGTCTGTAATACTGAGCTTGAATTATCAACATCCGATGAGCCACCATTTAACCGCCAAGTAACCTTACAAGCCAAGTGCAATGATGCGCAAACGTGGACTCAATACGTTCATGTAAGAGTTGTTGAAATGGCTCCAGTTGTTGTTGCCACTGCTAATTTAACTCGTGGTGAAGTAATAACTAAATCGCATTTAAGTATTGAAATGAAACCAACTCACTTTGTACGAATTCAGTACTTAGATGACCCTACAATGCTAATAGGCAGCAGAAGTAAACGAAATATTAGAAGTGGTATGCCAGTATTACTAAACCAAATTTGTATGGTCTGCAAAGGTGACTCTGTTAATATTTACGCTAATCTCAGAGGCCTTAGAATTAAAACCACAGGTATTGCTTTAGAAGACGGTACTTTGGGCGAACAGATACAAATAAAAAACAAAAAATCAGGTAAAGTTTTAAATGCGCGAGTAGATGGTGTAGAGTCTGTTCAAGTGAATATTTAATTTAGATTTATACTAAAGTATCCCACGTATATGCCGATAACATGGCATAAGTTGGGTAATATACGGGTTTATTATTATGGTTAATCAAGTTAATGGCAGTAATCAACAAGCTAATGCGTTAACAAATGCAAAGCAGCAACAAGTTGATTTAAAAAAAGATAACGCAAATACACAAGCTGCTCAGGCCCCTTCGCCTAAAGCTGCAAGTGATTCTGTAAGTTTAACGCCGCAAGCGCAGCAATTAAAAACGCTTCAAGATAAAGCACAGCAATCGCCTGGCTTTGACAGCGATAAAGTTGCTGAGCTAAAAAAAGCAATAACTGAAGGTAAATACCAAGTGGACAGTGAAAAGCTTGCTAAAAACTTAGCTGATTTTGAGTTTAACGTGTATGGCTGATCATAATAGTTTAATTAGCGTAAAGCTGAACCAACAAGTAAGTTGTTTAGACTCTTTACATACGCTATTAAACGATGAGCTTACTGCTATTGCCTCACGACGTGGTGCTGGTTTAAAAGAAATTGCCCAACAAAAAATGTCTTTTTTAACTAAGCTAAGCACTCTAGATAAAGAGCTAAGTAAGCTAATTGCCAGTAACGATTCACAAAATCCTGAAATATCTGAGCTAATAAGCCAAGTTAAAACTCAACTTGCACAATGCCAAAAACAAAATAATGTTAATGCTCATGCTGCCCGTCAAGCGCAGCTTAGTGTTAAACAATTAAAAGAGATATTAATTGGCGCACCAACGTCAATGACCTACGACCAAGCCGGTAAATCTGTAAATACCGAGAGTAAACTGGTTCGTAATTTAAAAGCGTAAGCCCAAAATTTTACATTAAAAAAGCCTTATTGATTTATCAATAAGGCTTTTTTAATGTCCTTTGTTCTTAAATTTCGTTATAAATAATATTAATTTGCTTAATAATGTAAGCCCCCTTAAAAAATAATTAAGAGGGCTTTATTGATATTAAATATCCGTTTGATTATTACTACTTTCAATTAAGTGTTTAATCATCTCTTCCGATTGATTTTGAACATCAACTGCTGGCGCTGCCTCATCAACACTTCCTCCACTTTGTGCAGGGCTATAAGCAATTGCAGAGCCTTCATCGTCAATCAAGGTATTAAGAGCAACGAGTTGCTCGGTGTCTTCGTCAATAATTACATCATTGATATTAAGGGGCTCTGTAGAGCTCATTGACACCGTTTGCTCTGTACTCGATAAAGCACTTACATTACCTAAATTAACCGTTTCTCCTAAAGCATCGCTGGTTACTGCTGCATTTGGCATAGTGGCGCCTAATGCTGCTTCTTCGCTAAACGGCTCAGCGGCTCCTTCTAAGCCAAATGTTGTATCGGTGGCACTTGCACTGCTTCCTGCGCTAGCAAGTTGTGGGTCGTTTCCTTGGTCAATAATATTGTCATTAATATCCTTAATTAAATAATTACCGGCTTCATCAACTGTGATAAAGCGATAATCAGACCAAGAACCTAAATCAAGAACTGATAATAATGAACTCCAATTTCCATTCTCATCAGGTTGAATTTCCATAGCGCTTTCTAGCACATTTAAGTTTAGGTTTAACACCTCAAGGCCAAGTAAGTTTGCTCCTACAACATATACACTATTTCCTTCTTCTACTGTGCCTTCTGCAGTTAAAGCTATTCCTAGTAAGCCCCAGTAATAGTTAGACACTTCGAAGTCTACAGGCGTTGAGTCAATCACTAACCCAGATAAGCTTCCACTTGAAGTAACATTTCCAGATTCATCAGTAGCGGTAGCCGTTACAGTGTATGCTCCATCGAGTAAAGCATTGTCTGGTGATACGCTCCATACACCTGTCTCACCCGCTGTTGTATCCTTGGTTACAACAGTACCGCTTTCATCTATAAAGCTTACGGTAATATCTTCATTTGCTCCTGCGGTACCGGTGATCTTAGGTGTGCTATCGGCTGTTAATTCTAAACCAGAGTTAATTACTATGCCTGAATCAACTATGCTGCTTATAGATTGCTCGCCGATATTACCTGCATTATCAAGTACGCTTACATCAACACTGTAATTCCCTTCACTAAGAGGCTGCGAAGCTGTAACACTCCACGACCCATCTGTGTTTACTGTTGTTGAAACATTGTGTGTTTCACCTAGTGCGTCAGTAAACATCACCATAACTGCAGCTCCAGCAAAACTTCCGGTTACCGAGCCTGTAATAGTCGGTGTGGTATCTTGGCCTACTGCAATAGGGTCTATAAATACAATAGGTGCTGTGTAATCAGTACTTGAAACCATGGTATCGCTTGATGAGTTTCCTGCAGCATCACTCACTGTTGCAGTAGCAGTAAAACCGCCTTCACTAAGCGGCGTAACAGCTGTGACTGACCAAGTTCCGTTACCTGCCACTTGCGCAGTTAATGTTTGCGAATCACTATTAGCATCAGTAAGTACTACGCTTATGGTTGTACCTGCCGGAGCATCACTTGTACCTGAGATGGTTGGCAGTGAGTTATTCGTAACTGCAAGTTCATTAATTTCAATTGTAGGCGGAGTTAAGTCAACTATGCCATTAATACTTGTAGAGCTTGTAAGGTTTAAGTTTTCGACTGTCGCATCAACCGTAAATGCACCTTCAGCTAATGGAGTGGTCGGTATTAATGTCCATACACCAGAAATAGCTTGAGTGTTATAGGTTGTTGCATTACCACTGCTATCTGTAATAACAACTTCTACATTACCGTTTATTACATCGGTAGTACCACTAATAGTAGGGGTTGTATCGCTTGTATCTATTATTGGGTTAATTAATAGACTCGGTAAAGTGGTGCTCACAACGCCCGTTTGCGTCACCGTTGCTATATTGCCTGCGTTATCAATACTAATAGCCTCAACGGTTAAATCGCCCTCAGCAAGTAAAGGTGCAACAACAAGCCACGTGCCATCTCCTAATACCGTTGTGGTAACTTCATAAAGTGTGTTTGTAGAGTCGGTAACATTAACCGTAATTAAGCTACCTATTTCTTCGTCACTGGTGCCAGTAATAGTAGGCGTTAATGTATTAAGTACACCAAAGGCGTCTATTTCTAACGATGGCGGTATGGTATCAATCGTCACTTGCTCAGTAACAGACTGGCCTACATTACCCGCAGCATCAGTAATACTTGCGAATACACTATATATACCATCAGGTAGACTAGTGGTTACTAATGACCACGTGCCATCGCTACCAACAAGGGCATCAAATACTGTTGCGTTGCCGTTACTATCTATCACAGTTACATCAATGTCTGTACCTTGAGCTTCTTCAGAAGTACCAGAAATAGTTAGAATGTCAGTATTGCTGATGCTCAACGGTAAAATATCTACCACAGGCACTAACGTATCAACAACAAACTCGAGCGTTTGTGTTACTGCATTGCCGGCATCATCAGTGATACTCACGTTGGCAACATGCTGTCCTTCAGTCAGCGCATCAACTTCCAGTGAAAATAGCCCTGCTGCATTCACTGTTGTTGTTAGTACTGAGCCTCCATCCAGCTGAATCTCTACCACACCATTAATTAAATCGCTAGTCCCTTGAATAATTGGAGTAGAATCTGACGTTGTACCAATCACTTGCAAATTAAGCGTTGGCGAGATGGTATCTACTACACTGCTTATCAGCTGTGTAGCTGTTATTCCGACTTCACTTAATACATTTACAGTTACAGTAAACACGCCCTCAGCAAGTAATTGAGGAACCTGTACAGCCCATGAATTATCTGCCTGCACTATGGCAACCAAATCTTGTGCTATGTTATCGCTATCTACCACTCTCACTAGCACTTCTGTGCCTGGGGCTTGGTCGGTCGTACCGCTAATTATTGGTAAATCTCCCTCGCCAGTTACAAAGTCAACCACCGCATTAAGTAACGGCGTTGAAGCATCTACATCTGCAGTTGTAATAGTGGTGGTGTTACCCGCTTCATCAGTTGCAGAGGCTTCAACAACCGATAAGCCAATAATATTAACCGCTAGGCCTAATAACACCCAATCGCCATTGGCATCAGTTGTTACATCGTATGTTAAGTTAGCCAAATCACCTGCTAATTCTAAATTAACAGTGACTGTTTTACCTTCACCTAAATCAGAAGTACCAGATAAAGATACAAGCTGCCCTAACACGAACGAAGGCACAATAGTAAGCTCTGGCCCTACTGTATCTACTTCGCCACCCGTTTTACTATCAACAGAGGTATTTCCTGCGCTATCAGTAATCGTTGCCGAAACACTGTAAACACCTTCTGCTAATACGTTGTCTGCAGCGGCTTGCCAGTCTCCATTAGCATCCGTTTGCACGGTAATTTGATGCGATGCACCAGCTGAGTCCGTAAACGTAACTAAAACGTTTGTATTTGGCTCGTTTGATGTGCCATTAATTAATGGCGTGCTGTCTTGGGTAAGTATTAATGAACTTTGATTAATACTAATTTCAGGAGCAATTGTATCGATGGTTGCTGTATTTGTTGCGTCCCCGGTATTACCCGCGCTGTCAGTAACAAATACTTCAACTGAATAATCTCCTTGTGAAAGAGAATTACTTGCCTCTACAGACCATATACTACCCGTTTGAACAGTTGTATTTACAGTATGCTTATTCCCGAGTGCATCGGTAAATACCACAGCGACTGCATCACCTACCATGGCACCTGTCACGCTCCCTGAAATACTTGGAGTTAGATCGGTACTTCCAACAATATCGTTAATAGTCACAACAGGTGCTGTTATATCAACTTCCCCTGTAATACTTGTGTTTACAGGATTACCTGCAGTATCTGTTGTTGAAGCTAAAACCGTGTAAGTGCCCTCGCTCAACTCTGTACTTGCAGCGACTGACCATGTGCCATTTGCACCAACAGTAGCATTAACCGTTTGCTCTACACCTAAGCTATCTGTAATTAAAATAGCGACTATGGCGCCTTGTGGAGCTGTAGTTGTGCCTGAAATTGTTGGCGTTGTATCATTTGAAATTGTAAGCGGTGTAATATTAAGGGCTGGTGGAGTTAAATCGATAACACCGCTACCTGTTGTATTACTCGTTAAGCCTCCTTCAGTAACACTTGCCGAAACAGTAAATTCACCTTCAGGTAGAATATCTGTCGCATCAACACTCCAAATCCCACCTACCACAGTTGTAGTTACAGTATATGAAACGTTATTAACGTCAGTTATAACAACCGTGATTTCTGTATTATCTGCCGCACTACTTGTGCCTGATATTGCTGGTGTTTGATCGTTTGTATCAATAATTGTATTAATATTAATTGTAGGCGCATTGGTATTTAACATTGCGGTACTATTTGCAACTGATTCATTCCCTGCGGCATCAGTAACACTTGCAGAAACTGCGACTTCACCATCAGTCAGTGCATCTGTAATATCTACAGTCCAAGCACCACCTGCACCAACAACAGTTGTGTAAGTCTCGGTACTATCTCCATCGGTCACAGTTACTGTAATACTCGTGTTTTCAGGTGCATTGGATGTGCCTGAAATAGTTGGCGTGCTGTCATTAATTGTACCTAATGCGTTTATAGTAATACTTGGTGCTTGAGTATCAATAAAGCTCGAGCCTGTATCCACTCCTTGATTGCCAGCATCATCGGTAATACTTACCTCTACATCATAATTACCATCAGGCAAACTTGGCGCCGTAACTTGCCAATCGCCGTTAGCATCAACTATTGCAGTTAAAGTATGTATATCACCGTTGCTATCTGTAATAACAATATCGACCACCGTATCCTGTGGTTCAGTTGAAGTACCATTTATAACTGGTGTCTCAGTGTTAAATACAGTTATGTCATTAAGTACAATAACAGGTACTTGGGTATCAATTGTTAAATCAATAGTTTTGCTGCTGGTATTATTAGCATCATCGGTAACACTTACTTGAGCCGTATAATCACCATCAACAAGTGCTACGGGGACATCTACTTGCCAATTGCCATCAGTACCCACTGTTGCTGTTAGTGTTTGACCGCCGATAAGGATGGTTACATCAGCACCAATCTCATTACTCGTGCCTGAAATTGTAGGGGTTGTATCTATTGTCGCGTTAACTTCGTTCACAATTAATGTAGGAGCAACGCTATCTATTTCACCTTGAGCCTGCTGCGTTGTTAAATTACCAACACTGTCTCTAACCTCTGCAACAACAGTGTATTGACCTTGCGCTAGCTCTGCTGGTACAGCAACAGACCAGTCGCCATCGGCTTGAACTGTCGCAGTAAACGCTTGGCTTTCTCCTTCACTATCAGTCACGGTTATATTAATTACCGTGCCTTGCCCCATATCGGTGGTGCCGCTAATTACTGGCGTACTATCATTCGATAAAGCATCGACACTAACGATTAGTTCTGGTGCTACGTTATCAAAATCAAGTGTATTGATTGTTCTGACATTACCAGCGGCATCCGTTGCACTGGCAGTCACATAGGCAAGGTTTAGTAAAGGTACTGTTATGTTTGCAAGCCCCCAGGTACCATCAGGATTTGTCGTTGCTGTATAAGTTGCGCCAACTAACCCACCAACTAGGTACTCTGTAATAGTGATTACAGAGCCTCCTGATAAATCAGAATCCCCCGAAAGAGAAACTAAATTACCTAATAAAAACGATGGAATAATTTCAAGTTCAGGAGCAGTTACATCCACTTCGCCACTGTCAGTGCCGGTACCTGTGTTGCCTGCGGCATCGGTGATGCTGGCGCTAACGCTATAATTCCCTTCGGCTAATGTGCCTGTTGGTGTCGCACTCCAGTTACCATTGACATCGGTTTGTACATCAATGCTTTGAGTGGCATTTGTTGCATCTGTAAACGTCACCGTGATGGTGCTGTTAGGTGCATCACTGGTGCCTGTCACTGTGGGCGTGCTGTCATTTGTTAATAATGGCGCATCTACACTCACACTTGGTGCTGTGGTATCAATGGTGCCGTTGCCGGTAATATCGGTGCTGTTACCTGCCACATCGCTAATACTTGCTTCGATGCTATACGGCCCTTCTGCCAGTGCAGTCGGCACTTCTATAGAGAAGTTGCCGTCTGCATCAACCGTGGTGGTAAAGGTTTGTGTATTGCCTTGATCGTCAACAATCGTGAAGTTAATAACCGTGCCTTCAACGGCATCACTTGTGCCACTGAGTGTCGGGGTGATGTCATTACTTGAGCCTGGGCTGGTAAGTACAAGTGTCGGTGCAGTGGTATCTATTTCACCTGCGCCTGTGGCGGTGGTGTCGTTACCTGCGGTATCTTCAACACTCGCGCTAATAGTGTATGTACCTTCTGCAAGTGCTACCGGTACAGGGATTGACCACGTGCCATTGGCTAGTACGGTGGCGCTCATTGTTTGCGCTGCGCCGCTGCTGTCGGTGACAACAATGGTTACTTCACTGCCTTGCGGTGCATCGCTGGTACCTGCAATCGTTGGCGTGGTGTCGTTCCCTACACCGTTGTCTGTAATAACAAGGCTCGGGCCAGTAAGGTCTATCTGACCTGTCTCGGTGGCGCTGCCGATATTACCTAGACCATCATCTACCTGTGCGGTGACAGTATATTCGCCTTCGGCTAAGTCAGTTGGTGCATCGACACTCCATACTCCACCCGTTACGGTTGTATCAACAGTCGTAATATTCCCTGCACTGTCTTCAAACGTTAAGCTAATGGTGGTGTTATCTGCCGCATCGCTTGTACCATTAATGGTTGGGGTGGTGTCGTTGGTGTCAACCAGTGCATTAATACTAATGCTTGGGGCCGTGGTGTTGAGTGTTGCGGTTTCACTTAATGTAGTGGT
>NZ_JACJEO010000011.1:0-150427 GCF_014164115.1 Pseudoalteromonas sp. SG45-2
CACTCTTTCTCGCCTTCTAACGCTTTAAGCGCAGAACCAGCGATTAGAGGTAAGTCATCACCTGGGAAATCGTATTCAGAAAGAAGTTCACGAACTTCCATTTCTACTAGTTCAAGTAGCTCTTCATCATCAACCATGTCACATTTGTTCATGAATACGATGATGTAAGGAACGCCAACCTGACGAGAAAGAAGGATGTGCTCACGCGTTTGTGGCATAGGGCCATCTGTCGCAGCAACTACTAAGATCGCGCCGTCCATTTGAGCAGCACCAGTGATCATGTTTTTAACATAATCGGCGTGACCAGGACAATCTACGTGTGCGTAGTGACGTGTAGGTGTATCGTATTCAACGTGAGACGTTGAAATAGTGATACCACGTTCGCGCTCTTCTGGAGCGTTATCGATTGATGCGAAATCTTTAGCAACACCGCCGTATACTTTTGCAAGTACGTTAGTGATTGCTGCAGTTAGTGTAGTTTTACCGTGGTCAACGTGGCCGATTGTACCAACGTTTACGTGCGGTTTTACGCGTTCAAACTTTTCTTTTGCCATCTTAAAAAATTCCTAATAAAGAAATTAAAGCCTGACTCACTATTGAGCCAGACAAGCTAAAATTATATAACAGCGCGAGCTGAAATTATTGTATCTGCGACATTTTTAGAGGCTTCAGCGTACTTCACAAACTCCATAGAGTATGAGGCACGGCCCTGTGTTGCAGATCGTAAAGCAGTTGCATAACCAAACATTTCAGAAAGAGGAACTTGCGCATTAATTTGCTTAAGTCCACCTAATGCATCTTCCATGCCTTCGATTATGCCGCGGCGACGGTTTAAGTCGCCAACTACATCACCCATATTTGAATCAGGAGTGAGTACTTCAACCTTCATTACTGGCTCTAAAAGTACAGGGTTAGCTTCAAGCGCCCCGTTTTTCATTGCCAGTGAACCTGCTATTTTAAATGCCATTTCATTCGAATCTACATCATGGAATGAACCATCATATAAAGTCGCTTTAACGCCAAGTAATGGGTAGCCTGCCAGTACACCTTGAGACATTTGCTCTTGGATACCTTTGTCTACCGCAGGAACGAATTCTTTAGGAACTGAACCACCTACGGTTTCGTTAACGAACTCGTAAATTGGTGACTCATCATCCGTAATATCCATCGGTTCAAGTTTAATCCAAACGTGTCCATATTGGCCACGACCACCTGACTGACGTATAAACTTCCCTTCAACCTTAACAGTTGAACGAATAGCTTCTCGGTATGAGACCTGCGGCTTACCAACGTTACATTCAACACTGAATTCACGTTTCATACGGTCGACGATGATATCTAAGTGAAGTTCACCCATGCCAGAGATTATAACCTGGCCTGATTCTTCGTCAGTTTGTACGCGAAAAGAAGGATCTTCAGCAGCTAGTTTACCTAGTGCGATACCCATCTTATCTTGGTCAGCTATAGTGCGGGGCTCAACCGCAATAGAGATTACTGGTTCTGGGAATTCCATACGCTCAAGCGTAATAATAGAATTCGGATCACACAGTGTTTCACCTGTTGTTACGTCTTTAAGACCAATAGCTGCCGCGATGTCGCCTGCGAAAACTTCTTTGATCTCTTCACGAGAGTTTGAATGCATCTGTACGATACGGCCAAGTCGCTCACGCTTACTTTTTACTGGATTATATACCGTGTCACCCTGTTTAACAGTACCAGAGTAAACACGGAAAAAGGTCAAGGTTCCAACAAACGGGTCTGTTGCAATCTTAAATGCGAGTGCAGCAAACGGCGCTTTATCATTAGCTGGACGTTCTTCCTCAGTACCATTTTCTAAGATACCTTGGATTTGTTTCACTTGCTCTGGTGACGGCATATATTCAACAACGCCATCAAGCACAGCTTGAACGCCTTTGTTTTTAAATGCGCTACCACAAGTAACTGGAACAATCTCATTTGCTAATGTTCGTTGGCGTAAAGCATTTTTAATTTCTGCTTCACTTAACTCTTCACCTTCTAAGTATTTATCCATTAGTTCTTCTGTTGCTTCAGCAGCGCTTTCAACTAAATGAGCGCGCCATTCTTCAGCTAATTCCAGAAGTTCTGCCGGTATTGCCTCATAAGAGAAAGTCATACCCTGGTCCGCTTCGTTCCAGTTAATCACTTTCATTTTTATAAGGTCAATAACACCTTTAAAGTCGTCCTCAGCGCCTACAGGCAACTGAATTGGAACAGGCGTTGCTCCAAGACGAGATTTCACCTGGCTGACCACTGCTAAGAAGTCTGCGCCCGTGCGATCCATTTTATTTACGAAGATCATTCTCGGAACTTCGTATTTGTTCGCTTGACGCCAAACTGTCTCAGTTTGCGGCTGTACACCAGATGAAGCACAAAGAACAACTACCGCACCATCTAGTACGCGTAAAGAACGCTCTACTTCGATAGTGAAATCTACGTGTCCTGGAGTATCAATAATATTGATACGATGGGCGTCAAATTGAGCGTCCATCCCTTTCCAAAAACACGTTGTTGCAGCAGAAGTGATTGTGATACCACGCTCTTGTTCCTGCTCCATCCAATCCATAGTTGCAGCGCCATCATGTACTTCACCGATCTTATGAGAAAGACCTGTGTAGAACAGAACACGTTCTGTTGTGGTGGTTTTGCCTGCATCTACGTGAGCAACAATACCTATATTACGATAGCGCTCAAGTGGAGTTGTACGTGCCATATGATCCTCTTAAAGGTTAAAGACAGATTACCAACGGTAATGAGCGAATGCTTTATTCGCTTCAGCCATACGGTGAACGTCTTCACGTTTCTTAACCGCAGTGCCTTTATTATCAGAAGCGTCAACGATTTCTTGAGCTAAACGTAAGCCCATAGATTTTTCGCCACGCTTACGTGCAGCGTCTACTAACCAACGCATACCTAATGCGTTACGACGAACTGGACGTACTTCAACTGGTACTTGATAAGTTGAACCACCAACACGGCGAGATTTAACCTCTACCTGTGGACGGATGTTATCAAGTGCAGTTTCAAAGATTTCTAGGTGCGACTTGCCTGATTTCTCAGCAGCCACGTCTAGCGCACCATAAACAATTTTTTCAGCAGTAGATTTCTTGCCGTCTAACATCACGATGTTAACGAATTTAGCAAGAAGTTCCGATCCGAACTTAGGATCTGGAAGAATTTTACGTTGACCGATTACGCGTCTTCTAGGCATTTTGTATCTCCGGTTTATTCAGGTTTGCTCTTTCGAGTCAATCACCCAAAACAATAATTATAAATATTTAGTGCTTGGCCTTACTAACGGAATACAATTACCCTTTAGGGCGTTTTGCACCGTATTTAGAACGAGCTTGACGACGATCGCTAACGCCTGCACAGTCAAGTGCACCACGAACAGTGTGAAAACGCACACCTGGTAAATCTTTAACACGACCACCACGGATTAGGATTACACTATGCTCTTGAAGGTTATGACCTTCACCGCCAATGTATGAAGTTACTTCGAAACCGTTAGTTAAACGTACACGTGCTACTTTACGTAACGCCGAGTTTGGTTTCTTAGGTGTAGTTGTATATACGCGAGTACATACACCGCGCTTTTGCGGACACGCTTTTAGTGCAGCTGAGTTACTTTTCGTAACCTTGCTACGGCGTGGCTTACGCACTAGCTGGTTAATAGTTGCCATTTAAATAGCTCCTGAAATTAAAATTACTACTGAAAAAAATAAAAAAATCCGCCCTTTATTTACGAGCCTGCATTAAGCACACAAGTAAATGGGTGGCGGAATTTTAATGAGCAAAGTTTAACCTGTCAACCTAAACTAATCGTAAGACAGCATATAACTGCCTTACGATCACTTAATCTATTGATTAAGAACAGTTTATTGATTTCCAGACAAATCAGCATTTAGAGCGTCTGTAAGTGCTTGAGTCGCCTCTTCTGCACTTACTGTTTGCTCTTCTACTACTACTTTGCTTTGTTTACGGCGAGCCATACGTTCTTGATGATACGCAAAACCGGTACCGGCTGGGATCAAACGACCCACAATTACGTTTTCTTTAAGACCGCGAAGCTCATCGCTCTTACCATTCACTGCCGCATCTGTAAGAACACGTGTTGTCTCTTGGAAAGACGCTGCAGAGATGAAAGATTCTGTTGCTAGTGATGCTTTTGTGATACCCATTAACTGGATTTCAAACTTAGCTGGTATCTTACCTTGTTTTTCAAGGTCACGGTTTGCGATATTAACGCGCGCCACTTCGATTTGTTCACCGGCTAAGAAGTCAGTATCACCGCCGTGCATAATGGTACATTTACGTAACATTTGACGGATAATTGTTTCAATGTGCTTGTCATTGATCTTAACGCCTTGCAAACGGTAAACCTCTTGCACTTCGTTAACGATATAGTTAGCAACATGAGTCACACCACGTAGGCGTAAGATGTCATGCGGTGATTCAGGACCATCGGCAATAACTTCACCTTTAGACACTTGCTCACCTTCAAACACGTTAAGTTGACGCCACTTAGGAATCATCTCTTCGTAATGATCACCTTCAGCTGGAGTAATAACTAAACGCTTCTTACCTTTAGTCTCTTTACCGAAGCTAATTGTACCAGTTACTTCAGCTAATATAGCTGGATCTTTTGGCTTACGAGCTTCAAATAAGTCGGCTACGCGTGGTAGACCACCCGTGATATCACGAGTTTTCGAACCTTCTTGCGGAATACGTGCTAACACGTCACCTGGGTTTGCTGTAACGCCGTCAATAACTTCAATCGTAGTGAATGAAGGAAGACGTGTTTCTTGCAGACCGCGCTCTTCACTTTCAATGATAAGCTTTGGTTCTTTCGTATTTACTTTAGCAAGATCTTTTACAACTACACGGGTTAAACCGGTTAGTTCATCAGTCTGTGCTTCAGTATTTGAATCATCGATATCGCTGAACGATACTTTTGACTTATGCTCAAGAACGATTGGGTGACTATGCGGGTCCCAAGTAGCGACGATGTCATTACCTTGAACTTCTGCATTGTCTTGCACTGTTAGTACCGCACCGTAAGGTACTTTATAACGCTCTTTCTCACGACCATGACTATCGATGATAGTAATTTCCGTAGAACGAGAGGTAATAACAATCTTACCGTCTGTGTTTAATACGTACTTAGAGTTATGAAGTTTTAATGTACCGTTAGTTTTAACTTGTACATTATTTTCTGCAGATGCTCTAGATGCCGCACCACCGATGTGGAAGGTACGCATTGTTAACTGTGTACCCGGCTCACCGATTGATTGAGCCGCGATAACACCCACTGATTCACCAGCGTTGATGATGTGACCACGTGCTAGGTCACGACCGTAACAGTTAGCACAAACACCAAAGTCATTATCACATGTGATAACAGAACGTACGCGAACTTCATCTACTGAGTGCTCTTCTAAAAGGTCACACAGTTTTTCGTCAAGCATAACATTACGTTCAACAAGTACAGTATTAGTACCTGGAATTACAATATCTTCAGCAACAACACGACCTAGAACACGTTCGCGAAGTGCTTCTACAACATCACCACCTTCAATAAGCGGTTTCATTGTTAAGCCATCTTCTGTGCCACAGTCATCTTCATTGATTACCAAATCTTGTGCAACGTCTACTAGACGACGCGTTAGGTAACCCGAGTTTGCTGTTTTAAGTGCTGTATCGGCAAGACCTTTACGCGCACCATGCGTTGAGATGAAGTACTGAAGTACGTTTAGACCTTCACGGAAGTTAGCTGTGATTGGCGTCTCGATGATTGAACCATCTGGACGTGCCATTAGACCACGCATACCCGCCAACTGACGAATCTGTGCAGCACTACCACGAGCACCTGAGTCGGCCATCATAAACACTGAGTTAAATGACGGTTGCTCTACTTCTTCACCTTTTGCATTGATAACTGTATCTTTTGACAAGTTAGCCATCATCTCACGTGATAAGTTTTCGTTTACACGTGACCAGATATCGATAACTTTATTGTACTTTTCACCAGCCGTTACAAGACCTGATTGGAATTGTTGGTTGATTTCAGTCACTTCAGCTTCAGCTGATTCAATTATCTGTGCTTTAATCGGTGGGATAACTAAGTCATCAATACCGATAGAAACACCTGACTTCATTGCATAATGGAAACCGGTGTACATAACTTGGTCAGCAAAGATAACTGTATCTTTAAGACCTAGACGACGGTAACACTCATTCAATAAGCCAGAAATCTGCTTTTTACCTAGCGGCTGGTTGATTGACGCAAACGGCATGCCTTTAGGTAAAATTAGAGACAGAATTGCACGACCAACAGTTGTATCGATAACAGTAACAGTGTCTTCTACTATGCCGTCTTCGTTTTTAACTGATTGGCTAATACGTACTTTCACGATTGCGTGAAGGTCTGCATTGCCGCTGCGGTATGCTTTTTCTGCTTCTTTTGGATCTTTAAATATCGCGCCTTCGCCTTTAGCGTTAATGCGGTCACGAGTCATGTAATAAAGACCCAATACAACATCCTGTGAAGGAACGATGATTGGCTCACCATTCGCAGGAGATAGAATGTTGTTTGTTGACATCATTAAGGCACGAGCTTCAAGCTGTGCTTCGATTGTTAACGGTACGTGTACCGCCATTTGGTCACCATCGAAATCGGCGTTGTAGGCCGCACATACTAATGGATGCAAATGAATCGCTTTACCTTCGATAAGCACAGGTTCAAACGCTTGGATACCCAAACGGTGAAGTGTTGGTGCACGGTTAAGTAATACTGGATGTTCACGAATTACTTCGTCAAGTACATCCCATACTTCCGGAACTTCACGTTCAACCATCTTCTTAGCTGCTTTGATTGTCGTAGCCATGCCGCGACGCTCTAATTTGCCATAGATGAATGGTTTGAATAACTCTAGTGCCATCTTCTTAGGAAGACCACATTGGTGAAGCTTAAGAGTAGGACCTACTGTGATTACAGAACGGCCTGAATAATCTACACGCTTACCAAGTAAGTTCTGACGGAAACGACCTTGCTTACCCTTGATCATATCAGCAAGAGATTTAAGAGGACGTTTGTTAGAACCTGTAATTGCACGACCACGACGACCGTTATCAAGTAGCGCATCTACCGCTTCTTGTAACATACGTTTTTCGTTGCGTACAATAATGTCTGGTGCTGCTAAATCTAGTAGACGCTTAAGACGGTTATTACGGTTAATAACACGACGGTAAAGGTCGTTTAGATCAGATGTCGCAAAACGACCACCGTCTAATGGTACTAATGGGCGTAGATCAGGTGGCAATACTGGAAGTACTGTCATGATCATCCACTCAGGGTTATTACCTGATTGGTGGAACGATTCCATTAACTTAAGACGTTTAGTGATTTTTTTACGCTTAGTTTCAGAGTTAATTGTTGGTAACTCTTCACGCATCTCAGCAATTAATTGAGCAAGATCAAGTTCACGAAGCAAGTCTAAAACTGCTTCAGCACCCATCTTCGCTTCAAATTCATCACCGTGCTCTTCTAGTGAATCTAAGTATTCTTCTTCACCTAATAGTTGACCACGCTCAAGCGTTGTCATACCAGGCTCAGTTACTACGAATGATTCGAAGTAAAGAACACGTTCAATATCACGAAGCGTCATATCTAGCATTAAGCCAATACGTGACGGTAATGATTTTAAAAACCATATATGTGCAACTGGGCTCGCAAGGTCGATATGACCCATACGATCGCGTCGCACTTTAGTGAGTGTTACTTCAACGCCACACTTTTCACAGATCACACCACGGTGTTTAAGGCGTTTATATTTACCACATAAACACTCATAATCTTTCACTGGGCCAAAAATACGGGCACAGAATAAGCCGTCGCGCTCAGGCTTGAAAGTACGGTAGTTAATAGTCTCAGGTTTCTTTACTTCACCGTATGACCATGAACGAACCATGTCTGGTGAAGCAAGACCAATGCGAATTGCATCGAATTCTTCGGTCTTATTTTGTTGCTTCAGAAACTTAAGTAAGTCTTTCACCTTAGCTCTCCTGTCGGAGTTAATCTTGAGGACGGATAGTCTCGTCCCTACATTCTATTCAGCCGTAACAGATGCTGCAGCGTTAACTGCAGCATCTAATTGGCTTAATTTTCTTCCAACTCGATGTTGATACCCAGTGAGCGGATTTCTTTCAACAATACGTTGAACGATTCTGGCATACCTGGTTCCATTTTATGGTTACCATCAACGATGTTTTTATACATCTTAGTACGACCGTTCACGTCATCCGATTTCACTGTTAGCATTTCTTGTAGAGTGTAAGCAGCACCGTAAGCTTCAAGTGCCCATACTTCCATCTCACCAAAACGCTGGCCACCGAACTGTGCTTTACCACCCAGCGGCTGCTGAGTAACAAGGCTGTAAGAACCAGTAGAACGTGCGTGCATCTTATCATCAACCAAGTGGTTAAGTTTAAGCATGTACATGTAACCAACAGTTACTTGACGTTCAAACTGATCGCCAGTACGGCCATCATAAAGTGTAACCTGACCACTTCGAGGATATCCACCAAGCTCAAGCATGTCTTTGATTTCGCTTTCTTTCGCGCCATCAAATGCAGGAGTAGCTATTGGTAAACCACCTTTTAAGTTTTCAGCTAGACGACGAATTTCGTCATCAGTGAAGCTAGCAATGTCTACAACTTGGCGAGATTCACCAATTTCGTAAGCTTGCTTGATGAATTCACGTAGCTCATGAAGCTCACGTTGTTCTTTCATCATCTCTTCAATACGTTCACCGATACCACGTGCAGCAAGACCCATATGTGTTTCAAGGATCTGACCGATGTTCATACGCGATGGTACACCTAGTGGATTCAATACGATATCTACCGTACGACCTTTGTCATCGTAAGGCATATCTTCTACTGGTACGATAGTCGAGATAACACCTTTGTTACCGTGACGACCCGCCATTTTATCACCCGGTTGGATACGACGTTTAACAGCTAGGTATACTTTAACAATCTTAAGTACGCCTGGTGCTAAATCATCACCTTGGGTAATTTTACGACGTTTGTTTTCAAACTTTTTATCGTATTCAGCTTTAAGCTCATCGTACTGTGCAGCTAGTTGCTCAAGCTCAGCTTGCTTGTCTTCTTCAGCAAGGCTTTGCGTAAGTACTTTTTCAGCATTAAGAGATGCAAGTTTATCTTCATCAAAACCAGCAGCTATAAGTAGCTTGCGTGCACGGTCTAAAACGCCTGCTTCTAAAATACGGAACTCTTCGTTGAAGTCTTTCTTCGCTTCGCGAAGCTGCATGTCTTCAACTTCTAACGCACGTTTATCTTTTTCAACACCATCACGGGTGAAAACTTGCACGTCAATTACAGTACCAGTTACAGAGTTTGGTACGCGTAAAGAGCTGTCTTTAACGTCAGACGCTTTTTCGCCGAAGATAGCACGTAGTAGCTTCTCTTCAGGTGTAAGCTGTGTCTCGCCTTTAGGAGTCACTTTACCTACTAGGATATCGCCGCCTTTAACTTCAGCACCAATATATACAACGCCTGATTCATCAAGCTTGCCTAGCGCAGACTCACCCACATTCGGGATATCTGCAGTGATCTCTTCAGGACCTAATTTAGTATCACGGGCAACACACTGTAGTTCTTGAATATGGATAGTCGTTAGACGATCTTCTTCAACTACGCGCTCTGATAACAAGATTGAATCTTCGAAGTTGTAACCGTTCCATGGCATGAATGCCACGCGAAGGTTTTGACCAAGGGCTAAGTCACCTAAGTCAGTCGAAGGACCATCTGCTAACACGTCACCACGAGTAACCGGTTCGCCAACCATACAAGTTGGTTTTTGGTTAATACATGTATTTTGGTTAGAACGTGTGTATTTGGTTAAGTTGTAGATGTCGATGCCCGCTTCACCTGGGATGCGTTCTTCTTCATGTACATTTACAACGATGCGACTTGCGTCAGCATACATTACTTCACCACCACGTTTAGCAACGATAGTTACACCAGAATCTTTCGCTAGTGTTAACTCAATACCAGTACCTACTAACGGTTTATCCGCTTTCAATGTTGGTACTGCTTGGCGTTGCATGTTTGAACCCATCAATGCACGGTTAGCATCATCGTGTTCTAGGAACGGGATAAGTGCTGCCGCTACAGAGATCACCTGTTGTGGTGATACATCCATATACTGCTGGTCCATGCGACCCATAAAGGTAGATTCACCTTTGTGACGACATGGAATAAGTTCATCAACAAACTCATTGGTTTCAGTTAAGTTTGAGTTCGCCTGTGCGATAACAAACTGACCTTCTTCAATGGCTGATAAGTAATCAACTTCATCAGTTACAACACCATCTACCACTTTGCGGTAAGGTGTTTCTAAGAAACCGTAGTCATTTGTACGTGCGTACGTAGACAACGAGTTAATTAGACCGAT
Organism: Pseudoalteromonas sp. SG45-2; assembly: GCF_014164115.1. Classification (NCBI taxonomy): domain Bacteria; kingdom Pseudomonadati; phylum Pseudomonadota; class Gammaproteobacteria; order Alteromonadales; family Pseudoalteromonadaceae; genus Pseudoalteromonas; species Pseudoalteromonas sp. SG45-2. The sequence goes on from NZ_JACJEO010000011.1 coordinate 10,499, forward strand.
GTTTGGACCCTCAGGAGTCTCGATTGGACATACGCGACCATAGTGAGTTACGTGAACGTCACGTACTTCAAAGCCTGCGCGTTCACGAGTTAGACCGCCCGGACCTAATGCAGAGATACGACGTTTATGCGTAACTTCTGATAGTGGGTTATTTTGGTCCATAAACTGTGATAACTGAGACGAGCCGAAGAACTCTTTAACCGCTGCCGAAATAGGCTTAGCGTTAATAAGATCTTGTGGCATTATCGCGTCAAGGTCACCTAAGCTTAAACGCTCACGTACAGCACGTTCAACACGTACTAGACCAACACGGAATTGGTTCTCAGCCATTTCGCCAACACTACGTATACGACGGTTGCCTAAGTGATCGATATCATCAACATCGCCTTGACCGTTACGAATAGCAATTAATACTTTCATAACAGACACGATGTCTTCTTTGCTTAATGTGCCTGGGCCTGTGTCTGTATCGTAACCAACACGGCTATTGAACTTCATACGACCTACAGTAGATAAGTCATAACGCTCTTCAGAGAAGAACAAGTTCTGGAATAAGGCTTCAGCCGCGTCTTTCGTCGGTGGCTCGCCTGGGCGCATCATGCGGTAAATTTCTACTAGTGCTTCTAAACGGCTGCTTGAAGAGTCAATGTTCAATGTATTTGACATGTAAGCACCGCTGTCCACTTCATTGATATATAAAGTATCAATTTTAGTGTGACCGGCTTTAACCAATTCAGCCATTAGCTCTAGAGTTAGCTCGTCATTTGCATTTGCAATAACTTCACCAGTTGACTCATCAACATAGTTTTTAGCTACAATACGGCCAATGATGTACTCATGTGGTACTTCTAATTGCTTAATGCCTTTCTTCTCGATGCTCTTGATGTGGCGAGCCGTAACACGACGACCGCTTTCAACAAATACTTCACCGTCTTCGCTCTTGATATCAAAAGCGGCAGTTTCACCACGTAAACGCGAAGGTACAAGTTCCATAAGAACTTTACCATTCGTTACTTCAAACGTAGTGTTATCGAAGAACATATCTAGGATTTCTTCGCTAGAATACTCTAGTGCACGTAGGATGATAGACGCCGGTAATTTACGACGGCGGTCAATACGTACATATAAGTTATCTTTTGCATCAAATTCGAAGTCTAACCATGAACCACGGTAAGGTATAACGCGTGCGTTATATAATACTTTACCCGATGAATGGGTTTTACCGCGGTCGTTATCAAAGAATACACCAGGGCTACGGTGTAGCTGAGAAACGATAACACGCTCTGTACCATTGATTACAAAAGTACCGGTATCTGTCATGAGCGGAATTTCGCCCATGTAAACTTCTTGCTCTTTAATGTCTTTAACTGTGCCTGGTGCTTCTTTGTCCATAACAACAAGACGCAGTTTCACGCGAAGTGGAGCAGAATAAGTCACACCGCGAATTTGACATTCTTTTACATCGAAAACTGGCTCACCAATACGGTAACTTACGTATTGAAGCTCAGAATTTCCCGAGTAGCTTTTAATAGGGAACACAGAACGGAAGGCAGCTTCCAAACCATGATCGCCATCAGCGTCCGGCACTAAGAATTTTTTAAACGATTCTAACTGTGTAGACAGTAAAAAAGGTATATCCAAAACTTGTGGACGTTTACCAAAATCCTTACGGATACGTTTCTTTTCAGAATAAGAGTAAGCCATGGGGTTCCTCAGCTTGCTGATCTTTGACCCGACCTGTTCTTGTAAGAACAGACTTAACTGGCAGCTATGCCAAGATTTTACAACATTTAACTGTTGTTCTAATTAGATCCCACTTTAACACTAGCAAACTATAAAGCGTTGAAAGTAAAGAAAAAATCAGATTTTATTTGAACTAAAAGAGTGCATCACTCTATAGCGCAAAAAGGCCGGTGATTAAATAATCACCAGCCCTTGCCTGATTTCTCAGGCAGCGAACTTAGCAAAAGCTAAATTACTTAACCTCAACTTCAGCACCAGCTTCAGTAAGATCTTTTGCAAGTGCTTCAGCTTCTTCTTTAGATACACCTTCTTTAACAGGTGTAGGAGCAGCTTCAACAAGAGCTTTCGCTTCTTTAAGGCCAAGGCCAGTTGCGCTACGAACAGCTTTGATTGCAGAAACCTTGTTAGCGCCAGCGCCAGTAAGGATTACGTCAAATTCTGTTTTCTCTTCAGCAGCTTCAGCAGCTGGACCAGCTACCATTGCAGCTGCAGCAGTTACGCCGAATTTTTCTTCCATTGCTTCGATAAGAGCAACAACGTCCATTACTGACATTTCAGCAATTGCGTCAAGGATTTGGTCTTTAGATACAGACATTACAAATTTCCTAATAATTAACGGACATTAAGTCCAAATAAATTTTACACCGAAAGTGAGATTAAACAGCTTAAAATTAAGCAGCTTGCTCTTCTTTCTGTACACGTACTGCTTCAATTGTTTTACACAATTTGCCAGCAGACGCTTCTTTCATAGCACTCATTAAGCGTGCAACAGCTTCATCGTATGTAGGTAATGTAGCAAGCATTGCTGCATCAACAACATTTCCTTCAAAAGCGGCCGTTTTAAGCTCGAATTTCTCATTCTTTTTCGCGAAATCTGAAAAGATACGCGCAGCAGCACCTGGGTGCTCTGATGAGAAAGCGATTAAGCTTGGACCAACAAATGAATCAGAAAGACACTCAAAATCTGTTCCTTCAAGAGCACGTTTTGCTAAAGTGTTACGGACAACTTTCATCCAAACACCATTTGCACGAGCTTCTTTACGAAGGGCAGTGATTGCGCCAACTGTTACACCACGAGAATCTGCAACAACTGCAGATAGAGCACCATTGGCTGCTTCGTTGACTTCAGCAACTATTGCTTTTTTGCCTTGAAGATTTAAAGCCATGGGTGTTACTCCTGGTTTAATGGGGGTACCGATTATCGGATTCCCCTGTTCTACTCTTCCCTACCAAACAAGGTAGAGATGCTTTTTACGGCGAGAGCCAGAAGGATTAGGAAAAATCTATCTGGGGTCTACACCGTCTACGTAGGTGAATATTAAGGCCGAAGCCACCTACGGTCTTGGACGGAAGCCCAATTTATCGTTAACCCCGAAGGCTTAACGAAATTATGGACTTCAACCCGAATTCTTTACTTTGCAAATTAATAAATTAATCAACAAAATGGCGCGAAATTATAGTACAAATTTCACGCCATGTAAACACTCAATTAAGCAACAATAGTGCTTAAAGTGTTTTGGTCAACAGAAACACCTGCGCCCATTGTTGTAGAGATAGTTACTTTCTTCAAGTAAACACCTTTAGCTTGAGAAGGTTTAGCCTTCTTAAGCGCAACAATTAGAGCTTCAAGGTTTTGTTGTAACTGCTCTGCAGTGAAATCAACCTTACCAATAGTAGTATGGATGATGCCATTTTTGTCATTACGGTAACGTACTTGACCTGCTTTAGCATTTTTAACTGCTTCTGCAACGTTAGGCGTTACAGTACCAGTTTTAGGGTTTGGCATTAGACCACGTGGGCCTAAGATTTGACCTAGTTGACCAACAACACGCATAGCGTCTGGTGATGCAACAACAACGTCAAAGTTCATCTCGCCTTTTTTAACTAGTTCAGCAAGATCTTCCATACCTACTAATTCAGCACCGGCTTCTTTTGCAGCTTCTGCATTAGCGCCTTGTGTGAATACAGCAACACGAACGTCACGACCAGTACCGTTAGGTAGTACAGTAGCACCACGAACGTTTTGATCAGATTTACGAGCATCGATACCAAGGTTAACGGCAACGTCAACACTTTCTACGAATTTAGCTGTCGCTAACTCTTTTAAAAGAGCAACTGCTTCATTGATTTCGTAATCTTTAGTTACTTCCACTTTTTCGCGGATAGTACGCATACGTTTAGTTAATTTAGCCATTTCTTAGTCCTCTACGTTCAAGCCCATCGCACGCGCAGAACCTGCGATAGTGCGAACCGCTGCGTCCATATCGGCAGCTGTAAGGTCAGTTCGTTTTGTCTCAACAATTTCTTCAAGTTGAGCACGAGTTACTGTGCCTACTTTATCAGTGTTAGGACGGCCTGAGCCTGACTTGATACCAGCAGCTTTCTTAAGTAAGTAAGCAGCAGGTGGCGTTTTCATGTCGAACGTAAATGAACGGTCACCGTAAACAGAGATCACTACAGGAACTGGAGCGCCTTTTTCGATAGACTCTGTACGTGCGTTAAACGCTTTACAGAATTCCATGATGTTTACACCGTGTTGACCTAGTGCAGGACCTACTGGAGGACTAGGATTAGCCATACCAGCGGCAACTTGTAGCTTGATTAGAGCTTCAACTTTTTTAGCCATTATAAATACCTCATTTGGTGGGTCTCAGCCTTGTGCGCGCGAGGACGCGTACTCTAACGGCTTCCCAGTTTAAAAATTGGTTTCGTACTTTTTGCACAGTAAAAAATAAATTTTACCTTAATACAAAAAGGCCGCTGATTATAAGTTAATCAGCGGCCTTTTTCAAGCTTCATGCCAAAATTTAAATAAAAATTAGCGAAGCTTTTTTAATCAATTACTTATCTTGCTCAACTTGACCGAATTCAAGCTCAACTGGCGTAGAACGACCAAAAATAAGTACAGATACTTTTACGCGGCTCTTTTCGTAGTCAACTTCTTCAACTACACCACTGAAATCTGCAAATGGACCATCTGTAACGCGTACAACTTCACCTGGTTCAAATAATGTAGCAGGTTTAGGTGCTTCAGCATTTTCTTGTAGGCGATTAAGAATGCGCTCAGCTTCTTTAGGGCTGATAGGAGCAGGACGATCAGACGTACCACCAATAAAGCCCATAACGCGTTCTGTGCTGTTCACTAAGTGCCAGCTTGCGTCATTCATATCCATTTGTACTAATACATAACCTGGGAAGAATTTACGCTCAGATTTACGCTTTTGGCCAGCGCGCATCTCAACAACTTCTTCAGTTGGTACTAATATCTCACCAAAGCTCGATTCTAGACCTTCGATTTTAATATGTTCAATTAACGTTTGAGCTACACGCTTTTCGTAACCAGAAAAGGCCTGTACTACATACCAACGTAACTTAATTTCTTTGTTCTCGTTCTCATCCGACATGGGATCAGATCTCCAATCCAGTTAAAAAGCCTACAGCGCGGAATAAAATGCCATCTAATCCCCAAAGGATAAGTGCCATAATCACTGTTGCAACCATTACAATTAATGTCGTGTGGGTAGTTTCTTGGCGCGTTGGCCAAATAACTTTGCGTACTTCAATTCGAGCTTCTTTAGCGAAAGCAAGAAAGTTACGTCCCTTAAATGTTTGCGAGGCAATTGCTAATCCGGCCGCTATTGCAACAACAACGCCAATAGCACGTAGTAATACAGATTGATCTGCATACATGTGATTACCAACAACTGCGCCTGCAAGTAGCGCGATTGCTACTAACCACTTTACTGACTCCATCGCACTTGATGGTGTTTCTACATTCGTGCTCATAATATTATTACCTTAACTACAGACACAACAACCCTACACTACGGCAGGGTTAATCCATTAAAATCTAAACTTAAAAACAGACTTAATTTAAACCGGTTTTTAATCTCAGACTACTCAAATAACAAGTAAAACTGGCAGGGGCGGAGAGATTCGAACTCCCAACCATCGGTTTTGGAGACCGCTGTTCTACCAATTGGAACTACGCCCCTGCAAAGTGGATGCCTATTATACTTACGCAGTTCATTAACACAAGCCTAAAAGATACCCACATTGGAAAATCTAATTAATTAATTACATTATTGTTTAAACTGCTAATAATTTAATCGGTTAGATAAACCTACAATCCAAAGATATTGATTATTTCCCTATGGTTTTATAAACGTCACTTAACAAGCTTGAAGCGCCAAACCTAAATGTATTTGCTTGCAAATAATCATCACCCATTATTGCGCGTGCTAGCGCTAAATAATCACTAGCATCGGCCACTGTTTTAACACCGCCGGCCGCTTTAAAGCCCACACGTTTATTTGAGCTTTTAATGGCTGTTAGCATAGTTTTTGTTGATTCAAGCGTGGCATTTACAGCTACTTTACCCGTACTGGTTTTTACAAAATCAGCACCGCCTTCAATTGCAAGCTCCGTGGCTTGAGTAATAAGCGCGTCGGTTTTTAGCTCGCCGCTTTCTATTATTACTTTAAGTTGCGCGCGCGACCCACATGCTTTTTTACTTTCGCTTACATAGTTAACTACAGTTTGAGCATCGCCCGCGATTAACTTTTTATAAGGAATAACCAAATCAATTTCGTCAGCGCCGCGCTCTATTGCAATAAGTGTTTCGTTAATTACATCACTCAGTGGTGCATCACCTGTTGGAAAGTTAGTAACTGTTGCGACTTTAACATGGTTAAGCTCAAGCGCTGCGAGTGCTATTTTTGCATCATCAACAAAGTCGCTATAAACACATACAGCGGCAGGCGTGCCTAAGGTAGGATTTATGCTATCAACAAGTGCTTGAATGCTTTTGGTGGTATCGCTGGTGTTTAAGCTTGTTAAATCCATCAGTGCGACTGCTAATGCGGCATCTTTTTGGTGTTGTGTCATTAGAGCTCCGTTGCTTATGTAATACCAATTTTATTAAAAACATGATCATTTTAGCGTATTAAATAACGCACTAACTAGGTTAAAAACTATTTATATAGAACAACTATGTATCATAATTTTAGCCTTGTTATTGAGCTATTTTCTCGTCGCTATAATAGATCACTAATTTAATGCAATTGGTATAAGTACAAAATTTGATATGCCTCCATATTAACAAATTAAACCAAACTCGCTATAGCTCATAACCAAACACTATAAGCTGGTTATTTTACTTGTAACTCGGCGCAATCCCTTGTTAACTAGCTCTTAGGCCTAAAAAGCCCACCTATTATAACTTTTGGTTATATCAACTTGGTTTTAATTATTTTTTACTTATTGATAGCCGCTATATTCTGCATATCAGAATAAAGCGTTTTCTTATATTTGAATTTGTTTAGGGGTCTTATTAACGTGCAGTATTTACCTATCTTTACCAAACTCGACAACAAACCAGTATTGGTTGTTGGCGGTGGAGAGGTCGCTTTACGCAAATGTCGCGCGTTTTTAAAAGCGAGAGCAAGCGTTACTTTAGTAGCACCTTGGTTTTGCGACGAACTAAAAGAGCATGCACATAATAATGAAGTAACGCTTATTGATGCTTATTTTGATGAATCGCACCTTGATGGCAAAATGCTTGTTATTGCAGCAACCGACCGCGATGAAGTAAACAACAACGTATTTGAACTTGCCAATGCCCGCAATGTGTTTGTAAACGTGGTTGATGACCAACCTAAATGTACGTTTATATTCCCATCCATTGTTGACCGTGACCCAATTACGATTGCTATATCAAGTGCTGGCACAGCGCCCGTACTTGCACGTCGCTTACGCGAAAAGCTCGAAACTCTTATTCCACATCATATTGGCCCACTTGCAACACTTGTCGGTGGCTTTAGAGACAAAGTAAAAAAACGCTTTAAGCATTTTTCAGACCGCCGCCAATTTTGGGAAGGCGTGTTCGACTCATCTGTTGTGAGTAAAGTACAAACCGGCGATACCCAAGCCGCACAGCAGCAACTAGAGCAAATGCTAGATGCAAAAGCAGAACCTGAAGGCGAAGTATATGTAGTAGGTGCAGGCCCTGGCGATCCAGAGCTTTTAACACTTAAAGCACTGCAACTTATGCAACAAGCCGACGTCGTCGTTTATGACTTTTTAGTCTCTGACGAAATTATGGAACTAGTGCGCCGCGATGCTGACCTTATTTGTGTAGGTAAACGTTTGGGCGATCATAGTGTTGTTCAAGAAGATACCAACCAAATGCTGGTCGACCTTGCTAAACAAGGCAAAAAAGTGTGCCGCATTAAAGGTGGTGACCCGTTTATTTATGGCCGTGGTGGCGAAGAAGTACAAGTACTGGCTGCTAACAACGTAAATTATCAAATTGTTCCAGGTATTACAGCCGCTGCAGGTTGTAGTGCTTACGCGGGTATTCCGCTTACGCATCGCGACCATGCACAAGCCATTCAATTTGTAACTGGCCACTGTAAAAAAGACGGTCAAGAACTTGATTGGCAATCGCTGGCAAAAGCAAATCAAACGCTGGCTATTTACATGGGCGTAATTAAATCGCCGCACATACAAGGCGAGCTTTTAAAACATGGCCGCAAAGCCGACACCCCTGTTGCCATTATCGAAAACGGTACACGTAAAAATCAGCGTGTTGTAACAGGCCAATTAGGCGAACTTGCCGACTTAATTGAACGCAACAGCATTATATCGCCTGCGCTACTCATTATTGGTGAAGTAGCCGCCCTGCACTCGCAACTAGCGTGGTTTGGGAAGAACGAGCAAACAAGCAGCTTTGCACAGCCGCTAACAGATGTATCAAATACATAACCGAATTTTAAATTTGTAACTTTTAATCATTTTAGTAGGACGACTAACAATGGCTTTAACTCACCTTCAGCAACTTGAAGCTGAAAGTATCAAAATCATGCGCGAAGTCGCCGCTGAGTTTGAGAACCCAGTAATGCTTTACTCTATTGGTAAAGATTCGTCGGTACTTTTGCACTTAGCGCGTAAAGCATTTTACCCTGCAAAAATTCCGTTTCCGTTATTACACGTAGACACCAACTGGAAGTTTCGTGAAATGATCGAGTTTCGCGACCGTATAGCTAAAGAATACGGCTTTGATCTACTGGTACACAAAAATCCAGAAGGCATTGAAATGGGTGTAGGCCCGTTTACGCATGGCTCGGGTAAACATACCGACATAATGAAAACCCAAGGCTTAAAACAAGCGCTAGATAAATACGGCTTTGATGCTGCATTTGGTGGCGCACGCCGCGACGAAGAAAAGTCACGCGCAAAGGAGCGTGTTTATTCGTTCCGCGACAAACACCACCGTTGGGACCCTAAAAACCAACGCCCAGAGCTTTGGAATACCTACAACAGCCAAGTTAATCCGGGTGAGAGCATTCGTGTTTTCCCATTATCTAACTGGACTGAGCTTGATATTTGGCAATACATTTATCAAGAAAACATCGAAATGGTGCCATTGTACCTAGCTAAAGATCGCCCAGTAGTTGAGCGCGACGGTACTTTGATTATGGTTGACGATGAGCGTATGCCTCTTAATGAAGGTGAAGTACCGCAAATGAAATCTGTACGTTTTCGTACATTAGGCTGCTACCCACTTACCGGTGCAGTTGAATCAACAGCCAGTACTTTAACCGAAATTATCGAAGAAATGCTGCTATCTACGTCATCTGAACGTGAAGGTCGTGTTATTGACCATGATTCAGCCGGCTCAATGGAGAAGAAAAAACGTGAGGGGTATTTTTAATGTCTAGCCAAAATAACGATACATTTAACGAAGTAAAAGAAATAGGCATAGACGCCTACCTAGCACGCCAACAAGACAAAAGCTTATTACGCATGCTTACTTGTGGCAGCGTAGATGACGGTAAATCAACATTGATTGGCCGCCTACTGCACGACAGCCACCAAATTTATGAAGATCAGCTAGCAGCCCTTCATAAAGATAACGAAAAAGTAGGTAATGCAGGTGAAGATCTTGACCTTGCTTTATTAGTTGATGGCCTACAAGCTGAGCGTGAACAAGGCATTACGATTGACGTAGCGTACCGTTACTTTTCAACGGCTAAGCGTAAATTTATTATTGCCGACACGCCTGGGCACGAGCAATACACGCGCAACATGGTAACTGGTGCATCAACAAGCGATGTCGCCATTATTTTGGTTGATGCGCGTTACGGCGTACAAGTACAAACTAAGCGCCATAGCTTTATTTGTGACTCGCTGGGCATTAAACAGTTTGTTGTTGCCGTTAATAAAATGGATATCGTTGATTTTGACGAAACCGTGTATGAAAAAATTAAGGCCGATTACCTTAAATTTGCTGAGCAACTTAACGTATCAAACATTAAGTTTGTGCCTATGTCGGCGCTTAAAGGCGACAACGTAGTAACACGCTCTGCACATACACCGTATTACACCGACAAGCCGCTACTAGAGTTATTAGAAGATTCGCCAGCAGCCGAAACAGATACAGGCTTTGAAGCGCGCCTACCGGTGCAATATGTCGTGCGTCCTAACTTAAACTTCCGTGGTTTTCAGGGCACACTGACATCGGGCAAGATGCACGTAGGCGATGCTATAAAAGTACTACCGTCGGGTAAAACATCAAGCATTAAAGAAATTGTTACCTTTGATGGTAATCTGGACAGCGCCGAAGCAGGCCAAGCAATTACCGTTACCCTAAATAACGAAATTGATATTAGCCGAGGGGATGTAATCGTACCTGCAAACTCAACGGCCGCTGTTACTAACCAGCTGCAAGCTAAAATTGTGTGGATGCATGAATCGCCATTAGTGTTAGGTAAAAGCTATAACCTAAAACTAGGTAGCAAAAACACCTCAGCTATTGTTAAAAAGATTGACTACACAATTGATGTAAACACGCTTGAGCACGGCACTAGCGACTCATTACAGCTAAACGAAATTGCGATTGTAACGCTTGAACTAACCGAAACTATTTTGGCAGACGAGTACCACAGCAATCACGAAACAGGCTCGTTTATCCTAATCGATCGCTTATCAAACCTAACTGTTGCTGCCGGTATGATTGAGCAAGTACTGCAAAGCCAAACAAAGCAAAGTAACTTTAGCGAATTTGAAGTTGAATTTAACAGCTTAGTACGCAAGCACTTCCCGCATTGGCAAGCGCTTGATATTTCTAAGTTATAAGTTAACTTTAGCCTGTTAGGAATTTAAAAGCATGGTAGAACAGCTCGTTTTAACAGGCATTATGCTTACCTTAGTCGGGTGCCTTTTTGGCACCCGTATTAATCCAGCATGGTTATTTGTAAGCGCTATTGGCACCAGCTACTTAGCAGGGCTAATCGATCTTGAAAGTATGTTAGTTAACTACGCTAACCCGTCGCTTATCACTTTAGTACTATTGGTGTTAGTGTCGACCGCAATAGAAAAAACCACCCTAATTCAAAAGTTAGCGCAATCGCTATCTAAAGGTAGTTTAGTAAAATCGGTAACAAAATTGGGGTTATCAACCGCCTTTTTATCGTCGTTTACTAACAATACCGCCGTTGTTGCATCGCTTATTACCGCGATAAAAGACAATCCTAATCACTCCCCTTCAAAGCTATTATTACCGCTGTCGTACACTGCTATTTTGGGCGGCACTATTACGCTTATTGGTACATCAACCAACTTAATCGTTAATGGCTTTGCAGTAGATGCGGGCATGGAACCGCTGGGCTTTTTTGACTTTACATTAGTGGGTTTAGGCGCGCTAAGCGTAGGCCTAATTACCATTTTAGTAATGCTTAAATACTTACCCGACAACGGTAAAAGCGACCAAGAAGTCGTGCCTTTTTACCTAGAAGGTAAAGTACAAGCAAGCTCAAAATTAATAGGCCAAACCGTAGAAGAAAACGGCCTGCGTGATTTAAAAGACTTATTCCTTGCTGAAATTATTCGCGATGGCAGCCGAATTTGCGCAGTCACTCCGCAGCAAATTATTCAAAAAGACGACGTGCTGCTGTTTGTAGGTGACATAAAATCGGTGCCATTACTTACCCGTTTCGACGGTTTAAAAGTAGTGCACGAGAATCATCAAAAAGACATAGAACACTTAGTAGAAGTAGTCGTAAGTCAATCTTCAAAATTTATTGGCAAAACCGTAAAAGAAGCCCGCTTTAGAGAGCAGTTTCATGCTGCTGTTATTGCCATTCGCCGTGGACACGACCGCTTACAGGGCGGCCTTGGGCAAGTGCAATTACAAGCTGGCGACTCACTTATACTCGCACCAGGCAAAAATTTTTACACTTTGCCTAATTTAAAGCGCGAATTTGTGTATATTTCAGGGTTTGACTTACAAGCCCACCTTGCACCTAAGCAATCAAATATTGTGCTACTAAGCTTTGCCGCAGTACTGGGTTTAAGCATTATTGGCATAGTGCCGCTGGTTAAAGGCTTATTAGTATTACTGATTGGCTTAATGCTCAGCGGCACCATAAAACTTAACGAAGTAAAACGCCGTTTTCCTATCGAGTTATTGGTGGTTGTAGGTAGCGCCATTGGCCTTGCTAAATTAATGATAGGCACCGGACTTGCCGGGCAAATATCCGACGCCATGTTTATGGTACTTGGGGATTTTGGCCCGTACGGCGCGTTTATAGCTATATTTTTAATGACCGTATTATTTACCGAGCTTATAACTAACAACGCAGCTGCTGCCTTGTCGTTCCCTGTTGCTTACTCGCTCGCGGTTGGTTTTAATGTAGACCCACTACCGTTTATTATGGCGGTTGCCTTTGGCGCATCAGCTAGCTTTATATCGCCATTTGGGTATCAAACTAATCTAATGGTTTATAGCGCGGGTAACTATCGCTTAAAAGATTACATAGTGATGGGCTTACCCCTTTCTATTATTTATTCAATCACGGTATTAACCTTGATCCCGCTGGTATTTCCGTTTTAATACCTGCGCTCACAGCATAAGAGACTCTCACTATGGATGAAAATATAGTTTGGCATAACTACGCAACCACAAAAGCACAGCGTAGTGAGCAAAAAAAACATAAGCCCGCTATTTTATGGTTTACCGGCTTTTCAGGCTCTGGCAAAAGCACCGTAGCAAACGCACTAGAAGCGGCGCTTAATCAGCAAGGTACGCACACTTACCTGCTCGATGGCGACAACGTACGCCACGGTTTGTGTAAAGATCTAGGCTTTAGCGACGAAGACCGCATTGAAAACATACGCCGCGTAGGCGAAACCGCAAAACTAATGACCGACGCTGGCTTGTTAGTACTTACTGCGTTTATATCGCCTTTTAGAGCAGAACGCGACATGGTGCGTAACTTAGTAGACGAAGGCGAATTTATCGAAGTCTTTATCGATACCCCACTGGATGTATGCGAAAGCCGCGATCCTAAAGGCTTATACAAAAAAGCCCGCGCTGGAGAGATAAAACACTTCACTGGTATCGATTCAAGCTACGAAGTGCCAAACAATCCAGAAATAATTTTAGATACAAGTAAAAACACCCTAGACCAATCGGTTACACAACTGATAACGTATCTAAAACAAAAGCACATAATATAGGTTAACCCCATGAATCAAACCGAACTGCTAGAAGAAACCCTCATCCTTGCCCGCAAAGCAGGCCAAGCGATAATGGGAATTTACGAAAAGGATTTTAACGTTGAGTACAAAGCCGATGAAAGCCCCGTAACCGACGCCGATTTAGCAGCTCATAAACTGATTGTGGCAGGGCTTCAACAGCTCACACCTGATATTCCAATACTCAGTGAAGAAAACGCCGACATAAGTTGGGATGTACGCCAAACGTGGAAAAGCTACTGGTTAGTTGATCCAATCGACGGCACTAAAGAATTTATTAAAAAGAACGGTGAATTTACCGTAAACATCGCCCTAATTAAAAACGGCATTCCTATTTTAGCCGTAGTTGATGCACCCGCCCTTGGCGTATCGTACTTAGCCGCCGAAGCCATTGGTGCATTTAAAGATAAAGGCGATGAGCGAATTGAGCTTAAGGTAACTACCAAACCTAACAAAGGGTTAATTCGAGTTGTAGGCAGCCGCTCGCACCCATCCCCCGATTTAGCCGAGTTTGTGAAACGCTTTGATGAGGTTGAAATGGTGTCTAAAGGCAGCTCACTAAAGTTGTGTTTAGTAGCTGAGGGCAGCGCCGATATTTACCCGCGCTTAGGTCCAACCTGCGAATGGGATACAGGCGCAGGCCATGCAATCGCCGAAATAGCCGGCGCTAAAGTGACTAAACTTGATGGCAGCCCGCTTATTTATAACACTAAAGATGAATACTTAAATCCGTATTTTATTGTAAGTTCGATAGAAGAGTAAGCGCAGTTTTAAGTGGTTAGCTATCGGTTGTCAGCAAGACAAGTGATAGCTAACTTAAATCTATTTAGTTTAACTATTTAAATTCAAGGTCATTTAGAACCCGCCTTTTATGTGTTTTTTCAAGAGAATAGTCTGGGATCTTCTCTATTCCAGTTCTCAGAATGATTTTTTCTTCTGGACTCAATTCTTTAACTAACTTATTTACCAAATTCGACTTTTCAACATTGTCCAATACAAAGTCAGCTAGTAGCTTATATGCTTTATGGCTTTGTACTTTCTGTGTAATCTCAATGTGCGATTTTGCATATTCTTCTGGGTAACTCTGTTCCAAACTTATGAACTTTTGAATTGTAATGTAGCAAATGAATATATTTATAGACGAAACACTTAAGTGCTCTAAGTGTGTTACTAAAAAATCGACTAAATCTATATTTTGAGTATGTGAATTACAATAATTAACAACTTCACCGAGGTCGTTTATTTTTTCAAATTTCAAGTCACTTGAGTAACAATTACTTACTGTGCTAAAAGCATTAAAATGCTTCTGCATGATTATATCCACTAGAGCTTTACTTGAAGTAATGAGAAACAACTTATTTAAAACTTCTTCAAGATCATTTTCTTCAGTTACTTTTATCAAAAGATTTTCTAGAGCAGTGCTTTTAAGTAGTAGCTCTATATTTTTTGCATCTGGTTTACTTAATAGTGCTAAAGCAAAGTTTTTTCTTATATTTACAGCCTCGGCACTCTCTTGTTGATTAAAAATATACCCAAACCTTGCAAATGAAATTGCCCAATCTTCATAATCTAAAACTTTCTTACTTAAACTACTTATTGAATCTGGGGTCGCTTCTAAATACTCTTTGAAAACATCCTGATCTCTAAGCTCTAAAACTGGAACATTTTCTAATAATATACGCTCTAAATAATTTGTGGTCTTAGTTTTATTAAAAATGTTCTGATGGCTGAAGATAGTCTTATTAACGGCTCCATCTACCCCAAGTATGAATTTGAGTAGCAACTCTAACTCATACTGTTCTGAGCTAATATTCACTTTACTAATTATTTTTTTGTAAAGATCAAGAAATGGATTTACAGCTTCATAATTTCCATCTAAAGACAATAAGCTATCTATTTTTTTATATTCATTAATTAAAATATTGACTGTGGAAGGGCTAAATTCCCTTAAGATCATTAAGAGTAGTAAGCTATCAAAACTAACTTCCCCTAAAAGTCGACCTTTAGTCCAGCTGCTATCGACTCGTCTCATAATTCGCTTCAAAACCCTGATCGAGCTAATTAAGTTACTTGATATTTTCGCAGGCTTGTAAGTAACAGAGTTAAAACTCAATGGTTCACTCTTGATAAAGCTTTTAAAGTTCACCGAGCTTATATGCCCAGATAGTCTCATATGATTATTAAAAATTTCTTCTGTATTAAGTTCAGCCCATCTACATATTAACTTTGTATGATTAAGTACTACTATATTTTCAATATGATCAGCTATCTTGCCTAATACCTCAACTTCTTTTTTTTTACTATTTCCCATAACTATTATAAAGTTAAAATTGTTTAAATTTTTATCTTTTAATCTGTCTAATAGCGCAGCTATGCCATTTAAACGTTTTTCGTTTTCCTCGCCGGTTCCACGATCAACATCTTGCAGAGTAATGAGTAGTTTATGATTAGTTGTTTCGAGTACATCATTAAGTTTTTGAAAGCGTATATCTGTATCAACAGAACCAGCAAGTAATGTAGAAGCGAATTGAAATACGCTACCACCCGACTTTAGTGCTTCAGTGTAATGTTTAGGTAGTGCACGGAAGGCACACATATCAATATATTGGCTTATATCATCAATAATATTACTAAGTATTACATGAGCGACGCTGCCACTGGCTGTACCCCACGTAGATATATCACTGTGTATCCAAACACTCTCTTTTTCAGATTTTTTTGCTAAATCATTCACAACACTTTCAACGATGCTGCTTTTTCCGCAACCATAAGGCCCACAAAGAGCTATGTGTTGTGCTAAATCTTTTTCATATTTATCACCGCCATTTTGTAACCGCTCAGTAATACGGTTGGCATAAACTTTTAAATCTGGCTCTAATTGATCTGTACTTTTGATAGTTGAATCATCTTTGAACCATTCTCTAAAATCCTCTAACGTTTTTAATTCTGAACTTCTTTTAGTTTCAAGCAGTTCATTTTTAGATACGGAGTCTTGTTGTTTGCTCTGCCTGTGTTCATCGCACAATAAGTAAATCGCTAAAATTAAATAATTAACTGCTAGGCTGATAAATACATAAAAAGCAGCTGCTATATCAGCAAGACCAACAGCAAAACCTACATACATAGTCGATAGTGCAACCAATACAGCAGTAAATATTGGCTTTTTGGTATAAAGCTTTATCTGATAAATGACGGTTATTTGCATGCCAATAAACGTAAGTGCTAAGTATTTTAAGCTCATAAAACTTTGTGCGTATAACGCAGCTTCATCAAGTTTTGCTGCTGTGCTTAGCATGTAAAAAGCAGTTATCAACAATGACGCTAATACAGCAATTGTCACTGGCGGATATCGCCAGCTTAATCCAATACTGCGTTTAGGGTGCGATATATAAAACTTATCAAGCAGGAGCTTTATGCCAATACCCGCTAAAAAAGTACTGCTGTAATGCAAAACCGGATTCGCATTTAAAATAGCGTTCCAACTTGAATATGCCTTTTGTACAAGACCAACTTTGCTTAAAAATACAGTAATTGTTGCGGCGGTAATTGCGCACAATAAAAGAGAAAGCCAGCGTGTGGCTGTAATGGGGAGAGTTTTAACTTGCGACAACTTAATATCCTTATCAATACGTTACCTTGC
The DNA here is from genome assembly GCF_014164115.1 of Pseudoalteromonas sp. SG45-2. Lineage (NCBI taxonomy): Bacteria > Pseudomonadati > Pseudomonadota > Gammaproteobacteria > Alteromonadales > Pseudoalteromonadaceae > Pseudoalteromonas > Pseudoalteromonas sp. SG45-2. The sequence goes on from NZ_JACJEO010000011.1 coordinate 27,420, forward strand.
CAGTGTATATCAATTGAATATTATTGGATAAGCAAGTTTAAGAAATAAAGTCGCCTCTTGGCTTTACCGCTCGGATGGCGCTATGACATGTTGGATTTCGCTTCGCTCTACCCAACCTACGCTTCATAAGTTGGGCTTTATTCCTTCAGGGGTAGGTCTTGTTTTGAGTTTAGGGCGAAAATCAAAAAGAATGTACCGATCCTATTCCTTCTACAACCCTTAACGATTTTGCTGGGCGATAAAAGCAAGCGAGTGCTGATTAAATAAGTCAGGACGTTCCACATTACAGACATGGCCGCAATGGTGAATAGTTTGCAGTACGCTGTTTTTATGACGCTTAACCATTTCTTTAACAGGGCCAAGGAACATATGATCTTCTTTGCCCATAATGTAAAGTATGGGAATATCAATGTCTTTTTCTTTGAAGTATTGCATTAAAGGATTTACGTCCATGGCTAATTTAAACCATTTTATAAACTCTTTTTGGCACAAGCGTTTTGCTTCACGAACAAACAAAAGTCGAGATTCTTTATGACGCTTTTTCGGCATCATAATAAAAGCAAATAAACGATACAGCCACATATAAGGCAAGAAGTGTTTAAAAGTATTACCTAAATAAACCAATATATTACTGCGCGTATTAAAACGAGTAACCGCTCCACCTAGCACCATGCTAGAAACATATTGCGGCGCAATTTCAGCAATATTTCGAATGAGTATTGTGCCCAATGAAATACCAACAAAGTGTGCGCTGGTGATATTGTTATGATCTAACACATCGATAATGTCTCTAGAGACATTATTAAATGAATAATTATTATCAACAAAGTTTTGTACTAAGTTATTCGATTTACCGTGACCACGAAGATCTAGCAACAACACATTATATTCTTTTTTATAGGCTTTAAGCTGACGAAACCAAATTGCCGAGCTACCACCTGCTCCATGGACAAATACAACCCATGTTTTACCGGTTTCGTGCGCAAAAGTAGTATGGAAGAGAATCTCTTTGCTCATTGCAGTTAGTGGCCTATTTACTTCGTTTGGCATATTCAATTACAGGAAGTATAACGGAGTTTAATAAAAATCTCTTATGAAGTTCAGATCAATGGCTTCTACTTAACAGCTTTTCGCTGCAGATTCTGATTTTTAAATGAAAGCCAATAAAATGACCTTCCCCTATTTTTACGTTATGAAAACCGCCTACCTCGGCTTTACTGCTCGCGTGACACTATAGCGTGTTGGGTTTCGCTGCGCTCAAACCAACCTACTTTAAAATTATAATGTGGTTCTGCCGCTTAAGGGTTTGCTCACTTTTACACCGCTGTTTCGTATTCATGACACTTACCCTTCAATTTGGTCTAATTAATTAGTCTACAAATCCTCTCAAAACATGAAATTTTTAGCTAAAAACTATATTCTTGCGCGCGATTATTATTTAAATAATGGATAAACACACACATGACAACATCTCAAGATGCAACGCTTTCAAATGCATCAACAAAAGGTGCACACACACCTTCAAACACACCCACTTCTAAATGGAACCTGCACGATACGCAGTGGACTTTAAGCCTTTTTGGTACCGCCGTTGGTGCGGGTATTTTATTTTTACCTATTAACATTGGTATTGGCGGTTTTTGGCCGTTAATTATTTTGGCATGCTTAGCATTTCCAATGACCTTTTGTGCACACCGTGGATTAGCGCGTTTTGTACTTTCATCAAAAAATAAAGATGCCGATTTTACCGATGTAGTTGAAGAGCACTTTGGTGTGACTGCGGGGCGGTTAATTTCTTTATTATACTTTTTATCTATATTCCCAATTTTGCTTATTTATGGTGTGGGCTTAACTAATACCGTTGATAGCTTTATGGTTAATCAAATGGGGATGGAATCACCTTCTCGCGTGTTGCTTTCGGGTGTATTAGTTGCAGGTATGATTAGCTTAATGATGGGCGGCGAGCGCTTAATGCTGCGTGCCTTTGCTATTTTAGTTTACCCGCTTGTGGGTATATTGTTCTTTTTATCACTTTATTTAATCCCAAGTTGGCAAATGCCAGATATGACAATGCCTGAAATGGGCAGCTTTGGAAAAACATTGTGGTTATCGATTCCTATTATTGTGTTTTCGTTTAGCCACGCAGCGGCTATCTCAAGCTTTGTAAACGTGCAACGCGGTCACTACGGTGAACAAGCTACACATAAGTCTGAGGCGATTTTAAAGCGCACTAGCTTACTACTTATTACCTTTGTACTGTTATTTGTGTTCTCTTGCGTGCTGTCGCTTACAGGCGAGCAAATGGCAGCGGCTAAAGCCGCTAACGTATCGGTTTTATCCTACCTTGCTAATATTACTGATAACTCGTTTATTGCCACACTTGGGCCGCTTGTTGCCTTTATTGCTATTACATCGTCGTTTTTGGGTCACTTTTTAGGGGCACGTGAGAGCTTTACGGGTTTAGTAACTAAACAAACAAGCTTAAGCACAAAAGCGGCCGATAAAATTGGTGTGTTAATTATGTTTTTAGCTATTTGGTTTTGCGCTGTTAAAAACCCAAGTATTTTAGACATGATGGATCAGTTATCGGGCCCTATCATCGCAATGATTTTATTCATCATGCCAATGATTGCAGTTTATAAAGTGCCTGCACTTCATAAATACCGCAACCGATTAAGCACGCTATTTATATTAGCGGTTGGCTCACTTGCTGTATTTGCACTTATTTACAGCATGATTAATTAATACGCTATATATTCAAAAGCCCAGCTAATTTAATTAGCTGGGCTTTTTTGTTTGTACGCTTTGTCTCAAATTATTTTTTTATAGTGTGGGTTCTGGCATGTTAAGTACAAATTAGCCTAAAAATAGCCCAACTATGCAATACAATAAATTATTACTAATAAGCGCATGTTTGCTCGCAACACTATTTGTAAGCCCTTTAGTTAAAGCCTCAGAACCTCCAATAATTTTATCAATGAAAGAGCGCGCAGCGTTTATAGATAAAATAACTGAGCTTAGAATCAATAGCTTAATGCCCTCGTTAATGAAGCAGCACAACACTGATATGTGGCTTCTTATAAGCCGCGAATACAATGAAGACCCAATATTAAAAACAATGCTGCCTGCAACATGGCTTTCAGCCAGACGCACCACTATTTTGCTATTTGCACTTAATAAACAAGGTGGTGTTGATGCTTACGCTATTGCGCCTTATAAAATAGGTAACATATTTAAAAAAGGCTGGGATAAACAAACACAACCAAGCCAGTGGGAAGCACTCAATACACTTATTGAGCAATACAAACCTCGCAACATTGCGCTTAATACTTCTACCGACTGGGCACATGCCGATGGCCTTGTGCTAGGCGATTACAAAACCTTAATGGCTAACTTACCCGCCACTTATCACAATAAAATAATTTCTGCAGAGCCGCTTGGTGTTGCGTGGTTAGAACAACGCATTCCTGAAGAAGTTAAAATGTATAAACATATTGTGGCTATTGCCCATCATATTATTGCAGAGGGGTTTTCGGGTAAAACAATTACGGCGGGTGAAACAACTAGCGATGACTTGGTATGGTGGTTTAGAGAGCGTGTAAAAGAGCTAAAACTACAAACATGGTTTCATCCAAGCGTTGCTATTCAACGCGTCGATGCGAAGTCGTTTAATCATGAAGAAAGCTTTACCAATGGCTACGATGATAACGTTATACAAGCCGGTGATTTACTTCATGTCGATTTTGGGATTACTTATTTACGCTTAAATACCGACACGCAGCAGCATGCGTATGTGCTCAAAGAAAACGAAACGAGTGCGCCTAGTTACTTAGTTGAAGCACTAAAAAGCGGTAATAAACTCCAAGATATATTTACCAATCAATTTGCGGTAGGAAAAACCGGTAATGAAGTTTTAGCTGCAGCACGAAAAGCCGCTATTGCTCAGGGATTAAAACCCACTATTTATACTCATCCTCTTGGCTATCATGGTCATGCTGCTGGTACTACATTAGGTATGTGGGATTCTCAGCAAGGTGTACCGGGAGATGGGGACTATCCGCTACATTTAAATACGGCTTACTCAATTGAGCTTAACAATGCGGTGTTTATAAAGCAGTGGAATAAAGAAATAAGAATAATGCTAGAGGAAGATGCTATTTTTGATAAAAGCGGTGTCTGGTATTTAAATGGCCGACAAACACAATTATTGCTTATAAAATAAAGCAAAAAAAAAGGCGCTCACTGAGCGCCATTTTTAATTTAATTCGTTGCTATTATTCTGTATCTGGCAGGTTACGGCCATAGAATATTTCTTGCATTTCGCGAGTCAGCTTAGAGCGGATCTCGTCTTCTTCTTCGTCCGATAACTCATCAGTAGAAAGGCCGAATAAATAGGTATTTAAGTCGGTTTCTTTTAACATCATTTTAGTATGGAACAGGTTTTCTTGATACACGTTCACGTCCATCATTTGGTACGCTTCTTTTGTATCTTCTGTCATGAAGTTTTGAATCGAGCTAATAGCATGATCAATGTAGTGCTTAACACCGTTTATGTCGCGGGTAAAACCACGAACGCGGTAGTCTATTGTTACTACGTCTGACTCAAGGCTATGAATTAAGAAGTTTAACGCTTTAAGTGGCGAAATAATGCCACAGGTAGATACTTCAATATCAGCACGGAATGTACAAATACCATCATCAGGGTGAGCTTCTGGGTATGTGTGTACACAAATGTGGCTTTTATCTAGGTGTGCAACAACTGAATCAGGTAATGGGCCTGGTGCTTCGTCAGCATCGTAATTTTGCTGCTCTTCTACTGGTTCTTCTGAAACCAAAATAGTTACACTTGCGCCTTGCGGTTCATAATCTTGGCGCGCTACATTTAAAATGTTAGCACCAATAATATCAACAACTTCACCTAAAATATCGGTTAGTCTATCTGCACTGTACTGCTCATCGATATATTCAATATATTCTTTACGTTGTTGCTCGGTCTTTGCGTAACAAATATCATAAATACTAAAGCTTAAACTTTTGGTTAAATTGTTAAAGCCATGAAGTTTAAGTTTATCGAAGGGTTTGTTCATAATAAACCAACCTATAAATTAGTGGGTTCTGCACCTGCAGAATGAAAAGTTCGCGGATTTTATACGAATTTTCCTCGTGGAAAAAGCGTTATTTTGCTTGATCTTGCACAACTTCGTGGCTATGCGTAATTTCTACTGTTTTATCAAGCATTAATGCAACCGAGCAATACTTTTCAGCAGAGAGTGAAACTGCACGTGCAAGGTGCTTTTCAGACACATTATTACCCTTAACAACAAAGTGTAAGTTGATTTTGGTAAACACGCGCGGTGCTGTTTCGGCGCGTTCTGCACTGAGTTGCACTTGTACGTCTGAAAAATCTTGTTTAGCTTTTTTTAAAATACTAACCACATCAACTGATGAGCAACAGCCAACTGACATTAAAACCATTTCCATTGGGCTTGGTGCTGCGCTATCGCTGCCGCCATCAAACACAACATTGTGGTTAGAATTAGAACGGCCAATAAACGTATCGCCTTCAACCCATTTTACATTTGCTTGCATTGTTATATCTCAAAAAAATATTTTCTTGATTGTAAGCAACTTAGCCGTAGTTGCAAATGAAAATGCAACGCAGGGCTATAAAATGGCTAAGATTGTTGTGCTAAAGCGCTATCAAAGAGGTTTTTTACTAAACCTGCAAATTCATCTATAAAGGCATGCTGTTCAACCGTGACAGGCTGTGAGGTGATGCTGCTGAGGACTTCTTCTAAATCGTAAACTATGCCATCAACTTCACGTACAATTTGACTACGCTGCTCTGTGTTGAGGTCTGTGTGCTGCTCGCAAATAAGCATCACATTTTGTGCAATAACGTCTTCGATTAATTCCATTACTGTTGGAGCGCCTGGTTTTATTTCGCCAGGCTTCTCAAACAATGCTAAATTTTGAGTTAGATACATGATCAAATCATCGTACCCTTGCCTATCTAAAACCATTATGCGAACCACCTAAATATATTTAATTATGCTGATTTAAGCAGAAAGAGTCGATAATTACTAGCCTTGTACGATAGCAATACAAAAAAAGCAGCCGAAGCTGCTTTTATAATAATTAAGTAGTATTACTACTTAATCTATTTTTAAGCCTGGGCTTAGTGTTGCTGGCATCGCTACTTTTTCAAGCTCTACTGAAGCAACTGGGTATGCACAGTAATCAGCTGCGTAATACGCGCTTGCTCTGTGATTGCCCGATGCACCAATACCACCAAATGGTGCTGCGCTTGACGCGCCAGTAATTGGGCGGTTCCAGTTAACAATACCAGCGCGAATACGACGTAAAAAATGGTCGTAATCTGCTGCACTATCACTTAATAAACCAGCCGATAAACCAAAGGTTGTATCGTTTGCTTTATCAATGGCTTGGTCAAAGTCGTCAAAGCGGAATACTTTTAAAAGTGGTCCAAAATGCTCTTCATCTGGGAAGTCACTAATATTTGTACACTCAATAATACCTGGTGTTACAAAGCCAGTATTAGCTGTGTGCTCAAGCTCTACTAATACTTGAGCGCCAAGCTCAACAAGCTCGTTTTGCGCTTTAACCATGCCCGCTGCTGCCGCTGATGAGATCATAGAGCCCATAAATGGCTGGTCTGCATCATCGTAGTTACCTACTTTAATCGCTTTAGTTGCAGTGATAAGGCGCTCTAAAATTACATCGCCTTTGCTACCTTTAGGTAAAAACAGTTTACGTGCACATGTACAACGCTGGCCGCTTGAGATAAACGCTGATTGAATAATATCGTGAACAACCGCTTTAGTGTCTTCAACGTCAGTAATAATAAGTGGATTATTACCACCCATTTCTAGCGCTAAAATTTTACCCGGTTGACCCGCAAACTGTTCATGTAAAATATGACCAGTACGCGAAGAACCCGTAAAGAACAAGCCATCAATCCCTTTGTGAGCAGCAAGGGCTTTACCCGTTTCTACTTCACCTTGAACTAGGTTAATTACACCGGCTGGTAAGCCTGCTTTTTCCCACAGTTTAAGCGTAAGCTCGGCAACTTTAGGAGTCAGTTCAGACGGTTTAAATACAACCGTGTTACCGGCTAAAAGCGCTGGCACAATGTGGCCATTAGGTAAGTGACCCGGAAAGTTATACGGACCAAATACGGCTACAACCCCATGTGGCTTATGACGGATCATTGCACGGCCAAGTGGCATTGCGTTTTCTACGTCGCCAGTGCGCTCTAAAAATGCTTTTTCAGAAATGGCAATTTTACCAACCATAGCACCCGCTTCTGTGCGCGTTTCCCACAGTGGCTTACCTGTTTCTTGTGCGATAGTAATAGCGAGCTCTTCGCTGTTTTCTTTTAATTGCGCTGCGAATGCTTTAATTATTTCTAAACGCTCAGTAAAGCTTTTATCAGCCCATGCATAAAACGCTTCGCGCGCTGCATTTACTGCGGTGTCTACTTGCGCCGCAGTTGCTGATGATGCCTGCCAAATAACGTCGTTATTTGCAGGGTTTACTGAATTAAATTCTGTGCCTTGGCCTTGTGACCATTGACCATTAATAAATTGTGCAGGATGAGTCATATACTTTCTCCTAAATTAAATCGTGGTTGCACTAACAATATCGCCAGTTTGCAAATGCAATGCATCTGCTACTTCTTGCGATAAAATAAGGCTTTTTGCGCGCTCGTCAAATGTCATTGGTGCAACGGTTGCTCTAAAATCTTCAAGCTTTTCGTTAGCTAGTAACACCATGGTGTCGCCAGTCATTTCGCCAATTTCAACGTTAAAGTTATTTGCATTACGAATCGTCGCAATGTTATCTACTTTTGCTTCAACCGTTGGGCCGCCGTCAAAAATGTCTACATAGCCATTAAACGTAAAGCCTTCGCTTTTTAATAACTCGATTGCTGGGCGTGTGTTGTCGTGTACTTTACCTATTACGGCTTGCGCATCTTTACTTAGCAAATTTACATAAATTGGGTATTTAGGCATTAGTTCAGCAATGAAAACCTTTTGGCCAATACCTGTTAGGTAGTCGGCTGTTGGAAAATCCATTGAGAAAAAGTGCTCTTCAAGCCACTGCCAAAAAGGGCTACTGCCATTTTCGTCAGACACACCGCGCATTTCTGCAATCACTGTTTGTGCAAAACGCTCTTGATGCTGCTTTATAAACATAAAGCGCGCTTTTGAAAGTAGCTTACCGTTACAATTTTTACGATAGCCATCTTTTAAAAACAATGTGCAAAGCTCTGTAGCGCCTGTGTAGTCGTTACATAGCGTTAAAATATCAACCGCTTTGTATACGTCTAATGTGCGCGAAGAGTGAATCACTTTACTTAAGTGATAATGATAAAATGCATCATCAAGCCCTACCGCAGCTTCAATTGCAGACGTACCTACAACATCACCGGTTTCGCTATCTTCAAGAACAAACAGGTAGCCTTCGTCACCGGGTTGTGACGTTTGCTTAGCAAATGAACTTACAGAATGGTCTATTTTCTTTTGCAATAGTTCTTCGTTTAATGGCAAAGACGTAAAACCATGCCCAGATTCGTGGGCAATTTTCAGTAATGCTGAGTAATCATTTTGCTGGATTGGGCGAAGGATCATCATGAGTCCGCTTGCTCCCTTATAAATAACGGTAAATAGGAATTGCAGGGCAAGCGGTGCTTGCCCTTAATTGGTTGGCTTAAGTCGCTTATGCGTTTACTACGCTTGCTACTGCTTTTTCAAAGCGTGCCATACCTTCGCGAATGTCCGCTTCAGGAATTACTAAAGATGGAGTGAAACGTACTACGTCTGCACCGGCAACTAGTGACATAAGGCCTTGCTCAGTACCTGCCACTAAAAACTCTTTTGCACGACCTTTGTATTGCTCGTTCACTACTGCACCAATTAATAAACCTTGGCCACGGATTTCGCTAAATACGTTGTATTTTTCGTTAACCGCGCTAAGTAGTTCATTAAATAATGCGGCTTTTTCTTTTACGCCAACCAGTACTTCTGGGGTATTTACTGTATCAAATGCAGCTTCTGCAACAGCACACGCAAGCGGGTTACCGCCATAAGTAGAACCATGTGTACCTACTTTAAGGTGCTGTGCAATTTCAGTTGTTGTGATCATAGCGCCAATAGGAAAACCGCCGCCAAGTGCTTTAGCTGAAGTTAAAATATCAGGTACTACGTTTAAGCCTTGGTATGCGTATAAATCGCCAGTACGACCAACACCTGTTTGAACTTCATCAAAAATAAGCAGTGCGTTATGTTTAGTACATAAATCGCGAACGCCTTGAGCAAACTCATCAGTTGGTGAAACAATACCGCCTTCACCTTGTAGAGGTTCCATCATTACGGCACATGTTTTATCGCTGATAAGTGCTTCAAAAGCAGCTAGGTCGTTGTAATCGCAATGTATAATGTCGCCAGGCTTAGGGCCAAAACCATCTGAATATGCAGCTTGGCCGCCAACAGTTACGGTAAAGAATGTACGACCGTGGAAACCTTTGTTGAACGCGATGATTTGTGATTTTTCTGCGCCAAACTTATCAAGTGCAAAACGACGCGCTAATTTAAGCGCGGCTTCGTTTGCTTCTGCGCCAGAGTTGGCAAAGTAAACTTTTTCAGCAAATGTCGCATCAACCATTTTTTTAGCTAGGCGAAGTGCCGGCTCATTGGTCATTACGTTAGATAGATGCCAGATTTTTTCGCCTTGCTCTTTTAACGCGCCTACTAATGCAGGGTGGCAATGGCCAAGACAGTTAACTGCAATACCACCAGCAAAGTCGATAAACTCTCGACCTTGTTGATCCCATACGCGAGAGCCTTCGCCTCGAACAGGAATTACGCTTGAAGGTGCGTAGTTAGGAACCATTACGTGATCAAATAATTCGCGATTGACTGTCATTTTATTTCCTCTTAATTGTGAGCAACACAAAACATCAAAATAGGTGTTTGGTTAATATTTGTAACCAACTTTATAGGCAAGATCAGTAACCTGATAATTGCGCAAAATTGCTTTGTGGTTCAATTTTCAGACGCACATTATTTCAGAATTACTTATATCTGTCTCGTTAAAAACTTTCATGTATCCCTTGAAAATAAAGGGCTAAAGATATTATTTCATAGATAGTGAATAACTATTTGCATAGCTATTTATGCTTATTTTTAGGCAACTAACCGCATGAGTACAGAGGCGCACACGCTTTAATCGGCAAATATGTAATATAACAATAAGATGAGAATGAATGGTTAGTCGCAAAAAAATTAACAAAAAATTCAGATTTTTAGTCAATTTGAATAGCTAAATTGGTAAAATTACTCGATTGGAGGGTTTTTAGTTCCGTTTTAGTGAACTTAAAGTGCGAAAACCAGCTTAGAGCTTCATCAGGTTCAATAAGTTGATGTTCTTTTAAATTAAGATATTGAGAATAGCACCGTGCCTTTAGCATTACTTCTGTTAATGGCAGTAATGTATCGACCTTATCTACCCCATTTACTAGCTGCTGCATTACCCCTTTAAACGGTAAATATTTAAAAGCCATTTTGTCTATTACCTTAGCGCTTACTTCTATCGATTTATTGCTAAGTAGAGTAGTTAAAAATAGCGGGTCGGGCTGAAGCTCTAATAATGCGGTGTGTAAATCTTTTTGGTTTTCATTTCGGGCTAGCTGTACTTTACGTTGCCATATTTGCTCAAACGTTTTTAAGTACAAGCGCACTAATGCAATTCGCCCTACATCTAAAAGCATACCAAGGGTAAATGCATGAACGTCATTTACATTATTAATTTGTGCAATTTTTTGCGCTGCAATCGCGTTTGCCATCGCGCTGTCGCGTAGCCGGCGTTTTAATAACGAAAATGGTTCGGTGCTATGTGGCATCCAATGGCGGGCAGCAAATGTAGGAATAACTAGCTGTAAGTTATCAAGGCCAATATAACGAAGGGCAAGCGATGGTTTATCTACTTTTACAGACGTGTTTTTACTACGTTGATTACGATAGTAAGGTAAATTAACGAGCGTTACTAACTCCCTACCCAACCAGCTTATATCATTAACCAATGGCTCTAAACGCCCTACCGACGCTGACTTTACCGCTAATATATCGAGTATATTGGCAATACCATCTTCAATACCTATGGTGCTATGAATTACGCCATCTATATCTTCGAGCTGCTTATATATAGCTGTTTCAATTGTTTTGTGCAGTTGCTCACTGGCTTGAGCGCGGTACTTATGATGTGCAGTACTGCTTTGCTGGCGTTTATTCTGTGCGGCCACTTCAACCTGCAGCAAGGTACGCTGCTTCATGGGTTCGCCGTAATCTATATCTAATGTATGAATGAAACCAATTTGCTGATGCGCAAAGCTGTGCCCAAGCAATAAGTCATGAGCTCGTTGGCTTAGTATTTTGGCAGTACGCTGCTGGGCTACAAGTTCAGTCATGACATCCATTAATAAAGTATAAAATGCTATGTGTATTATAACATTAGAAGCGAGTTAAAAAGTTATCAAGCAGTTCTAAGCCTTGAGCAGTTAAAATAGCTTCGGGATGAAACTGCACACCTTCGATAGCAAGTTCATTGTGTAACAACCCCATAATTTCGTCAAACTCGCCTTGCTCAGTTTGAGTCCATGCGGTTACTTCAAGCTCTTTAGGCAGAGTTTGCGCTTTAACCACTAAAGAATGATAACGACATACCGTTAACGGATTAGCTAAGCCTTTAAACACCCCTTTATTAGTATGAACTATGGGTGATGTTTTACCGTGCATTACTTTTTTAGCACGTATTACATCTCCACCTAAAGCTTGTGCGATAGTTTGATGCCCCAAGCAAATCCCTAAAATAGGATATTGCCCTTTTAGTTGCTCAACAACATTTAGTGAAATACCCGCTTCGTTAGGGGTGCATGGCCCTGGCGATAACACGATGTGCTGCGGGTTTAACTGTTTTATTTGTGCAATGCTTAGCTCATCATTACGTTTCACTAAAACGTCTTGATCTAAACGCTGAAAATATTGCACTAAGTTGTAAGTAAACGAATCGTAGTTGTCGATCATCAACAGCATTACACAACAGACCTTATAAATTATTGACCACTACTTTACACAAGTGGTACTAAGCGCTGCATTCTACCACTATTAATTAACCAACATAAATTAGCAAAAAGCGTTAAAAATTAACTCTTTTAGCTAAAATGCTTAAAAGCCTTTAGCGGGTATTGGTTTACTAAACTTTAACTCTGGTTAAGAGATTTACTAACGTATTGAATCATGATGATATTTAAATTTATTTTCTCTAGCCAGAGATTCCTTGCACCTTGAGCAATAATATCGAACCCTAAGCTTTTTACGACTAGTTAATACACCTACGTAGGCTGTATACCCCAACAATAAATTATTGACCTCTAAAGTACGTGCACTTATTGATCGCACTATTAAATACTTTGGTGAAATGCCTTACTGAGCAAAATAAACAGATTGTTTGTGCTACATCAAATTAGTGGCTCGATGGTTGAATTATATCTATGTAAGCCCCAGTGTATTATATGAAAGGCAGTAATTCACTTATACAACTCACTTACTTGTGAGCTCATTTATATCCTACTAAGGAGCGAATATGTTAGGCGAAGACCACTCATTAACAAACGACTTTCCAGAGTACTTAAAGACCATTGCCGAGTTAAATGAAAGCGATACTGAATTTGCAAAAAAAGCAGATAAGTACGACAAGCTAGATAAAGAGATTAGAGTGTTAGAGCTCAAAGATGCGCCCATAAGCGATGAACAAATGCATCTATTAAAACACGAACGTACAGAATTAAAAGATTGGCTATACGAGCGCTTGCAGCAAGAGCAGTAATGCCACTAAAAAAAGAGCTCACTGATGAGGTGAGCTCTTTAGATCAACAATGGGTATTTTCTCTAAAACTTTACAAAGCCACCCACAGGTTTCATAAATACACTGCTTGGGCCTGCAAAGGCTTGTGCAAACTCTTCTGATAATTGACTAAATACCGTTACTTTATCCATATCAACTACGCTTAAAAATAGTGGGCCACTTTCGCCCCAACCAGCAAGATGCGCTTTAGCAGCATCTTCATCTTGGTAACGCTCGTAAATATGTACATTGCGCTTGTCATCACTTACTGTCCACTCATACACTAAAGTGCCCGCTTCACTTTTAGCCAAAGTAACTAATTGCGCCATTACCAGTAAAAACTCATCGTATTTACCTTCTTTAATTTGGCCTTGTACTGTCCAGGTAACATGCTTTTTCATTATGCTTTACCTAATTTAAGCTGTGCTAAAATACTGTCTAACGTATCTACGAGTTGTTGATTTTTAGCATTATTAAGTGCATCAACATGAGGAGGCGCAAAGCGTCCTGTATCGTTATCAAAATACAGGCCTGCGGCATCTTTAAATTCATCACTAAGCGCTGCGCGACAAAAAATATCTGCGCCAATTTTTAAATCCCCACCATCTATACCGTAAGCGTCTTTTACCATTTTGCTTCCCAGTAACGATTTAGGGTTTACCGATACAACTAATGGCCCAATATCTTTAAGCTCAAGCCCTAAATGACGTGACCACATAGTAATAGCCAATTTACTTTGTGCATAAGCCGCACTATCAGAAAGTTCAGTGTTACCTATAAGTGCATTTAAGTTAACGCTTGATTGCGCAGCTGATGACACATTAACCACTCGCGAATCATGACCAAGGACAGGTAATAATAGTTTTGTAAGAAGATATGGCGCAATCGTGTTTACAACAAAGCGAGCATCAAGGCCGTCAATTGTTGTAGCATCAACTAATTGATAAACGCCTGCATTATTAATAAGTACGTCGAGCTGGTTATTATTTTCGGCCATATCGGCTAATACATTTTTTGCCAAAGTTTGAACTTGGCTCATATCGCTTAAATCAGCAATATAAGTATGTGTACTTGCATTTGGGTATTGCTCGGTTAAAGCTACTTGTAGCGCATTGAGCTTTGCTTGGCTGCGGCCATGTAATAATACGGTGTGACCTTGTGCTAATAACATCTTTGCAGTTTCTAGCCCAATGCCATCGGTTGCGCCGGTAAGTAAAATTGTTTTGTTCATGTTGATCTCTCCTTACTTTATTTTCGCTATATTAGCACCCCGACTTACTGCTGATAATTAGGCCAATAGTTGAATCAGTTTATAGAATTAATTGATAAAGCTAAGCCTATGTTAGTTAATATAAAAGCATTCCTTTAAGAGGAAGATGAGTGTTTAAGCTGAATATTTTTTATGCTTTTATTTGAATTACTCAGCAATCATAACTATTGTTTTTAAACCACCTTAATAGTAGTATTTATCATATAAATACACTTTTCGAGAAATAACATGAAAGTTTTAGTTACTGGCGGCATGGGTTACATAGGTAGCCACACATGTATTGCATTGCATGAAGCAGGTATTACACCTGTTATTTATGATAACTTGTCTAATGCAAGTGCGCGGGTACTTGACCAACTCGAAAAGATTACAGGTACTCGGTTTGAGTTTATTTTGGGCGACATACAAGACGAGCAACAGTTTAAGCTCGCTCTAAAACACACTAAAGCCGAAGCTGTCTTTCACTTTGCAGCTTTAAAAGCCGTTGGCGAATCTACCGAGCAACCGCTGCGTTATTATCAAAATAACGTGTCGGGCACATTAAGCATGCTACAAAACATGCAAGATGAAGGCGTTAACCATATTATATTTAGCTCATCGGCTACAGTATATGGCGAGCCAGACTACCTCCCTATTGACGAAAAGCATCCTATACGCGCAACGAACCCTTATGGTTGGACTAAAGTCATGGTTGAACAAGCCATGCAAGACGTATGTAATGCCAACAGTCAATTTATGGGTATTGCGCTTCGTTACTTTAACCCAGTAGGTGCACACCCAAGTGGTTTATTAGGTGAAAGTCCTAATGGTATTCCTAATAACTTAATGCCATTTATTGCCCAAACTGCAGTAGGTAAACGTGACGTGGTTAATATTTTTGGTGACGACTACGACACCGAAGATGGCACAGGTGTGCGCGACTATATTCATGTTTTAGATTTAGCTAAAGGTCATGTTGCGGCATTTATGCAGCATAAAACAGATACCGCATTTCATGCTTACAACTTAGGCACAGGGCAAGGTTATTCTGTGCTTGATATGATCAACGCATTTAGCGCATCAGCCAATAAAGATATTCCGTATAAGATTGCACCGCGCCGAGCAGGTGATATTGCCTGTAACTACGCCGATGCTACAAAAGCGCAAAACACACTTAACTGGTACGCAGAACTAACACTTAGCGACATGACAAACGACACATGGCGCTGGCAAACTAATTACCCAAGTGGGTTGGAGAGTTAACATGGCTTTATTAGAAAGTACTCACAGACGTAAAAACCCGCTAACGGGTCGTTGGGTATTAGTGTCACCACATCGTAATAACCGCCCATGGTTAGGCGCAACAGAAGCCGTTAACGAAAACGTATTACCAAAACACGATGAAAGCTGCCCACTTTGCCCAAGTAATACCCGTGCAAATGGCGACAGTAACCCAGATTATAAATACACACACGTATTTAGAAATGACTTTGGTGCACTCACACCTAATGCCAGCGAGCAATTACAAAGCTTAGAGTCAGACAGTGATTTATTTATTGCCGACGAAGCCAGTGGCGAATGCCGCGTAATTTGTTTTTCTCCAGAGCATAATAAAACACTACCAGAGCTTAGCCAAAACGCATTGCACGAAGTAGTGAAAACCTGGAAACAAAATTACACAGAGCTTGCACAGCAGTACGAATGCGTACAAGTTTTTGAAAATAAAGGCGAGATCATGGGCTGTTCGCAACCTCATCCTCACGGCCAAGTTTGGGCTCACTCGCATTTATCAACCGAAATAGAAGCCGAAGATACCCAGCAGCTTGCTTATTATAAAAAGCATGGCACAGCTATGCTTGCCGATTACGCACAAAAAGAGCAAGCGGATCAAACACGTGTTGTATTTGAAAACGAACATTGGCTTGTTGTGGTGCCATTTTGGGCAGCGTGGCCGTTTGAAACAATGCTAGTAACTAAAGATAATATTCAAAACTTTAGCCAGTTAAACGATGCGCAAACAGACTCTTTGGCTCAGGCACTTAAAGTATTAACCACTAAGTACGACAACGTATTTAATTGCAGCTTCCCATACTCAATGGGATGGCACAATGCACCGGCTAATAGAGGCTCTGATGAGCAACATTGGCGTTTGCATGCCCATTTTTATCCGCCGCTACTTCGCTCTGCTACTGTTAAAAAACACATGGTAGGCTACGAAATGCTAGGCGAAAGCCAACGCGATTTAAGCGCAGAAACCGCTGCTTCTATTTTAAAAGCAGCCAGTACAACACACTATAAAGATACAGCAGGACACACAGATGAAGCTTAACGAATTCCAACAACAATTTTTGTCACTGTATGGCGCGCCTGCTCAAGGTATTGCAGCAGCACCGGGGCGTGTAAACCTCATTGGCGAATTTACCGACTACAACGACGGTTTTGTTTTACCGTGTTCGTTAGAGTTTCGTACCCAAGTAATGTTTAAAGAGCGCGACGACAATATTATCACTGTGCATTCTTTAAATTACCCAGGCGAAAAAGACAGCTTTAGTGTTGATGAAGAAATCACTGAAGGCCAATCGCAATGGGGTAACTACATTCGTGCTGTTACTTATGTTCTTAAAAGAGCAGGCTACACACTGCGTGGTGCCGACCTACTAATTGACAGTAACTTACCGCAAGGTAGTGGCTTGTCGTCATCGGCCGCACTAGAGGTTGCTGTAGGCGGTATGTTTAACCATATTGCACAGCTTGGTTTACCGCCAGAGCAAATTGCGCTATTTGGCCAAGAAGCCGAAAACGACTTTATGCATTGCCAATGCGGCATTATGGATCAGCTTATTTCAGCTAAAGGCGAAAACGGGCATGCGCTATTAATTGATTGTGAAAACTTAGCAACCAAATCAGTTAAAGTTCCTGATGATTTAAATATTGTTATTGTTAACTCTAACTACCCGCGTAAGTTGGTTGATAGCGAATACAACCAGCGCCGTATTGACTGCGAACAAGCAGCTGTAAAAATGGGTGTAGAAACACTTCGCCAAGCAACCATGACTGCCCTACAAGCAGTAAAAGCGACATTAAGCGAAAACGAATATAAACGTGCACACCACGTAATTAGCGAAAACGACCGCGTAATTGCAGCAACAACTGCACTACAGAATAACGATATGGATGCACTTCGTACGCTAATGGCTGCATCGCATCAATCACTTAAACACGACTTTGAAGTAACCGTACCTGCAACCGATGGCCTAGTAGAGATTTGTAAAGAAGCCATGGGCGATCGCGGTGCAGTACGTATGACGGGTGGCGGCTTTGGTGGCGCAATTGTATGTTTGTGTCGTGATGCTGAAGTACCACTAATTAAAGCAGCGGTAGAAAAGCATTACTTTGAGCGTTTTAGCCTAAATGCTGATATTTACGTATGTTCAGCGGGCTCAGGATTACAAATTACGTCTTTTTAAATAAAACTAAGGAATAAGCATGGCAAAGGTTAATTGGGGAATTATTGGGTGTGGCAATATAGCTCACACCTTTGCTAAAAGCATTGCGTATTGTAATGATGCACAGCTTATTGGCGCGGCATCAACGAGTATGCAGCGCGCTAAAGAATTTGCCACACCGTACAATATTCAAGGCTATGAGAGCTATCAAGCTCTTATGCAGTGCCCAAATATAGATGCCGTATATATTGCCAATACGCACGATCAACACTTTAAAACGATAGCCCAATGCTTAAAACACAATAAGCACGTGCTAAGCGAAAAACCAATTACCGTTAATGCTAAGCAGTTGCAAAACCTCACTAAGCTTGCCAAGCAACAAAACTGCTTTTTAATGGAAGGCGTTTGGATGCGGTTTTTACCAGCCATAGTAAAATTACAACAACTCCTAAGAGAAGATGTTATTGGTAATGTGCACAGTGTTAATGCCAACTTTAGTTTACCTGGCAGCTTTGCAGACACTCACCGATTAATGAACCCTGTAACAGCGGGTGGCGCCCTGCTCGATTTAGGTATTTACCCTATTTCGATTGCTGATGTGGTATTTAATAAAGCCCCTGAACACATCAAATCCTTTGTACATAAAAGCACAACCGGTATTGATGAGCGAAGCACTGCTTTAGTTGATTACGGTAACGGGCAATTTGCATCTCTTGCCAGCGCACTGCAGCAAAATGGCCCAACAGAAGCATGTATAAACGGTGAGCTTGGCTATATTCGAATACCTCAATTTGTAGGCGCGCAATCTATAGAGCTACATATAAGTGGCCAAGACCCTAAATACTTTGAATACAACTTTAGCGACGATGAAAACTTTAAGTTTGAAATTGCACATGTCACGCAGTGTATATTACAAAAACAAACCCAAAGCAGCGTGTTGCCACTAAGTACTAGCTTACGAGTTATGAATATAATGGATACCTTGCGAGCACAATGGCAACTGCAATATAGCAATGCCGTCGAGTCGGCTGAACTGACTAATTAAAAAATAAAAATACACAACAAGGACACACAATGACACACACACTCAAGGCGCTTTCAAAAGCCATATTACTTGCTACGTGCAGTTTATCTGTCAGTGTAGCTGTTGCTGAATCTAATAAACCAGAGCAGCTATATCCGCCAATTACTAGCGAAGTACTCCCAGAGCTTGCAGCTAAAGGTAGCTACAATGTAGGTGTGCAAACACTTGATTTAGTTAACCCTGCGCAATTTGACCCCGCTACACAAGGTCAAAAAGATCGTCCTTTAAAAGTAGAGGTGTGGTATCCGGCTGCAAATACAGCAAAAGCGCCACTTACCAGCTACACAGATGAAACTCGCTCAGGTAAAGAGTTTACTTTGCAAGCCGATGCAATGCGTGATGTCGCCATTAATAATAAAGAGCACTACCCTGTCATTGTGCTTTCGCACGGTTATACCGGTTACCGTGCAATTATGTACTACCTTGGCGAGCATTTAGCATCGCACGGTTACATTGTTGTTGCACTTGATCATACCGATTCGACCAATGCCGATGTTGATTTTAAAAACGCACCATTCTCTGGCTTTTTTAGTACGCTAATAAATCGTTCACGCGATCAGCAGTTTGTTATTAATTACTTTAATGAGCAAAACAACTTTGCAAGCAAACAAGTAGATAACAAAAGCGCAGGCGTAATTGGTTACTCAATGGGTGGCTATGGCGCTGTAAATACGATAGGTGGCTGTTACGCTTTTAATGAGCAAACTACGGCTATGTTTACGGGTATGAAAGACCCTGCTCAAATTGAAAAAGTACAGCAATTACTAAACAGCTGCGCTGGTGGGCAATACCAAAACCCAAAAGTAGACCCTCGTATAAAAGCCATGGTTGCCTTTGCACCATGGGGCGGACAGCACGCTATATTTGATGCCAAAGCAATGGAAAATATTAAAGTACCTTCGCTTTATGTAGCCGGTAACCTAGATGACATATCAGGCTATGAAGGCATTAAAAACCTTTATGAACAAACAGGCAGCGAAGATAAGTACATGCTTACTTACAAAAATGCACGCCATAATATTGCACCACACCCAGCCCCTGCTATTGCACAAAGCAGCAGTGAGCTAGATATAGGCCATTACTATGAGCCTTCGTGGTCTATGCGCACACTAAACGAGACCAACAAACACTTTGTACTTGCCATGATGGATTGCCACGTAAAAGGCATAGCCAGCGAGTGTAAATACTTAGATTTACCACAAAACGGCGACCAAGCTGTTGTTGACGGTAAACCGCTGCCACAGTGGCGCGGGTTTGATAATCGCTTTTCTACCGGTATGGATTGGCAACAAGCTAAACCTCACACCAAGTAATAATAAGCTTTAAGCGGTTATTTTAATCAATAGCCGCATACGCCCTTAAGATAATGCAAAAATAAAACGCCTTTTATATAAAAGAGTTACCAGCAAATATCAGCGTGTTTATTTTTTAATCTGCTATTTTAAGAAAAAACCATTGCCATTAACTTCGGTTAAAGGCAATCTAGTCATATATAAGATAAGATAAATAACACAAATATCATGTCCAAATACATACTCTCAATTGATCAAGGAACCACAAGCTCTCGGGCCATCTTGTTTACAAAAGATGCAGACGTTTTTGGTACAGCACAACAAGAATTTTCGCAGCATTTTCCACAAAATGGTTGGGTAGAACACGACCCTAACGATATTTGGCAAACAGTGCTTAGCACTAGTCGCGAAGTGTTAACTAAAAACGATGTAAAGCCTGAAGAAATTATTGCCATTGGTATCACCAATCAGCGCGAAACCACTTTGGTATGGAACAAAAAAACAGGCAAAACAATTTATAACGCTATTGTATGGCAAGACCGTCGCACCAGTGACTATTGCGAAAGCCTAACAACTGATGAGCTTTGCCAAACAATAAGCGATAAAACAGGCTTATTACTCGACCCTTATTTTTCGGCCACTAAAGTTCGTTGGATTTTAGATAACGTTGAAGGCGCACGCGAACAAGCCCTTGCAGGCGAACTCGCCTTCGGTACGGTTGACACTTACCTACTTTGGCAGCTAACTGGCGGTAAAGAGCACCGAACCGATGCAACCAATGCATCGCGCACCATGTTATTTAATATTCATACCCAGCAGTGGGATCAAGAGCTTTTAGAGTTATTCGATATTCCAGAATCTATGCTGCCAGAAGTAATGGATTCAGCTGACGAGTTTGGTTCAACCAGCGCTGACATTTTTGGCGCGCCAATTCGTGTTTGTGGTATTGCAGGCGATCAACAAGCTGCGCTTGTAGGACACGCATGTTTTGAACAAGGCATGGCTAAAAGTACTTACGGTACTGGCTGTTTTTTAATGCTTAACACTGGCGAAAAAGCACTGACCTCAGAAAACCGCTTACTGACCACTGTTGCTTATAGATTAAACGGCAAGCCAACTTACGCCATTGAAGGCAGTATATTTATGGCTGGCGCAACTATGCAGTGGATTGTTGAAGGCTTAAAACTACTTAGCCATGCTGGCGAAAGTGAGTCGATGGTTAAAGATGTACCGCTCGATCATGGTGTATTTTTAGTGCCTTCGTTTACTGGTTTAGGCGCTCCTTATTGGGACCCTAATGCACGTGGCGCTATTTTAGGGCTAACACGCGACTCTGGTATTAGCACTATTGTTGCTGCAGCGCTGCAATCAGTTGGCTACCAGACCAAAGATTTACAAAAAGCGATGGAGCGTGATGGCCTTCGCCCAAGTGTGCTTCGTGTAGATGGCGGTATGGTAAAAAATAATTGGGTTATGACCTTTTTATCAAATATTTTAGGTGCAACAGTTGAGCGACCAACAGTGACCGAAACCACCTCTTTAGGGGTCGCTTATTTAGCAGGCTTGCAAGCAGGTGTGTACGAGTCAACTGAACAGTTATCTAAAATGTGGACATGCGACCGTCGCTTTGAGCCCACCATGAGTGCCGACGAGCGTAACGATCTATACGCAAAATGGCAGCACTGCGTAGCTCAAGTCTGCTTAACGAATAAAAACTGCCCGCAGTAAATACTAAGTGGTTAAGGCCAGTACTTTAGCCACTTTGCTTTTTTAACTTAGCTAAATGCTAGATTTAAAAGGCATGTTTTACTGCTTTAAATTGAAAATGGATTGGCGTCAAAATTAACGAATAAAAAACTGGGTTTTCTATTGTCAAATGAAAACAGCAGCTTTATGATGTTTATGTCTTATTTATATTACAAATAAAAAGGTTAGCTCGGTGGAATTAGCAGATAACGAATATGACTTACTAGTCATCGGTGGCGGTGTAAACGGCACTGGAATAGCAGCTGATGCAGCTGGCAGAGGGTTAAAAGTTCTATTGTGCGAACAATCAGACCTTGCCTGTGCAACATCTTCAAACAGTTCTAAGCTGATCCACGGCGGTCTGCGCTACCTTGAGCATTACGAATTTAGATTAGTAAAAGAAGCGCTAGCAGAGCGTGAAGTGCTACTTAAAAACGCACCTCATATTATGTGGCCGCTAACCTTTAGATTGCCGCATCAAAAACACCTCCGCCCTGCGTGGATGATTCGTATTGGCTTGTTTATGTATGACAACCTAGCAAAACGCGAAACACTAGCGGGTTCTCGAAGCATTAAATTTGGTGAAAATAGCGTTTTAGAACCCTCTATTACTAAAGGTTTTGAATACTCAGATGGCTGGGTTGATGACTCTCGCCTAGTCGTTTTAAACGCCCTAGCAGCGCAACAAAAAGGTGCTGTTATTACCACGCAAACTAAGTGTGTAAATGCTAAACGAGAGCAAGGTAAATGGCAGGTAACCCTTGAGCAGCAAAAGAGCAAAGCTAAATACACCATTTCTGCCAAAGGTATTGTTAATGCTGCGGGTCCTTGGGTAGCTAAATTATTTGACGAAGCACTAACAGAAAAATCACCACAAAATATTCGCCTTGTAAAAGGTAGCCACATTGTAGTGCCTCGCATTCACGATGAAAAACAAGCTTATATTTTACAAAATAAAGATCAGCGTATTGTGTTTGTTATTCCGTTTGAAGATGACTTCTCACTTATTGGCACAACCGATGTAGAACACAAAGGTGAAGCACAAGACGTTAAAATTAGTGATGAAGAAATTGATTACTTAATTGATATTACTAATACCTACTTTAAACAACCGATTAAACGCGAAGACATAGTACATACTTTTTCTGGTGTACGCCCATTACTTGATGACGAATCAGTTAATGCACAAGCCGTTACTCGCGATTATAAATTAGAGCTTTCGAGTGATGCTAAGCAAACACCTCTACTGAGTGTGTTTGGCGGAAAAATTACAACTTATCGCAAACTTGCCGAAGCTGCGGTTAATAAGCTTGAAGATTTTTATCCGCAAATAAGCAATGCGTGGACCAAACATAGTCCGCTCCCTGGTGGTGATTTTAGCTCTGTAGAAGCACTTAAATCAGAGCTAAAAGCAAAATACGAATGGCTACCTGAAATAACACTTAAACGCTTTGTACGCACTTATGGTACTCGTGCTAAACATATTTTAGGTAGTGCAACTGGGCTGAGTGATTTAGGCCAGGATTTTGGCCATGGTTTATTTGCAGCAGAAGTAGATTACTTGCTAAATGAAGAGTGGGCAGAAAACGCATACAATATTTTATGGCGCCGCAGTAAATTAGGACTACGTTTTAATGAGGCGCAAGTTGCTGCGCTTAATGATTATATTGAGCATAACCAAGCAGCTAAAAGCGCTTAACTATCAAGTTATAATAGCTTCCTGTTAACCCCTTTATAATTTAACCGTTATAAAGGGGTTTATTTTTTTGACTCTAAATTAAATAAATAATTAAAGCCACTAAGCGTCGCTGTTTTAATATCAAACTCAACACACTTCACACCTATTTGGTTAAGCGCCGTAGTAAAACACTTATTCAGCTGCTTTGTGCCAATCACCACAACTTGTGTATCACTTAATAATTGCCATTCACTAGCGTGGCGAGCTGCTCGTACATCGCTGCCAATTAATACACCCGACAAATAGGCTTTAGCTTGTACTGGCGTTAACTCCTTTGAAAGCTGGCGGGTACGCACACTAAAAATACCATGTGCCAAGTTACCGCTATCACTACCTAAAGTTAGCTCACAGCCTTGCTCAAATGCTTTAAAGTCAAACTCACCTTCTGCACAGTCGTTAGGAATTAAAACACTTTGATGACATAACAAATCATATAGCTCGCCGGTCATGGCTGTTTTAAAGCAAATGATTTCGCCATTATTTATAAGCACCCATTTGGTATGTGTGCCAGGCAAACAGAGTAATATTTTACCTTGTTGATACTCTGGGTTTTGCTTTAAAAACCCTAAAATTTGCAGCTCTTCGCCGCGCATTACATCAAACAAGCCATTTTGCAGCGTACACTTTGTGCCAGGTAACGCTTTAATAATATGCCCATCGCAATCAAAGCTAACAGCAGCATTAAGTAACCCTTCGGGATTAATTGGGCATTCTAAATAAGGTGTTTCGTGCCAGCCGATGCTTGAGGTAATTTGTCCTGCAATATATATAGGTAAGCTGCCATACTCTTGCTTCCACACCGCAATGGTGTCGATTAGGGTTTGCTCAAAATTTTGATTTGCCTTAACAACGCCAGGGCCATCACGTTGTGCTAATAGTTTAAGTGTTGATTGCGCTTGTACTTCGCACAAATAAGCGCGTAAATGGCTCGTGCCCCAGTCAACAGCAATAAAAAGAGATGAAGTAGCCAAGCTTTAAAGCCTCCCACCGTCAATTTTAATACTTTGCCCGGTGATCATACTGCTTTCATTGGCGGCTAAAAAGAGTGCCAAATTAGCAACATCTTCAGGAGTTACTAATTTTTTAAGCGCCATGGCTTCCATCCACTTAACTTGCTCTTCTTCGGTAAACCAGCTTGCTAGTTGACGGTCGGTAGCCACCCACCCTGGTAAAATAGCGTTAACGCGAATACCAAACTCGCCGTAATCGCGAGCCAGTGCCTTAGTCATACCAATTAGGCCTGCTTTTGCGGTTACATAGCCTGCCATTTGAGGTTGCCCCATAATAGCGTTAATAGAACTAAAGTTAATGATACTGCCCGCTCCATCGCCCTTCATAAAAGACATAGCAACTTGAGAGGCAAAAAATGCAGGGTTTAAGTTTATTTGTAAGCACTGATCCCAGTCTTGCACTGTAACGTCTTCGCTTGCTTGACGGCGATCGTTCGCTACATTATTAACTAGTACATTAATGGCACCAAAAGCGGCGCATGCATCCACAAGTGATTGCTGAAGTGCATGAGAGTCAGTTACATCAACTTGCCTATACCATAGTTTTGCATTGGGTAAATCACGAATAAGCGATTGCGCTGCCTTATCATCAATATCTATAAATGCTACTTTTGCATTTTGGTTTACAAAGGATTTAACCATTGCTCTACCAATGCCTGATGCACCGCCTGTAATAAAAATAACTTTACCAGAAAGACTATGATATTGAGCTAGGGTGTTCAAATTCAACTCTCCATACAGCGCATTTTCAATTTTATTTAAACTCTTTATAAACTTACATTTACAGTATAAAGAGCCAAACTAAGTCGTTATTGCTGTGTTAAAATATTTAGCTAATTAAAAGTTTATATCATATCCTTGAGTACATTAATATGATATATGATATATAATAAAGCAATATATCAACTCGGAATCCTGCGCAATGAAAAGCCAACCCCGTCAAAATTTAACACAACAATTAACCCACGATTTGGGTTTTGCTATTGTGCGTGGTGTTTACCCTGTAAGCGAAGGCCTGCCTTCTGAAGCCGATTTATGTATAAAGTATGATGTAAGTCGCAGCGCTACCCGCGAAGCGGTAAAAATGCTCTCTGCTAAAGGGTTAATTTCATCGCGTCCTAAGCAAGGTATTCGTGTATTACCTGAAAGTAGCTGGAACATGTTTGATACCGACGTACTACGTTGGATTTTAAGCAGTAAGCCATCACTGTCGTTATTAAAAGAGTTTACTCAAGTACGCGTAGCCCTTGAACCACAAGCGGCCGCTCTTGCAGCACTAAATGCAACTGCTGAACAACTCGCTGATATAGATAGTGCCTTAGCCCGTATGGCTGAAGCAGACGAAGGCTTAGACGACCCATTAGAAGCCGACATTGCTTTTCATACCAGCATATTAGTGGCCAGTAACAATCGCTTTTTTGTGCAGTTAACTGAGTTTATTAGTACAGCTCTTAGAGTAAGTATTCGTTATACAAACCACATTAAAGGTGTACCGGGCGCAGATGTTGCTAAGCACGCTGATATTTTAGAGACTATAAAGTCACGCGATCCTGAGCGCGCTAAAAAAGCAGTAGAAACAATTTTAGAAGAAGCACTACAGTTAATTGAATCTAAATTAGTGTAATGTTAGTTCAACATATTATATAAATATTGAGTCCATCGAATTTACTCTTTGCAGTATATTTTATGGACTTTTTTATTGCCTATAAAACTTAAATTACAGGCATTAAAAAATCCGATATCGGTCTCCTGATATCGGATTTTTAATTATTTAAATCAGCTTAATAACTCGGGTTATTAACTAAGATAAAACGCCTTTTTACAGGCTAGAATTACAATCCTAATTTCTTCTCAAGATAGTGGATGTTAGTACCACCATTTTGGAAGTTTTCATCTGCAAGAATTCTCTTATGCAAAGGAGTATTAGTTTTAATTCCGTCAATTACTAGCTCGTTAAGTGCATTGCGCGCGCGGGCAATAGCTACGTCACGGTTTTCACCGTAAGTGATTAACTTACCAATCATTGAATCGTAATGTGGTGGAACCGTATAGTCAGCGTAAATATGGCTGTCCCAACGAATACCTAAGCCACCAGCAGGATGGAAACGTGTAATTTTACCCGGTGAAGGGATAAACGTTTCAGGGTCTTCAGCATTAATACGACACTCAATAGCATGACCACGAATAACAACGTCGTCTTGCGTGAATGATAATGGTTGACCCGCAGCAATTTTTAACTGCTCTTTGATTAAATCAATACCAGTAACCATTTCAGTTACAGGGTGTTCAACCTGAATACGTGTATTCATTTCGATGAAGTAAAACTCGCCGTTTTCGTATAAAAACTCAAACGTGCCTGCACCGCGGTAACCGATTTCGATACATGCACGTGTACAGCGTTCACCAATAAATTTACGTGTTTCTGCAGTAATACCTGGCGCTGGTGCTTCTTCAACTACTTTTTGGTGACGACGTTGCATAGAACAATCACGTTCACCTAAATGCACTGCATTACCTTGGCCATCTGCTAATACTTGAACTTCGATATGGCGTGGGTTTTCAAGGAATTTCTCCATGTAAACCATGCTATTACCAAAGAACTGCTTAGCTTCTTGCTGTGTTAATGCAATTGAATCAATAAGTTCAGATTCGCTACGAACAACACGCATACCACGACCACCACCGCCACCAGCGGCTTTAATGATTACCGGGTAACCGATTCGTTTAGCGATTTGCATGTTACGTTCTTTATCATCTGATACCGGACCATCAGACCCTGGTACACATGGAACGCCTGCTTTACGCATTGCTGAAATAGCAGAAACTTTATCACCCATAAGGCGAATAGTGTCACCTTTTGGACCAATAAATACAAAACCACTTTGCTCAACTTGGTCGGCAAAATCAGCGTTTTCTGCAAGGAAACCGTAACCTGGATGAATCGCTACAGCGTCAGTTATTTCAGCCGCAGCAATAATGCGCGGGATATCTAAATAACTTTCAGTTGCTGATGGTCTACCAATACAGATGGTTTCATCTGCAAGCAATACATGCTTAAGATCGCGATCCGCCGTTGAATGCACAGCAACCGTTTTGATCCCAAGCTCTTTGCAGGCGCGCAATATACGAAGTGCAATTTCACCTCGGTTTGCAATGACTACTTTATCTAACATTAGAGTTGGCCTTTTAGGTTACGCTATTATTCAATGATGAATAGAGGTTGATCAAATTCTATTGGCTCGCCATTTTCAGCTAAGATAGCTCTTACTGTACCGGCTTTATCTGACTCAATTTGGTTCATCATTTTCATAGCTTCGATAATACAAAGCGTATCGCCAACTTTAACTTGCTGACCAACTTCTACATACGCTGGAGCTTCAGGAGACGCTGCTGCATAAAAAGATCCAACCATTGGTGATTTAACTTGATGGCCAGTAGGTTCTGCTGGAGCTGCTGCTTCAACTGCTACAGGAGCTGCTGCAACTGGAGCAGGGGCTGCTGGCGCTGGTGCATATTGCTGTGGAGCAAATTGCGGGTAACCAGGGCCTGCGCTCATGTTGTTACGGTTAATACGTACTGATTCTTCACCTTCAGTGATTTCTAGCTCAGCAATACCTGATTCTTCTACTAATTCGATAAGCTTCTTTATCTTGCGAATATCCATTACACGACCCGCCTGTTTGTTTGTGTGTTAATTTAAAATTAAATCGAGTTTTTCAACCGGCTCACAGCGGCATTTAATGCTGCGTGGTAACCCATTGCACCTAATCCACATATCACGCCTTGTGCCACATCAGAAAAATACGAATGATGACGAAAGGCTTCACGTGCGTGCACATTACTTAAGTGCACTTCAAAAAACGGAATATCAACACTTAGCAATGCATCACGTAATGCAACGCTTGTATGCGTAAATGCAGCAGGGTTAATTATTATGTAATCAACCGCTTGCCAAGCACTGTGTATTCGCTCAATGAGGGCTTGCTCACTATTACTTTGAAAATGTGCTAACTCAACATCTAGACTATCAGCGGCACTGGTTAGTTCGCTCATAATTTCACTTAGCGTTTGAAAACCGTATTTATCCGGTTCACGTTTGCCAAGCATGTTCAAATTTGGACCATTTATAACTAAAAGGTTAAATTTTGCAGCCATAATACGCGATATATCCTATAAGTAATGAGTTAAGCGGTTGCTAAGTAGTTTTTCGCTTTTAAGCAAGCAGAAAAAAGTAATGTAGCAACAAATTCTCACGTTAACCAACTATTATAGTGATTTCGATGTAAATAGCAGCAAAATACTGGTCCAATCTCTATTTTGGGAACGAATAACTAGGAGGGAGTCGTAAGCCACTTGGTATATCCAAGTGGCTCTATTGCACTATTATTGTGCGCTGGCGCGCACTGTAGCAAGGTGTTTAGCAAAATCTTCTGCGTTTAAAAAGCCGGTTACACGTTGTGTAGTTAGCTCTTTACCTTGGGTGTTAAAAAACAAAATACTAGGTAAACCAAACACGGTGTACTCTTCCATTAACTCAATTGTTTTATTGTCACTGTTAGTTAAATCAACTTGAATTAGCTGATAATGGCTAAATTCACTTTGTACTTTGGCATCTGGAAACGTGTAATGCTCAAACTCTTTACACGCCACACACCAGTCAGCATATAAGTCGACCATAACCATTCGACCTTCATTACTCGCTTGCGCTACGGCTTCTTTTAGCTCAGCTAAATCCGCCACCTTTTTAAACTCATTACTTTGTGAGCTAACTTGCACAGCTTGTACTGGCCAAAAGTAGTTTTTAGTTAACGTAAACCCTGTCATAACTAATAGCGTTGCAGCAAACCATAATGCAGTTTTTAACTTGCTTTGTGTTTGGCTACTTTGCCAGTGATGTAGGTAAAGTGCCGTTGCTAATGCAAGCACACCTGCCATTAATAATATAATGTCGGCGCTTACTAGTCGCTCAAGTAATATAAGCGGCACAACGAGCATCACAAAACCAAACAAGGTTTTAACTTGCTCCATCCAACCACCTGCTTTAGGCAGCAATTTACCGCCAGATGTACCAAGTAATAAAAGTGGTAACCCCATACCTAAACTAAGCACGTATAGTGTTAAACCACCTACTAAGTAATCACCACTTTGCGCAACAAATAAGAGCGCCGCCGACAGTGGCGCTGTAGTACACGGTGATGCAATTAGCCCCGACAGTACGCCCATTAAAAATACGCCAACGTAGTTGCCGCCTTTTTGATTGTTACTTACTTGGGTTAGCTTGCTCATCATACTGCTTGGCAGTTTAATTTCGTACCAACCAAACATCGACATAGCCAATAATACAAATAGTAAACTAAAGCTAACTAATACAAATGGATGCTGTAAATACCCCTGCACTTGCCCACCAAGCGCCGCAACAACTAAACCAAGCGCTGCATAGGTAACTGCCATACCTTGTATATATACAAACGACAACGCAAACGCTTTTTTAGTTGAAAGGTTTTGCTGACCCGCAATTAAGCTCGACAAAATAGGAAACATAGGGAATACGCACGGCGTAAAAGCAAGGCCTACACCAACAACAAAAAATATAAGTAAATTAGTTATTAAGCCCTGACTTGCTAATTGTTCAGTAAAAGTAAGTTCTTTTTCGGTATCATCCGAATTTGTTGTAGGTTCAGTAGCTGGCTCGTTTAGTGCTGCAAATGTACTTTGCGCTGTTGCCGCTTCATCGGTAGCGCTATTTTGATCTACATTTTTAACCTGTGCACCACTAATAACACTAAGTGGGATGCTGATTACTTCTGGTGGATAGCAAAGCCCTGCTTTTGCACAGCCTTGGTAACGAACCTTAACCACGGCGCCTTCGGTTACATTACTTAGCTTACTAATAACACTCGCGGAATTAAAAAAAACCTCTGTTTTGCCAAAAAATTCATCTTCAATAATTTCGCCACGGCCAGAGTCGCCTACTTGAACGTTTGCACCTTTGGCGATAATTTCTATTTTCTTTTTATATAAATAATAGTCTGGCGCTATATCCCAACCTACAAACAAGGTACTGCCTTGTTGGTCAAAATCAAAAACAAACGCTTGGTCTACTGGTAAAAAAGTCTGTTGAGGAGGCCCAAGTAGATCACCAAGCACATTATTAGTCGCAGCCTTTACGGGTACGGTTAATAATGTAACCAACAATAAAAAGAAAAAACGCATTAATTCAGTACCTCGTCCATCCAATTAAAATACGCCAAATTACCAGTTGAAACTTCTACAACCTGAATCTCCGGCACTTCGTAGCTATGTAGCTCTTTTATTGTTAAAAACACATCGTTCATTTTATCTGCTTTTGTTTTTATAAGTAGCTTGGCTTCAGTTGCTTCTGCTACTTCGCCCTCCCACATATAAATAGAGCCCATGTTAGGTAAAATATTTACACAAGCTGCTAGCTTTTTTTCTACCAACGCCCTTGCTAGGCTGCGTGCTTCTGCTTCGTCTTTGCAAGTCGTAAAAATCATTTTAAAATGCGTAGTCATTATGAACCTATTCTTATTGGACAGTGTCTAGCTTCATAGTATCTGATAGCCGATACAATGTGTAGACGCTTAAATATCAGTAAAATGACTATACCTATGCCCTAACCTTGAAAAGAGACCTAGTCACCCTCATTTATATTTCATCAACTCTTTTGAGTGTCATTATTTAGAGAGCGCTATGTTTAGATTTTTATTTGTGTTGTTTATCATCATCCCTATTATCGAAATCGCTTTGCTGATTCAAGTAAGCGATGTGATTGGCGGATTTGCAACAATTGCACTTGTTGTTATTACCGCGATTTTAGGTGCCAAAATGGTTAAAACACAAGGTATGGGTGCGCTGCAAAACGTACAAGCGCAAATGGCGCAAGGGCAAATGCCAGCCAAAGAATTATTTACCGGAATATGCGTTGTAATTGCAGGGGTATTATTACTTACCCCTGGCATTATGACCGACGTGTTTGGGTTACTATTATTAACGCCTGCAATTCGTAACAAACTGGCCGCAGGCCTTGCTAGCCAAGCAACTGTTAGAATGAGCGCAGGTAGGCAACAAGGGCCATCGCCGTTTGCTGGGCAGCAACATGCTGAACGAGAGCAAGGGCAAATGGAACGACCAACGACTATTGATGGCGAATATGAGCGAAAAGATTAAAAATTTATCATTTTTTCTCTTGGAATTTCACACTCTACCCCCATTAATGAATGCAAATTAGAAAAGCTTTTTTCTGTACTGTTCAGAAACTGTTAGGAGAACTAAAAAACATGAACATTCGTCCTTTACAAGATCGCGTAATCGTTAAACGTCTAGAAGAAGAAACAAAATCTGCTGGCGGTATTGTATTAACTGGCTCTGCAGCTGAAAAATCAACTCGCGGAGAAGTTGTAGCCGTAGGTAATGGTCGCGTTTTAGATAACGGTGACGTGAGAGCGTTAGAAGTTAAAGCCGGTGACACTGTGTTATTTGGCTCATATGTTGAAAAAGTTGAAAAGATCGAAGGTCAAGAGTACCTGATCATGCGTGAAGATAATATTTTAGGCATTGTAGGCTAAACCTACTTTTCGTTTATAAACATTTAAGAATTTAGAGGAATTTAAAACATGGCAGCAAAAGAAGTACTTTTTGCAGGTGACGCACGCGCTAAAATGCTAACTGGCGTAAACATCCTGGCAAACGCAGTAAAAGTTACATTAGGTCCTAAAGGCCGTAACGTTGTACTAGACAAATCATTTGGCTCTCCAGTTATCACTAAAGATGGTGTTTCTGTAGCAAAAGAAATCGAACTTGAAGACAAGTTTGAAAACATGGGCGCACAAATGGTTAAAGAAGTTGCATCTAAAGCAAATGATGCAGCCGGCGATGGTACAACTACCGCTACAGTACTTGCACAGTCTATTGTTAATGAAGGCCTTAAAGCTGTTGCAGCAGGCATGAATCCAATGGATCTTAAGCGCGGCATCGACAAAGCAGTTATTGCTGCTGTTGCAGAGCTTAAAGCGTTATCTGTTCCTTGTTCTGATACTAAAGCAATTGCACAAGTAGGTACTATTTCTGCTAACTCTGATCAAGAGATTGGTAATATCATTGCTCAAGCAATGGAAAAAGTAGGCCGCAACAGTGGTGTTATTACTGTAGAAGAAGGTCAATCACTTGAAAACGAACTAGATGTTGTTGAAGGCATGCAGTTTGACCGTGGTTACTTATCTCCTTACTTTATCAACAGCCCAGAAAAAGGCACTGTTGAACTAGATAACCCATTCATTCTACTTGTAGATAAAAAAATATCTAACATCCGTGAATTATTACCAACATTAGAAGCGGTTGCTAAAGCAAGTAAACCACTACTAATCATTGCAGAAGACCTTGAAGGCGAAGCACTAGCTACATTAGTAGTTAATAACATGCGCGGTATTGTTAAAGTATCAGCTGTTAAAGCACCTGGTTTTGGCGACCGTCGTAAAGCAATGCTGCAAGATATCGCTGTATTAACTGGCGGTACTGTTATTTCTGAAGAAATCGGCTTAGAGCTTGAAAAAGCAACAGTTGAAGACCTAGGTACAGCTAAGCGCGTAATTATCACTAAAGATGATACAACTATCATTGACGGTGCTGGCGAAGAAGCGGGTATTACTGGTCGTGTTTCTCAAATTAAAGCACAAATTGAAGAAGCTACATCTGACTACGATAAAGAAAAACTTCAAGAGCGCATGGCTAAACTTGCTGGCGGTGTTGCAGTTATCAAAGTAGGTGCTGCTACTGAAATCGAAATGAAAGAGAAAAAAGACCGCGTTGAAGATGCATTAAATGCAACTCGTGCAGCGGTTGAAGAAGGCGTAGTACCTGGCGGCGGTGTTGCACTTGTACGTGCTGCTAGCAAGCTAGTTGATTTAGTTGGCGACAACGAAGATCAAAACCACGGTATTAAAGTTGCACTTCGTGCGATGGAAGCACCACTTCGTCAAATCGTAACTAACGCAGGCGACGAAGCATCAGTTGTAATTAACGCAGTTAAAGGCGGCGATGGTAACTACGGTTACAACGCAGCAACTGGCGAATACAACGACATGATTGAAATGGGTATCCTAGATCCAACTAAAGTAACACGCTCTGCGCTACAGTTTGCAGGGTCTATTGCGGGTCTAATGATCACTACTGAAGCAATGGTAGCTGAAATCCCTAAAGACGAATCTGCTGGTGCACCTGATATGGGCGGCATGGGCGGAATGGGTGGTATGGGCGGAATGATGTAATCATCCCCTAAACACCTAGCTCAAATAAAAACCCAGCTTCGGCTGGGTTTTTAGCTATTGGGCACAAATAAAGTAAAAGCCACAGGTGTGGCTAATTAATAAAATGACTTCGCGTATCCCTTTGCTTCTTAAATGCATGCCAAGCCATACTCAGAGTTAATTTTATTTATTAAAAATTATTAAGATGAATAAAAAACCTGAACTAATCATCTCATCACTCGATGCAGATAGATTGTATGACTTAATGGAATCATTGCCTGCAGGTAGCTTTGCTAATAAAGAAGAATTGGAAGCTGAACTGGCACGAGCAACAATAGTCGAACCTAAAGATATGCCATCGTCAGTTGTAACAATGAACTCAACTGTAAACTTTATTGTTGAGTCTTCTAAAGAAGAATTTACGTTAACCTTAGTGTACCCAAAAAACAGTGACTCAAGCGGCGATAAAATATCGATATTATCCCCCGTTGGTAGCGCATTACTTGGGCTAAACCAAGGCGACGAAATTGAGTGGCCTAAACCGAGTGGCGGCTTGATAAAGGTAAAAATAAAAGAAGTAACCTATCAACCAGAACGTGCTGGTGAATTACACAGATAAACACTTTATGCACTTAGTACTAAAAAATCGATTTAAAGTAGACCCAGCCTCGGCTGGGTTTTGCTTTTTATTATAAAGCAGATTGATATTGTTTAATTTATACCTATAACTAAGTTGCATACTGCGGGCATATACCCTGCGAAGTCGCTAACTAATATGATAAAAAGCACATTTATTTAATAGTACGGAGTAAACCAAACATGACTAACGTTCAACAGCATATAAGCAGCATTGCATTAGTTATTAAGGACTACGGCGATGCCATTGAGTTTTATACTCAAAAGCTCAACTTTGAGTTAGTCGAGGATACTAACTTAGGTGATGGTAAACGCTGGGTATTAATTTAACCTCCAAATTCAAACGAGACTAATTCGAGCAGGACTAATCTGCTGCTTGCTAAAGCCACAACGCCCGAACAGATGAGTGCTATTGGTAATCAAACAGGTGGTCGCGTGTTTTTATTTTTGCATACTAATGATTTCTGGCGAGATTATAATTTAATGCTTTTTAAAGGCGTTACATTTAACGAAGAGCCTAGAGTAGAACCCTATGGCACCGTAGCGGTTTTTGAAGACTTGTATGGTACAAAATGGGATTTATTACAGCTTAATAATCAGTGAGATAAAATGCTGTTAAATATAAAAGCAAAATTTTTATTAAGTGCGGGAGTTATTGCATCTGCAGCGGCTGTATGGCATTTACTTTGTATATGGGGTGGCACTAGTTGGTTTATATTTGCTCGCGCTCCAATACAAATAATAGAATCATCACAGCAAGGTACGCTCCTTGCGCCTTTAGGCAGTATTGCAGTAGCTGGACTTATGTTTGCCTGTACTGCATTTGCCTTATCAGCAATTGGTTTAGTGCGTAACATAGTACTTACTAGAACCGCTTTAATTGTTATTGCAACCTTGTGTATCATACGAAGCTTAATAATTATCCCTGCATTAATACGAGCCGATACGTGGAATATTATAGCGAGCAGTGCTTGGCTTTATGTAGGTGTATGCTTTTTAATGGGTGCAGTAACGTTCCACAATTTAAAGCCGAAGACTAATAGTTGAGTGACGCTGTAACTCACGTCACTTTATTAACTAACTCTCTTACAACTGGGAATAAATCACTGGGTAGCATTCCCCTTTGCCCATCTCGCTCACTTGCGATATCACCGGCTTTAGCGTGCAGTGTTACGCCATAGCGTGCTGCTTCATCAATAGTTAAACCTTGAGCAAGTAATGCCCCAATAATACCAGTGAGTACGTCGCCACTGCCGCCAACTGCAAGTGCTGGGTTGCCATCTTCACACACCCACGTGTGCTGGGCATTATCTATTAATGTTCCTGCGCCTTTTAATACACAAGTCGCGTTATAGCGCTTGGCGCAAAGGCGAGCATAATTAAAGCGGTCTGATTCTATGTCGCTGGTACTAACACTTAGCAGTCGCGAAGCTTCGCCTGGATGTGGCGTAAGTACGCATTGCTCTAACACATACGATGAGGCTTGCTTAGCGAGTAAATTAAGGGCGTCTGCATCTATAACCAATGGCATTTTATTGTTTTGGCAATATTGCATTACTTCATCGAATGTTTGTTGTGCCCACTCGTCTTGCCCAAGCCCTGGGCCAATAACAACGCAGCTTGCCCACTCTAGCGCTTGATGTAAGTTATTACTGCTTACCATAAGCTCTGGTCTGCCAATACTAATAGGCGTTATTGAGCTTTCGTGTGTATACACCCTTACCATGCCAGCACCCGTTCTAAGAGCTGCTTCACTACTTAACCTAATTGCACCTGCAGTACCTTGATTGCCACCAACAC
The DNA here is from genome assembly GCF_014164115.1 of Pseudoalteromonas sp. SG45-2. Lineage (NCBI taxonomy): Bacteria > Pseudomonadati > Pseudomonadota > Gammaproteobacteria > Alteromonadales > Pseudoalteromonadaceae > Pseudoalteromonas > Pseudoalteromonas sp. SG45-2. Next base: position 63,608 of record NZ_JACJEO010000011.1, read on the forward strand.
ATAAAAGCTTGCCATGGCTGCCTTTGTGACTATTGATTGCCCGCGTGGCAATTCCTTTAAAGCTATTAATATTTATCAAGGTTCCTGATGATTGAGCTATACTAGTAAACGCATCGCCAATTGCTAAATCATCAAAAACTAACTTACCGCTATATTGTTTACCTGCCGTCGTTGTGAGCCCTTGCTTTATACCTACAAAAGTAACGGTTGAAGTAGCTTGTACTGCGCACCCTAAAGGCTGTCCTGTATTTGCTTCAATGCCTGATGGAATATCAATGCTTATTACGGGCTTACCACTGTTATTTACAGCGTTAATTATATTCGCAAAATTATCGCGCACGGCGCTATTAAGCCCAGTACCAAGGAGCGCATCAATAACGATATCGCACTCATTAAGAGCATCTTTTGTAAAATGAGAAACCACCCCACCCGCTTCAATCCATAACTGCTGCGCTTTTGCTGCATCACCGGTTAATACTTTATTAGGCTCAGCTGCGCATACTGTTACCTTTTTACCTGATTGCATAATAAGCCTTGCAACAATATAACCGTCTCCAGCGTTGTTACCATGGCCAACAATAACTAATGTATGCTGTGCATCAAATAACTGCCATTGCTTATATACAGCTTCGCCTGCACGCTGCATTAGTGTAAATAAATCACAATGACTGTTTTTAGCAGCTAAAGCTTCATTGTCTCTTACTTGTTGTGCGGTAAATAAGGTTTTATTAAGCATAAAGGCTCCTTTACTAGGTGATACTTCACCTTATCAAATACTTATATCTAGCGGCTAGTTCTGTTGACAATTTTAAACTGCAATTTTATTTAAAATCTAACTTAGCAAAATACGCCCAAGCCAATTTGGGCATGACCAACATGAGCACGACTAACTTGAGCAAGGTGAGCTAATTAAAGTACAATGCAGTTAATTAAAGGCTTGGCTTACTTGTAACCCAGGCCTGTTTATTTTTAGGTAGAGAAAAAATGGCACAAACTCGCGGTAACTTATTTATTTTGTCAGCCCCTTCTGGTGCTGGTAAATCAAGCTTAATCAATGCGTTATTAAAAAAACACGCTGACATGAAAGTATCTGTATCACATACAACTCGCGCCCCTCGCCCAGGTGAAGAAAATGGCGTGCATTATCACTTTGTATCTACAGACGAATTTAAAGCGCTTATTGCCAAAGATGACTTTTTTGAATGGGCTCAAGTATTCGATAATTACTACGGCACATCAAAGCAAGCTATTGAGTCGCAACTTGATGCGGGTATTGATGTGTTTTTAGATATTGATTGGCAAGGCGCTCAGCAAGTGCGCAAAATTATGCCAAGCGTACAAACTATTTTTATACTACCTCCTTCAAAAGAAGAATTAGAGCAACGCTTAAATAACCGTGGCCAAGATTCAGCTGAAGTTATTGCCTCTCGTATGGCAAAAGCACAATCTGAAACATCACATTATAACGAATACGACTATGTAATTGTTAATGATGACTTTGAGAGCGCGCTTGGCGACATAGAAATGATTGTAATGGCTCAGCGCTTAACCCTAAAAGCGCAAGAAGAACGCCATCAAGTTTTACTAAATAGCCTGCTTAAATAATTTAAGTCTATTTAAATCAGGCTTAGACAAGTAAAACTGATAAAAATTGAACACTGGCTATTGGCGAAAGTGGCTGCTTGCAGTAAACTACGTCTTTGATTTAAATTATTTTTGGAGTGCTGTGATGGCCCGCGTAACAGTTGAAGATGCAGTAGATGCAGTTGGTAATCGTTTTGACTTAATTTTAGTTGCGGCTCGTCGTGCCCGCCAAATTGCTGTTGGTGGTAAAACTCCACTAGTAGACCCTGAAAACGATAAGCCAACGGTAGTTGCTTTACGTGAAATTGAACTAGGTTTAGTTGATAGCTCTTCAATGGACTTAATTGACCGTGAAGAACAACAACACCAAGAAGCAGCTGAATTAGCTGCTGTTGCCGCTATTGTTGGTGGCAACCAATAATCGACCTCCCGGTCTGATTTAGCCAACGGCGCAGTATTTCTACTATAGCCGTTGGCAATCCTTTCATTTCATCGTATATTCGTAACTTACCTAATTTGCTTCACTAGGGCTGTCTATCTTTCGAGGTTAAATTTGCAGTAGTATGTTTGGTATTTAGGCAAGGCAGAGCCTATGTAGTGTGGTTATTCCCCATAAATAGGCGATAACGCAGCATAAATGCAAAACATGCGCTGCCTAAAGGGTTCTGCCTAGGGGCACTTTACTCTTTGTTGCTCGATTTTTACTTAGCCCGCTAGGCTAAAAACCTCGCGCCACAATTAAATCGCCCCTAGATTGAACAAATTTTAATCCTGAAAGGTCAACAGGCCCTAGAACATTGGAGTGTGAATGTATCTTTTTGAAGGTCTTAAAAAGAAAATCTCAGAATACTTGCCCGCTGCTGATGTAGAGCTGGTTCAAAAATCTTACGTGGTAGCCCGAGAGGCCCATGAAGGACAAACTCGCTCGAGTGGCGAACCTTACATAACGCACCCAGTAGAAGTAACCCAAATTCTTGCAGGCATGCATCTTGACCATGAAACGCTCATGGCCGCGCTAATGCATGATGTAATTGAAGATACTGATTTTAGTCAACAAGATTTAGCCGAGATATTTGGCGAAACTGTTGCAGAGCTAGTTGAAGGTGTGAGTAAGCTCGATAAGCTTAGCTTTAAAGATAAAAAAGAATTCCAAGCTGAAAACTACCGCAAAATGATTATGGCAATGACTCAGGATATTCGAGTCATTTTAATCAAGCTTGCTGATAGAACACACAATATGCGTACTTTAGGCGCATTGCGCCCAGATAAGCGCCGCAGAATAGCGCGTGAAACACTAGAAATTTACGCACCAATTGCAAACCGCTTAGGTATTCACGATATTAAAAATGAACTTGAAGACTTAGGTTTTCAAGCTTTATATCCTATGCGTCATCGCGCACTTAAATCGGAAGTTGCTAAAGCACGCGGTAATCGCAAAGAAGTTATTACTAATATCCAACATGAAATAGAAGCACGTCTTGAAGAATCAGGCATTAAAGCAACTGTGTCAGGCCGTGAAAAACATTTATATAGTATTTATAAAAAAATGCTTAATAAAGAACTGCTATTTAACGAAGTTATGGATATTTACGCGTTTAGAATTGCAGTTGACTCTATGGATACGTGTTATCGTGTATTAGGTGTAGCTCATAGTCTTTATAAACCTATTGAAACACGCTTTAAAGATTATATTGCAGTACCAAAAACAAATGGTTACCAATCGCTTCATACTTCATTAGTTGGTCCTCACGGTATACCTGTTGAAATTCAAATTCGTACTCATGATATGGATCATATGGCCGACAAAGGTGTAGCGGCGCATTGGATGTATAAAAAAGCAGGTGATGGCGCAGGTAATACTTCGCAGCAACGTGCTCGCCAGTGGATGCAGAGCTTATTAGAGCTTCAGCAAAGTGCGGGTTCATCATTTGAATTTATTGAAAATGTAAAAACTGAGCTATTCCCAGAAGAAATTTACGTATTTACACCAGATGGGCGTATTGTTGAGCTACCAATGGGTGCTACCGCAGTCGATTTTGCTTATGCCGTGCATACTGATGTAGGTAACACCTGTGTAGGCGCACGCGTTAATCGCAAGCCGCACCCTTTAAGTAGGCCCTTAGATACAGGGCAAACCATAGAGATAATAACAAGCTCAGGTGCCCACCCTAATGCAACATGGCTAAACTTTATTGTTACTGGTAAGGCACGCTTAGGTGTTCGTAACTACCTTAGAAGCCAGCATCATGAAGAAGCTATGCTTTTAGGGCGTCGTTTACTTGATTCGGCATTAGGCGAAAACAAACTAGATAGTATTGCTGATGAAAATATAGCGAGAGTACTTGAAGAACACGAACTCTCCACAGTTTTAGAGTTGTTGGTAGAAATTGGCTCTGGTAACTTAATGAGCATGTTAATTGCCAAGCGCTTATTGCAAAATGACAATGACGATTTAACTGATATAACAAACCAAGCCAAAGCAACCATTATTGGTACTGAGGGCATGCTAGTTAATTACTCTAAGTGTTGCCGACCTGTACCTGGCGATGCTATTACAGCTCATGTAAGCCAAGGTAAGGGCCTGACCGTTCACCGCCAAGAATGTAAAAACATCCGTGGCTGGGAAAATGAGCGCTCTAAATACTTAGTTGTAAAATGGGACGATAACCCAGAGAAAGAATATATTGCAGCTCTGAGAGTTGAAATTATTAATCATCAGGGGGCTCTGGCTAAATTAACCAATGTTGTTACTACAACCCAAGCCAATATTGTAGAAATAACCACCGATGAAAAAGAAAGTAATTTATACGTGATAGATTTAGGGGTTACCGTTAAAAACCGTATCCACGTTGCTAACATTATGCGCCGCATTCGCGTTATGCCTGATGTACAAAAAGTCTATCGTAAAAAGTAAAATAGGAAACACATGAATAAAGCATTTATCTCTACCGACAAAGCACCTGCTGCCATTGGCACTTACAGCCAAGCAGTTAAAGTAGGTACCGCTGTTTATTTATCTGGTCAAATTCCACTAGTTCCAGAAACGATGGAAATGATTTCAGAAGACTTTAGTGAGCAAACGCATCAAGTATTTAAAAATATTACTGCGGTATGTGAAGAAGCAGGCGGAAAAATCCAAGACTTAGTTAAAATCAATATTTACCTAACAGATCTATCTAACTTCGCTACTGTAAATGAAGTAATGAGCCAATACTTTAAACAACCTTACCCAGCGAGAGCTGCATTAGGTGTTCGTGCACTTCCAAAAGGTGCACAAGTTGAAATAGATGGAATAATGGAACTTCCTTCTACCAATTAAGTATTACAGGCTATAGAGCCTCTCTATAGCCTTTCTTTCTCTCTTAGCACTTCGTTCTCTGTGACTTCTTGACTCAAATGTAAATTTCTAGCAATCTGTAGTTGTGTTTTAAAAAACAAACTTAACTTAAGTAGTAAAAAAGGATTAACTCGTGTTTAAGCTTGCCAACAATGGAAATGTTTTACTTGATGTAAAAGAACATATTCCTCCCAGCGCTGCATTTATTTTAGAGGCTCTCGAAAAGTCAGCTTTTTGCGACTGCAAAATAGATCATGACGCTATTAATGATTTTTTTAAAAACGAAAACACACAACACACTCTGGTTGTAGCAACAAAACACAATGCCACTTTAAATGTAACAATTAGCGACGATAAAATGTTGGCCATTGGCGAGCTAACCCTTGCCCAAGGCGGAAAATTATTAAGTTTAGAAGATGCAAAAAAACAACTCGTTAAAGCAGGAATTGTGCGTGGCTATAAGCAAGCATTTTTAGAGTTGCTACTGCAAAAACAGTTTGAGCATACAGTGGGTTCTGTCGTTAAGGGAGTATTAGCTAAAGGTAGGCTACCAAGTGATGGTTTGGCCAGTAAACTAATAACAACCGTAGAGACTTTAAAAGACCGTTTAAAAACCCCCAAGCTCAAAGAAGATGGCAGCGTGGATATGCGCGACTTTGGCAAGCTTGCAAGCGTAGAGCCAGGCTCTGTGCTTATTCGCCAACAACCAGCAACCCCTGGTAAAGAAGGCTTCACCGTAATAGGTGACATACTGCCCGCAAAACCCGGAGAAAATAAACAATTAGTAGCAGGCGAAGGCACCGAAATATCAAAGCTAAATCCGCTTGAACTAGTCTCTACTATTGCAGGTGTTCCGGTTGAAATTAATAATGGTATGCGTGTCGACGATATTTTTACCATTTCAGATGTAAACGTAAAAAGCGGCCACATTGACTTTCAAGGAAGTGTTATTGTTACCCGTAATATAGACCCTGGAATGAAAGTAACAGCCAAAGGCGATATTACTATATTTGGCACTGTTGAATCAGGAGAGCTTACCGCAGGCGGAAACATCACCGTTAAACAAGGCATTATTGGCCATCAAAAAGCCGATGAACAATCACTGTCTTGTAAGCTTATTGCACGAGGTGATATTCACGTATCCCATTCACAGTATTGCTACCTAGAAGCAAATAATATTTTTATTGATCGCCAAACAAGCCACTGTGTAATGAAAGCTAAACGCTTACTGCAAGTTGGTCAATCCGACTTACCTAAGGGTAAAATATTTGGTGGCGAAATACTCGATGCAACGACCCTCATTGCTGGCGAAATAGGGAATGAATCAGGCGCTAAAATGATTATTAACCTAGCGGCTTCTGGCGCCGAAATAACCGCTGATACTGATAATTGCTTTAAAGACTTAGCTAAAACAGATGCACAGCTAGACACGTTGCAAGCAGCACTAGAAAAAACTGATTTAGTGAAGGATGCCGAAAAGAAAAAACTATTAATTACTAAAATTGGTGCTACTCAAAAGCATTATTGTGAGCAGGCAGAGCAATTAGAAAAACGTCTTTCAAACTTAGATCACGACTTACACGATTTACTTAACGACGCTAATTTAGCGGTAAATTCTGTTTTGCATTCAGGTGTAGAGATTCATATTTTTGATAAAGTACTCAAAACAATCCGCAATTACCCTCCGTGCAACGTTAAACTTTTGAATAACAAAATTGAAATAGAGTTCAAAACAAGCTAATAACTGAGTGCTCTATTGAGCACTCAAATTTATTCACATTTAAAGTAAACCGCTTACCTCAGCATGTGTTTGCTGCGGCCATACACCCACTTGTACTTGACCAATATGCTGCTTTTGTAGCAAGAGCATCGCTAAGCGCGACTGCCCTATTCCACCGCCAATTGTTTGCGGAAATTTACTTTGTAGTAGCGCTTTATGCCAATCAAACTCTAAGCGGTCTTCATCTCCAGTTGTACTTAACTGCGCTTTTAAAACCTCAGGACTTACACGTATACCCATTGATGAAATTTCAAATGCGTCTTCAAGTACTGGGTTCCATACTAAAATATCACCATTTAAACCCATATATTGATCGCACGTTGGCGTAGACCAATCATCGTAATCTGGGGCTCTTACATCATGGATTTTGCCATCACCAAGCGCGCCACCAATACCAATTAAAAATACAGCACCATATTCTTGTGCAATGGCTTTTTCGCGCTGTTTAGCGCTAAAGTCAGGGTACATTTTACGTAGCTCTTCACTGTGCACAAACTTAATGTCGTCCGGTAAAAAAGGCGTCAAACCATAAGACTCACTTACAAAAGCTTCCGTCTCTTTTATCCCTTTATAAATAGATTGAACAGTTTGCTTTAGTGTTGCCAGCGAACGCTCTGTGGTTTCGTTAATTACTTTTTCCCAATCCCATTGATCAACATATACAGAATGAATAGGACTTAATGAATCTTCATCTGGGCGCAAAGCTTTCATTTGAGTATAAATACCCTCACCAACACCAAAGCCATAAGTTGCCAGTGTTTTACGTTTCCACTTAGCCAATGAATGCACCACTTCGTAGCGGCTATCTGTAATCGCTTTTACATTTACAGCAACTGCGTTTTCATGGCCGCTTAAGTTATCTTGCGTGCCGTCACCTACTTTAGCCAAAATAGGGGCTTGAACCTCAACCAGCCCAAGTTGGGTTTCTAGTTGCTGTGAAAAAAATTGTTTAACTTTACTTATTTGCTGCTGTTGCTGCACATAGTGTGAACTCATAATAATTGGCCTCATTCCCAGTTATTGTTACTTGCTTAATTTATAAAAAGCGCCCTAATGAGCGCCTTTAATGAGGTTAATGTAACGATTTGATGAATTAATTCAACATCCCATAATAAAAATAGCTTTAACATATTAAAACCATCAATTAAGTGGTATAAAAATCATATATTCGATAATTTTATGAGAAAAATATAATGGAAAATTATTTAATCGATAATCTCGATAAACAGATACTTCATGCATTAATGGAAAATGCCCGTACTGCGTACGCCGAATTAGCAAAAAGATTTAATGTAAGCGCTGGGACAATTCACGTAAGAATTGAAAAAATGAAGCAAGCAGGGATCATTACAGGCACCCAATTAACGATTAATACTAAACAGCTAGGCTACGATGTGTGTTGCTTTATAGGTATTAATTTAAATAACGCACGTGATTACCCACAAACACTTATAAAGCTAGAAGCATTGGAGGAAGTGGTAGAGGCTTATTACACAACAGGTAACTACAGTATATTTATAAAGGTAATGACAAAGTCCATTGATCACTTACAAGATGTGCTGATTAATAAAATACAGGCAATAGAAGCCATTCAATCAACAGAAACACTGATTTCTCTACAAAATCCAATTAGCCGTACGGTAATGCCTTAACTGCAAAAATCTCGTATAATTGCCGAAAAAAGAGGATAACCATGCAGCAAACTCGCTATCAAAGAATCGAAGACGTACTTTCGCGCCGTCAAACAGACTTAACCGTGTGCTTAGAAGACGTGCACAAACACCATAACTTATCTGCAATAGTACGAAGTGCTGATGCGGTTGGTTGTCATCACGTACATGCTGTATGGCCTGAAAAGCAAAAATGGCTAACAAATAATACCTCAGGTGGCAGTAAAAACTGGCTAGAGACGCACTTACATAGAAATATTGATGATGCAGTTACTGCAATGCGTGAACGCAATCCAGAAATACAAATATTAGCGACTCACTTATCAGAAGATGCCGTTGATTTTAGAGAAGTAGATTACACCAAGCCAACGGCTATTATTGTTGGACAAGAAAAAACAGGGATATCAGAAAAAGCCCTAGAATATGCCGATCAAAATATTATTATTCCAATGCAAGGCATGGTGCAATCGCTAAATGTTTCAGTTGCTGCTGCGCTAATATTGTTTGAAGCACAGCGCCAACGCGAGCTGGCTGGTTTATATAATAGAGATATGTTGAGCGCCGAAGTTAAACATCCACTTTACTTTGAAGGCTGCCACCCTATTATCGCAAGGCAGTGTAAACAAAAAAAATTACCTTATCCTGCACTTGATGAAAACGGCGAAATAGTCGCTGACGAGCAATTTTGGCAAGCTTTAAAACATACTTGATGGACTAAAGCTCTGTAAGTACACTTAACTTATTCACAAATAATAAGATTGATATAATTTGTCTAAACCTAGCTTAAATCAATACCCAATTACAGAGCTCAAAGGGGTCGGCCCAAAAATGGCTGAGCGTTTGTTAAAGCTAGGTATTTTAACTGTGCAAGATATGCTTTTTCATTTGCCACTTCGCTATGAAGATCGCACTCGCTTATACGCAATTAATGAGTTGTCACTACATAGCCACGTGAGTGTTGAAGCAACAATTGAAACAAGCCAAATCACGTTTGGAAAAAGGCGCATGCTTGTTTGCCAAATCAATGATGGTACTGGCAGGCTAACACTACGATTTTTTAATTTTACCGCTGCACAAAAAAACGCATTTAGCGCTGGTAAAATAATACGTTGTTTTGGTGAAGTGCGCCGTGGCCGTGTTGGCTTTGAAATGAGTCATCCTGAATACAGCATCAGCGATACCTCTAACGAGCAGCCGGTAGCGACAACATTAACGCCCGTTTATTCAACAACCGAAGGCTTAAAGCAACTATCGATTAGAGCTTTAAGCGAACAGGCTATTGATTTACTAAATAAATACTCAGTAGAAGAACTACTGCCTTCACAGTGGCAGCCATCAAATATGCCGCTAAGTGACGCCTTATTATTACTGCACCGCCCACCAAATGATGTTGATGTAACTGCATTAGAGCAAGGTACTCACCCTGCTCAACAGCGCCTTGTATTTGAGGAGTTACTTGCTCAAAACCTCAGCTTATTAAAAGTACGAGAGCAAGGACAACAAGTTAAAGCCGTGGCATTAAATCCGGTAAACACATTAGAAAGCCAGTTTTTAGAGCAACTTCCTTTTGCACCCACAAATGCGCAAAGCCGCGTAGTTGCTGAAATTAAAGGTGACATGCAACACGCGTATCCCATGATGCGTTTAGTACAAGGCGATGTAGGCTCTGGTAAAACCCTAGTAGCAGCACTTAGTGCACTAACAGCCATTGCGCAGGGCTTTCAAGTCGCTTTAATGGCTCCTACTGAAATTTTATCAGAGCAACATGGTGTTAATTTTACAACGTGGTTTAATCAACTAGGTATAACAGTTGCTTGGCTTGGCGGTAAAACAAAAGGCAAAGAGCGCGTAGCAACACTTGAAAAAATAGCCTCTGGTGAAGCGCAAATGATTGTAGGTACTCACGCCTTATTTCAAGATGAAGTTAAGTTTAATAACTTAGTGCTTATCGTTATTGATGAACAACACCGCTTTGGTGTCCACCAGCGTTTATCACTACGCCAAAAGGGTAAGTTTGGTGATTGTTACCCTCATCAACTAGTTATGACCGCAACACCTATCCCACGTACACTCGCTATGACCGCCTATGCCGACTTAGAAACCTCTGTGATTGACGAGCTGCCACCTGGGCGTACGCCAATCACAACAGTGGCACTTCCTGATACTCGCAGAGACGATATTATTGCCCGCGTTAAATTAGCGTGTAACGAGCAAGGCCGCCAAGTTTATTGGGTGTGTACACTTATTGATGAATCTGAAGTACTGCAATGCCAAGCCGCCGAAGACAGCGCACTGCAGTTAAAAAAAGCACTACCAGAGCTAAACGTAGGCTTAGTACATGGGCGAATGAAATCAGCTGAAAAACAAGCCATTATGAGCGAGTTTAAGGCAGGAAACATACACGTATTAGTAGCCACTACGGTTATTGAAGTTGGTGTAGATGTCCCTAATGCGAGCTTAATCATTATAGAAAACCCTGAGCGCTTAGGCTTAGCACAGCTGCATCAGTTACGTGGGCGAGTTGGCCGTGGCGCTACTGCATCGCATTGCGTGCTTTTATACCACGCACCACTGTCTCATACCGCTCAAAAGCGATTAGGTGTACTACGCGATAGTAACGATGGCTTTGTGATAGCAGAGCGCGATTTAGAAATTCGTGGCCCTGGTGAAGTACTCGGTACAAAACAAACAGGGTTAGCCGAGTTTAAAATTGCCGATCTTACCCGCGATAAGCACATCCTCAACCAAGTTAGACCGATTGCACAGCAAATGCTTAAGCAACACCCAGAGGTTGTTGACCCGCTAATTCAACGTTGGTTGGGTAATAAGCAAAATTACGCGCAAGCGTAACCACTCTATTTTCTATATTTTTGAGTTTACTAAGTTAATTTACTAAATTAGCTTACTAAGGATATAAAAAAGTCAGCTCTAAACAATATAGAGCTGACTTCTGATATCTCAATAGAGCAGCATAAAAGCGATTTTCGCCCTTTACTGCTCTTAGTTAAATTTAAGCTTTATTAAGCTCAAATATAAGCGATGTTTGCGGGAATGAAATTGGCATTTGTAAACCAAACTGCATTAGCGCTTCACCTGTAAATGTTTGACCATTTACCGCAGCAATAGAAGATGGGCGATACTCTTCAAATTTTACCGGCCACACTAAATTAAGTGTGTACTGCGCATCGGCATCTAGGCCAACAAAACGAAGCTTATTAGGCGCTGTACGCGGTGTTTCGCGAACGCTGTTATAGGCAAATAACGCTTTTGTTTTTTGCGCATCAATTAAACCAAAGTTAATTGATAAATCGTCGCTATCTAGGCGGTATAAATCGGCAGCATGAATAAACTCACGATGCTCTTTATGAAGTGCTATTGCCGCTTTAAGTGCATTGTATTCGTGATCGGTCAGTTCACGTGGGTCCATTTCGATTCCCATGTGGCCAAACATTGATACCGCAGCACGCATTTCAATACTTACATTACGCCCTGTGATATGACAATCGCGTGGGCCTACGTGTGCACCCATAACCGACGATGGGAAAAAGAAAGAACATCCACGCTGTATTTCAAGGCGATCTAGCGCATCGTTTGAATCTGACGTCCATACACGATCTGTGTGTGCAAGTACGCCGTAATCTACACGTGCACCACCTGACGAACAGCTTTCTATTTCAAGACCAGGGTGCGCCGCTTTAATACGGTCAATTAAACGATAAAGTGCCAATGTTTGCTGATGCACAGCAGGCTTGCCATCAAAATTACCCGCATGGTTAATATCGCGGTTCATATCCCATTTAATGTACTTAATAGTTGGGTATTCAACTAAAATATCGTCAATCGCTTTGTATAGGTACTCAACAACCTCAGAGCGCGTTAAATCAAGTACTAGCTGATTTCTAAAGCTTAACTGCTCGTTATTTTCTGAGCCTAAAACCCAATCAGGATGCGCGCGGTATAAATCACTATCTGGGTTAACCATTTCTGGTTCAAACCAAATACCAAACTCCATACCTAAGCTATTAACATGATCAATGACTGGCGATAAACCATCAGGGTAAATTTTGTAATCTACTGTCCAATCACCTAAGCCTGCATTGTCGCCACGGCGGCCTTTAAACCAGCCATCATCAAGTACAAAACGCTCAATACCTAACGGCGCTACTTTGTCGGCTAGTTGCTTAAGCGTGTCTACGTCGTGATCAAAGTAAATACCTTCCCACGTGTTGTAATGCACAGGGCGCGCTTTTTCACGTTGAGCTTGGCTAAGTAAATTAGCTTTAACAAAACGATGGAAATTACGAGAAAGCGCACTAAAACCTTCACTTGAAAACGAGCCATAAATGCTCGGGCTTTGATACGTTTGACCTTTAGCAAGCGTAAGCTCACCAGGAAGTAATAGCTCACCCATTTGTACATAACGACGACCTTCAGCTAAAAGCTCTGCGCGTAGTTTATTGTTGCCGCTCCAACCTAAATGAAAGCCGTAACATTCGCCGTGTTGCTCGCCTGCATTTTCGTTATGCACTAATAAACCAGGAAACACATCGTGTGATGTTTTGCCTTTACGGTTTTCACGTACAAAGCTCCCAAGCACTAAATCAACAGATTGACGCTGGAATTCGTTTGACCAACGACCTTCAAAGCTCACTATTTTGCTTACGCTATCTGGCAATTGAAATGTTGGCGCGGCGCAAAAATTAACGCCCAGTGGTGAGTCACCTAAATTAGTTAATACAGTATGTGCACTTAGTACGTCACTGTTATTGTCAAGCGTAATGCTGTGCACGACTTCAATACCACGAAGCTTATCTACACTTACAAACTCAACAGTCGCACTTGAAGGCTGACGCACTTCTTGAAGCTCTGGCCCAACTGACCATGCGATTGAATCATTTACTAGCTCAAGCCCTGGCGCGCCAGTAAAGCCTTCGCCTAATAAAGGAGATAAAGAAATAGGCGCTTCTTCAACCACGGCACATTTTACTTCTTGACGGGTAGCAAGCTGAGTAAGCATTGTTTCTGTTGTTTGCTCAGATAGGCGTTTACCAAAGTACAGTAACGCCGGTGTTTTGCTCTGGCAGTCGAAAATAACGGTGCTGTTTACACTGTCTAATCGATAAAATGATTTAGTGTCGGCCATGATTTTCCTATCCTCTTGTTCATTGTGTGAGTTATAAATATAACGAAAATTAGTAAGCTACACTATTTACTAAATGTATCTCTTTGCTTGAGCCACAATCTATCAGATGGTGACACTCAATAATAATAGTATATATCATACAAATTAGGTTTTGATAGTCTTTACATCGCAAATAGTCAGATAAACTCACTGGAAGTACCACTGTAATAAAAGGTATTAAACTAACCTTTACTTTAAAGCTCTGTTATTGCTTTTAATATATATAAAAAATCGGCCAGAGTTGCCCCATGACCGATTTTATCAGCTTAAACTATTTACAATCTATTTTTGTACTTGTACTTGTCCTGCGTCATCAAGTGCCGGTGTTTTACCTGCCCACTGCGCATTCAAACCAAATACCACTTTATTTACTATCAATGCAAAAGCTACACATACAATCAGTGTAATTGGCATTAAATGAATGTAATGAATGTCAGTATGTAGTGGTGAGTTTGCAAACGTAAGCATGCCGTACATTACAACACCTAAAATTACTGCTGCAATACCTGCACGTGCATCAACATTTTTAAATAATAAGCCCACTACAAAAATTGAGAATATAGGCATACTTAATAAGCCGTTTAATTGCTGTAGTAAGTTAATAATACTGTCGGCTTGCTGGTAAATTGGTACAAGTACCAGTGTTAAGCTTGTTAGTAGCAATGTTACGTAACCACTTAGCTTTACAACACTTGGCTCTTTATTAAAGTAAGCTTCGTGAATGTCACACACGTATAGTGCTGTAGCTGAATTTAATAAGCTGTTGTAAGTAGACAGCACTGCCGCCGCCATTGCCGCTGCAAACACACCGGTTAACCATGCTGGCATTACATCACCTACAATTCGACCATAAGCAGCGTCGCCAATATCGCCGTAAAGTTTAAACGAAATGATACCCGGTAATACCACAATGGCAGGGACGATTAAAAAACGAATTCCCGCTGCGGCAAATATACCTTTTTGCGCTTCTTTAACATTAGGAGCAGCCATGGCTCGTTGCGTAATTGTTTGGTTAGTACCCCAGTAATACATTTGAATAAAGATCATACCGGTTAAAAGTGTTGGCCATGGAATAGGTGAATCAGCATCGCCGATGAGTGTTAAGCGCTCCTCAGGAATACCCGTAAAGTCATAATCAATCGCATTTAGTGCTAAAAACACCACTAAAACAGCCATACCCAGTACCAGTAAGCCGTTATAAGTATCAGACACTGCAACTGCACGTAGACCACCAAAAAACGCATAAATAGCACCTACAATGGCAAATGCGGTGGCAATATACATTAGCGGAATATCAACCTTAAACATGGTTTGCATAAACAGCGCACCTGAGTAAATTACCGCTGGCATGTAAATAAGTGCATTACCTAAAAAGAATAATCCCCCAATAACAGCGCGAATATGTTTGTTGTTATAGCGCTTTTCTAAAAGCTCTGTGGTCGTTGTACAGTTGTATTTATAATAAACAGGAATAAACACTTTGGCTAAAATAATTAAGCCAATAATCGCCGCAAGCTCCCACCAAACAAGCAAAGCCATTTGGTTACCATTCATACCCACTAGTTGGTCGGTACTTAAGTTAGTAAGTGTTATTGAACCTGCAACAAACATCCAAGTAAGGCCACCGCCCGCTAAAAAATACTCTTTGGTTTGGCTTTGTCCGTTATTACGATTTTGACCTCGGCATTTCCAATAAGTAAGGCCACCAATTAAAGCGGTGACAAAAACAAAAACCACCAGCTGTAAAATGTTATCTGACATGTGTGTGTCTCCTACGCGTTACGCGCAATGTCTGTGTAATAAAAAAGTGCACGCTACAGCGCGTGCGCATCTCGACTTAGTTCTAACTTAATTTGCTTTAAAGGCATAAGTTCGGGACGTTGGTTGTGCAGCTTTACCAATGCATTTAACTGAAACAGTGAAATAAGCATACTGTTAAGCACACTTAGGTAACCTTGCTTGTGTAAGTTTGCAACGGTATCGCTATCTAAAGTTTGCAGTTTGTCTTCATCAACGGTGCTCAAACCTTGAATAGTTTGGATTTCGCCTTGTTCAAACTGCAATACAATATCTATGTTTTTAATAAGCCCTAAGCGCGCTACTTCTTGGGTAAATTGATACGTTTGATAGTCATTTTTTAAATCGCTTTCTAACAGTTTTTGCTGTGCACTTAAAAATAAACTCGGGTTACCTTTAGCATCAAATAGTGCCTCGCCTTGCTGCGTATTTACGGCTGAGCTTTGATCATCAATCGCAATAAAGTAGTCGCTGCTATTTGCTTCACGGGTCATTAAATAAAGAGGGTGAGTTTGTATACATACCGGTGTGTAAAGTGCCTGCCATTGGTTGTTATTAACCAATAAACTTTGACCTGCACTAAAGCTGGTTAACGCTGATACGGTATAACTACCATTTTGTGTATTACGTGCTAAAAAAATAGGTAAGTCGCAGGCTGCTTTTGCCACTTCGTTAGCTCTTAAATTAACTAAATGCTGCGTTTTTGCATATTCAACACCTGCATTAGGGTTAATTTTTAATGTTTGGTGTTTGGTGTTTACTAGTTCACTAATAGCCATAGTTACACATCCTTAAACTGGGTTAGCCGCTAACCACTGCTCAATATAAGCGCGGTGTGGCGGCAAAGTTTGCAACATCTGCTGTGTAAGCTGGCTGTTACGTTCAATTATTTGTTTGGCTTGCGCGTCTTGTGAATACAAATAAGCCTGTTTAGTAAAGTCTGGTTTGAAGCCCATACCATATAAAACGTACTGGTAGCTGGCGGCTGGGAATAACTCTAATGCGCCATGAAAATCTTGAATAAGCGGGCCACGGCTTCCCCAAAGCAGTAAATCTTCTTGCAGGGTTTGTGGAATAGTATTGGGCTGTACATGTGCTTGCCAGTAAGGTTCTGGGCGCTTGGTTAGCATGTAATGCAGCTTTAAAAAGTCGATAATACGCTGCCAGCGGTAATCCATCTGCTCGTTAAAGCGTTTAGCTACTATAGGCATTACTTGTGTATCTGCTGGCATGTGCTCTGCTACAAAGCGTGCTGAAATTTCAACAAGCATAATAGCGGTTGCTTCAAGCGGCTCTACAAACCCTGCTGACATACCCACTGCAACACAGTTTTTATGCCAAAACTTCTCACGGTAGCCCGACTCAAAGCTAATTTTACGGGCAGTTAAACCGTTTGCTGCATCGCCTAAATAGTTTCGTAAGTTTTGCTCTGCTTCATCGTCTGATAAAAATTTGCTTGAATATACATGCCCTACACCACGGCGATGCGTTAAACCTATATCCCAAATCCATCCAGCGTTTTGCGCTGTTGCTATGGTATGGCTGGCTAAGGAGTCATCGTTTTCATCGTAAGGGACTTGCATCGCCAGTGCGCTGTCGTTAAATAGCACGTGGTCCATTTTTTTAAACGGTACGTTGAGCGCTTGGCCTAATAACAATGATGAAAAACCAGTACAGTCTATAAATAAATCGGCGCTTATAATGCGGGTTTGATCTTTTAGAGTAAGCTCATTTATTGCACCATCGTCATCAAGTTTTACCTGATCAACAGTACCAATAATATGCTCTACACCAAGCTTACTTTTACAATGTTGTTTAAGCATTTCTGCAAAAGCGCCGGCATCTAAGTGATAAGCGTAATTACAGTTACCTTGATATTCACCTTGCGCTATACCTCTTGGGGCTAAGCTTGCTTCGCAAATATCATGTTGAAAATTAGTTTGCTGTGCAAAGTCTTCAACATTATCTAAATAAGGGGCTAAATCTATGCGGCCGTAGCCTAGCGGTACAGTAAATGGATGGTAGTAAAAGTCATTGTTGCCGTGCGTCCAATTTACAAATTTACCACCTTGCTTAAAGGTAGCGTTACAGGCTTTAAATAGATCAACTTCACGCAAACCTATTTGCTGAAGTGTGTTTTTCATCGTGGGCCAGGTACCTTCACCTACACCAATTGTTGGAATATCTGACGATTCAACCAACATCACTTTTAAGCCATCACCATTTTTACCTTGGTGATACGAAGCTATAATTGCAGCGCTCAACCATCCTGCTGTGCCGCCACCAATTACTGCGATTGTTTTTATTGTTTTATTCATAATGGACTACTCTTTGAGTATCTTTGATAACGTTTTATACAACAAATGCCCGGTAGGGCATTTGGATTTAATGTGGCTTCATTTTAGCCAATTAGGTTAACTAATATACATTACTGTTAAATTAACCTAATTGGTATTAGCACTAATGTACTGCAATGAAACAAGAGGCGAGAAGTTCGCCTCAAACATTAATTAAAACGATCCGCGAATACCAAACGCGTAACGTGAGCCATTATCTTCCACTGAATAAATTTGGTTAGCAAAACGACCTGTTTGTACTAACTCTTCTTCAGTGATATTGATGCCTTCTGCAAAAATAGTGAAGTTTTCGTTAATATCGTAGCTTGCACTAATATCCCACTGGCCGTACGTTTCTACGTTCACTGGTTCACCATTGAAGCCGTTATCAACTAAGCGTAAAAAGCCTTCACGGTTGTTAAATGCAACACGTGCTTGCCAGTTGTCTTGCTCATAAAACAATACTAAGTTTTGTGAATCGCCCAAACCTTCAAGTGCAAATGTTTGAGTTGTATCATCACCTACACTAATGTCGCTATTCACAACAGTCGCATTAGCGATAAAACCAAAGCCATTTTCAAACATGTGAGTAACACCCACTTCGAAGCCGGTTACAGTAGCAGACTCACCATTTTGAGGACGGCTTACAGTGTAAACTTCTGAGCTACCAATAAGTTCGTCATCTGTTTGGTCTGTACATGTAGTACACGCAAAATCAGGACCTGAACGGTCAGACATTTCGTATGTTTCTGCACCCGTTAACGTAACAATAAAGTCGTCAACTTCTTTACTAAATACTGCAAAGCTAAATAAGTTAGCATCGTTGTAGTACCACTCGTAAGAGATATCCCAGTTTTCTGATTGGAATGGTTTAAGTGCTGGATTGCCACCACTTGCCGTTAAGTTTTGACGACGTGGTTCGTTAAAGTTTGTTGCTGGAGATAACTGAGACATAGTTGGACGAGTAATACTATCGTACGCGGCAAAACGTAAAATCATATTATCTTGTAGCTCAAGCTTAACGTTGAAAGACGGTAGTAAGTTTGAGTAGCTAGTACCTTGTTCAATATTAGTCGCAGGGCCAAATACGTTAGCAAACAATGTCGCATCTGAAGTTGGAACTACATCGCTAATAAAGCTTTGTATTGCAGCAACTTCAATATCAGTTTCTGAGTAACGAGCACCCATATTAACGGTTACTGGCATATCAGCTAAATCAAAACCAAGCGTAAAGTCCATGTATAAACTAGTGATGTCTTCGTTAATTGTGTAACGGTTATTTTGTAGCGTTGGCTCTACTGGGAAACCTTGATCGGCTAAGTAATCAAGCATTTTATCGCCATCGTAGCTATAAAATGTATCGATCAAACCAGGGAAGTAATTACTCGCTGTGTATGCTTCAAAATCAATTTCATCAAGCGGTGCTTGTGTACCGTAACCACAAAATTGACATTGGCTACCAAATACTTGGAAGCTTGATTTTTCACGCTCTTGGCGATAAGCACCAAAGTTAATACGCTCTACTGGGCCTTTATCTGGCACGTATTCAAAATCGGCTTTTACTTCAGTGATTTCATCTTCATCAGTAAATTGATTACCAATTTCGTTGTAGTGAAGACGCGCTAGGCTTGGATCTGGCAATGAACCATTTTCAAAGCCATCATGCTGTACGGTAGGAATGCTGCCTGTACCGTCAAAAGTATAGCTGTTAATAATACCCACTACGTTAAAACGATCATTACCTGCACGGTCGTTTTCAGCTGTTGAGCGAGATACATCAAATTTTGCTTTTAGTGACTCGTTTACTTGCCAGTCAACATTAATACCAAATGCTTTATTAGTTACGTCACGTGAGTTACGTGTATGTGATACAAAGTCGCTTGCAGGGTCGCCACTTGGTGCGCCTAAGCCAACTTCTTGAGAGAAAGTTAAAAGCGTACCCGTTTCAGCATCAATTGTTGCGCTGCCTACACGGTCTGGTTCGAACCAAGATGCTAAATCACGCACTGACGAATCAACTTCAAATTTTGAAATCATTCCATCAACCGTAATCGTAACATCGTCAGATGGTGCATATTGAAGTACTAAACTTGCGTTTGTACGTTCACGGTCTTGCTCATCAACTACTTGGTCCCAGTTACGTGGAATGTAGGCATTTTCAAACAATACACCATCAGTTGGGTTAGATATTGTTTGGCCACCGCGCCAACCTGCCGTTAAAATTTGGTTATTTTGAAGTTTACGTTGTTGATTAGTGATGGCAAAAAGCACACCTAGCTTGTCATCGTTAAACGTATTACTTATTAAGAATGATGTTGATGGAGATACTTCTTCAGAAAGGCTTTCGTACATACCTTTAACTGAACCTAAAATATGTAAACCACCAAAATCAAAAGGGCGTGCTGTAGTTACGTTAACCGTACCACCAATGCCGCCTTCTTGAAGCGTTGCAGTATTACTTTTATAAATATCAGCACCGGTGATTTGATCTGCTGCTAATACATCAAAATTAAATTCACGACCTGCACTGTCTGTCGCAATTTGACGACCATTAACAAGTACAGTATTAAATTGTGGACCAAAACCACGAATAGTTACCGCTTGGCCTTCACCACCACTACGGTCAATTGCTACACCTGTAATACGTTGCAGAGACTCTGCTACGTTTAAATCAGGAAATTTACCAAGATCTTCTGCTTTAATCCCGTCTGTAACAACATTAGATGCTTTTTTATCTAACATTGATGAACGTAAGCTGCTGCGGATACCCGTTACTGCGATAACTTCAACATCTTCATTTACTACTGTAGGCGTATTGCCTTCAGCGCCTTGAGCTGCAACGCTTCCGCTTGCCAATATACCAGTGATAGCAATACTGAGCGCGGTTTTCTTGTTGAACGATAACTTATTGTTAATTACCATTTTTTAAAAACTCCTGATTGTGTGTAGTCGTTGTGTCGTTGTGGTAGTGCGTATAGTTTCAAATACTATTTATATTATAAATACTTTAAACCGGCAAAAAGTGCAACCTTTTCCTTAATTATGGATAGCATTCAATTACCGTATATTTTCTTTTGGTTTTCTTTTAATTAACATTAAAGAACTGTATTCACTCAGAAAAAGCGTAAATAATAACCTGTTCGTATTTCTCTGCTGGCAATAAATTAGCCTTTGGAAAATTTTCACGATTTGGCGCATCTGGCCAATTTTGCGCTTCAAAACACAAAGCTTGCCGTGCTTTAAAAGGCGAACCAACAAAGTTTGCGGTATAAAGCTGCATGCCTGGCTGCGTACTTTTAAGGGTTAAACTAACGTTCGTGTGTGGCGAAGTTAATGTAGCCATCGTCTTTAAACTGCTGTCATCATTAAAAATATAGCAGTGATCAAAGCCATTTCCAGCTTCTAGCTGAGGATGAACGGCGCTTAAGGCCTCACCAACTTGAGCTGGCTTAGTAAAGTCAAAGCAGGTACCGCAAACTAAAGCGGCTTCATTAAGTGGAATACTAGTTGTATCAATAGGAAGGTAACGATCGGTATTAATTTGAACAAGATGCTCATTAATTGATGAGCTGCCATCAAGATTAAAGTAGCAATGGTTAGTAAAGTTAACGAGCGTTTCTTTATTGGTTAGCGCTTTAAAGTGCAGAGTAAGCTCGCCGTTTTTAGCGCTAATAGTTTGCCAAACCTGCAACTCACCGGGGAAACCTTGTTCGCCGTCGGGCGAGCAATAATAAAGCTCAACTTCACTTTCAGTTTGTTTGGTTACTTGCCAAAGTACTTTATTAAAACCTTTAACACCGCCATGTAGGCTATTAGGACCGTTATTTGCCTCTAATTGATACTGCGTACCAGATAAGTTAAAACGCCCCTTTGCAATACGATTAGCGTATCGACCTACTGTAGCGCCTAAGTAAAATGGGTTTTCAAGATAGTATTGAGGGTCATCGACGCTAAGCGTCATTTCTTGTTTTTTAAATTTAATGCTTTTTATTATTGCGCCAAACGGCAAAATTTCAGCTGCTAAATTCTCACCATCACTGAGCTGAATAACTTGTAAAGGCTGGTTACTGGCAATAGA
Organism: Pseudoalteromonas sp. SG45-2; assembly: GCF_014164115.1. Lineage (NCBI taxonomy): Bacteria > Pseudomonadati > Pseudomonadota > Gammaproteobacteria > Alteromonadales > Pseudoalteromonadaceae > Pseudoalteromonas > Pseudoalteromonas sp. SG45-2. The sequence continues at coordinate 85,372 of NZ_JACJEO010000011.1, forward strand.
TGTCACACGCATACTCCAATCAAATTACCGAATTAACATTTCCTGTTATAACGGCGCAACAATATATAATATAAATAGTATATAATTGAAGCCTGCAACTCAATCTAAATACGTTAAAATTTCTCGACAAAAATTTATACCTCTTCACTTAATTAAGTGATCTATTTTGAGGTAAGAAAATCGTGTTGATAACAAGGCAAAAATTTCGTTATTTAGTTGTTCTATATCAGAAATTTTTAACGCAGTTATCGTCAGATTTAATCCCTCAAATTGATTAAGTATTATTGTGGATAGGTATTACAGCTGCCATTATTTATTTACACTAATCTAGCTCAGCATGAGCTTATATAAAATATAAGCTTTGTAAGGTTAACTGCCTTGGTAAATATGCTCGTTAAGCGCTGCTTTTTCGTCAATGCTAAGCGCTTGCTTTGATTTAGCAATAAAATCGTACCTCACCATCACAGCTTTGCCTATTGCGCAGCATTTATCGTGTTGCCATGCTTCTTGCCTCAGCGTAAAAGAACTAGTCCCTATATGCTCTACAGAGGTTTTTACTGTCACTTCGTGGCCATAAAATAACTCGCCTACAAACGACACTTCAACTTTGGCGATAATCAATTTCCAATCATGTGGATTTAAGTCCGGTGTAAAAAACTTAAAAATAGGTCCACGCGCGACTTCAAACCATACAGGGAGTACGGTATTGTTGATGTGTCCGAGTGCATCTGTTTCGCTAAAGCGCGGCATCACTTTTTCAATAAACATAAAAATCCAATAATAATTATATAAAGGTAAACCATGACGGACTTTATACGCGTTATTAATAACGCATTAAGCGATGAGTTTTGCGATGAATTTATTTCCACATTCGCGCAAAGCCCGCATGTAAGACAAGGGGTAACATCGGGCGGTGTCGACTTAAAGAAAAAAGACAGCCACGACCTACACTTAAATAATCACCCCGAATATGCACAACAATTAAAACATATACAACAAACGACTGCACAGCATGTTTTTAAGTATGTTGAAGAGCATATTTTTATGATGATTGGGGCATTTGGCTTAAAGGTTTATCATCCAAAAACAGGCGAAGTAGTCGATTTAACCCAAGAGAATTTTGAAGAAGTGGGTAAACCGCAGTTACCCGTTTTAGTTCAGCAAATTTTTAGACTCGGTAACATTCAAGCGCAAAAATACGAAGTAAACAAAGGTGGCTACCCTTACTGGCACAGTGAAGTTTATCCGCAGCTACAGCACAATGAAGCTTTGCATCGCGTGTTGTTATTTATGTTTTACTTAAACGATGTAGAGGAAGGTGGTGAAACAGAGTTTTATTATCAAAACCGTAAAATAGCCCCTCAAAAAGGCACTATGGTAATAGCACCTGGCTACTTCACACATACTCATAGAGGCAGTAAGCCAGTATCAAACGATAAGTATATTTTAACCTCGTGGGTACTGTTTAACCGTGCAGAACAAATATATGGTGCGCCTAAGAGTTAGCGCACCAAAATCAGTATTATTTAACCGAGCAGTTCATCAAATAAATTAAACAACTGATCTAGCTCTTCAATGGTGTTGTAGTGCATACAACCAATGCGCACTACGCCGCCTTTATCAAGCACATCTAATTGCTTGCACAACCCTTGCGCGTAAAAATTACCATCCCACACACAAATATGCTGCTTACCTAGAAATTCTGAAACGGCGCGTGGCTCAAGCCCTTCAAAAATTAAAGCAAAAGTAGGTGTACGCTCATTTAAGCGATCAAAATCATCAATACCAAATAACTTAATACGTGGATAATTAACTAAGCGCGTTAAAAAGTGTTCGCTAAGCGCCATTTCGTGCTGCTTAGTTTTAGCAAAAGCAACGCTTAACTTTTCGCGGCGTGAATGGCTATCGTCAAGTTCGCTAATCGCCGCAATGTAATCAACAGCAGCAATAAAGCCCGCCATTGCTTCAAAGCTTTGCGTGCCGGTTTCCCAGCGACCTGGTGCTACGTCTTTAGCTGGCTCAACCTTGTAAGGCGTAAACCCGTCTAAATGTTCTTTTTTACCGTAAACCATACCTAAATGCGGGCCAAAAAACTTATACGCAGAGCACGCTAAGAAGTCGCAATCAAGTGCTTGCACGTCAACAAGTTCGTGCGGTGCATAATGTACGGCATCAACATAAACAAGTGCACATACAGCGTGAGCAAGCTCTACAATACGTTTAATATTATTAATTGAACCTGTGGTATTTGAAGCGTAAGTGACCGCTACAAGCTTAGTGTTGCTGTTTAATAAGCTTTCAAATTGCGCCATATCTAAGCTGCAATCAGCTTCGTTAATTAAAGCCGTATTAACTTTAACGCCTTTATCTTCTGCAGCTTGTTGCCACGACGATACATTCGAGAAGTGATCGGCATTGGTTACAATTATTTCATCGCCAGCCTGCCAGTCGCGTGAAATTGCACGGCTAAAACTAAACGTAAGGCTGGTCATGTTTGGACCAAACACAATTTGTTGTGAGCTAGGTGCATTAAGTAAGTCTGCGGCGGCTTGGCGCGCATTCGCCATCAACTCAACCGTTTTATCACTTGAAAAAAACGCGCCACCTAAGTTCGAATTATAATGACCTAAATAAGCTGTCATCGCAGTAAGCACCGATGTTGGTACCTGCGAGCCACCTGGTCCGTCTAAAAATATTGGCGATTTACCATCAACGTTCTGCATTAATGCTGGAAACTGCTCACGTAATTGCGTTATGTTCATGCCTAACTTCCTTAAGACGTTAATACAAAACAATCCAGGTAACCTGGTTTGCTAGCATCAATTTTGTTCATAGGTGTTGCGTTATGCCACACTTGACGGTCGTTTATTAATGCAAACATGCCGTCTTTTATTTCCATTTTAAAACAAGGCTCAGCTTGCTTGTTTTCGTATACAAGCAGTTCGCCACCTTCTAAGTTCTCGTGAGAAACACCGCATATACATACATGGTCAAAACCATCTTGATGCACGCCTTCTGGCGCTGCAGGTGTATCGCTATCAATGGCAAGCATGCGGAACTGATGAATTTCAATATCACGCTGCTCATCAATACCGGTAAGTTGGCGAAACTCATTTACAATGCTTTTCATGCCCTCTGACTCAAGTAAACTTTGCTCTAAATTTTCGTAAGTACGCTCTACATTGCCTTGAAAAGTATTAATTGAATCATCTTGAACAAATGCTTTGGCTTGCTGTAGCTTTATTTCACCATTTTGCATTTTTACTACTGAATAACGACGTTTACGAAAGGCACCATCTGCATAAAGGTTTGCAGGAAGGTTATCAAAAGAAGGTTTAACCAAATCAATATTTGCTTGGTTAACAAAACGTAGTTGCAATAAATTCTGGTTGTTTAATGCTGTCATAAAATCTCGCCTAAAATAATGAGAATATTGATAAGGATTTTAATGCATTTTGATAGGAATTTTTGCGCGATTAATTACTTTAAAAGCAATTTAAGACTAGAGTTAATACAATAATATAAAAAAAGAAGCATGAACTATCTAATATTTGTTTTAGCCAATAAAAAACCCGCCGAAGCGGGTTTTTAAACAAACTCTAAAAGTTATACAGCTTGTTGAATAATCACGTTGTCTGCTTTTTTAGTGTAAGCAGGCATACGGTGGAAGTTTAAGTAACGGTAAGTATCTGCAGCCGTTGCATTAATCTTCGCTGCGTATTCTTGGTACTCAGCTGGAGTAGGTAGTTTACCTAAAATAGCCGCTACTGCAGCAAGTTCTGCTGAAGCTAAGAATACGTTCGCGCCATTACCTAAACGGTTAGGGAAGTTACGTGTAGAGGTAGACACAACCGTTGCTTTGTCTGCAACGCGTGCTTGGTTACCCATACATAGTGAACAACCTGGAGTTTCGATACGTGCACCTACACGACCAAAGATACCGTAGTAACCTTCGTCTGTAAGCTGATCTTTATCCATCTTAGTTGGCGGGGCAACCCAAAGCTGAGTTGGGATACGACCTTTAAAGCCATCTAGTAACTTACCTGCTGCGCGGAAGTGACCGATGTTAGTCATACAAGAACCGATGAATACTTCGTCGATTTTCTCGCCAGTAACATCAGATAATAAACGTGCATCATCTGGGTCATTTGGAGCACAAAGGATTGGCTCTTTAATGTCTGCTAAATCGATTTCAAGTACATGTTTGTACTCTGCATCAGCGTCAGCTTCCATTAGTTCTGGGTTAGCTAACCAATCTTGCATTGCAGTAATACGACGCTCAATAGTACGTACATCGCCGTAACCTTCAGAGATCATCCATTTAAGCATAACAATGTTTGATTCTAGGTATTCTGCGATAGACTCTTTAGAAAGTTTAACCGCACAACCTGCTGCAGAACGCTCTGCAGATGCATCTGATAGTTCAAACGCTTGCTCAACAGTTAGGTGTTCAACGCCTTCAATTTCTAGTACACGACCAGAGAATTCGTTAATTTTACCTTTTTTCTCAACTGTTAATAAACCTTCTTTAATACCGAAGTAAGGGATTGCATGTACAAGGTCACGTAAAGTGATACCTGGTTGCATTTCACCTTTAAAGCGAACCAAAATTGACTCAGGCATATCAAGAGGCATAACACCTGTAGCTGCTGCGAATGCTACTGCACCCGAACCTGCTGGGAATGAAATACCTAATGGGAAACGTGTATGTGAATCACCACCAGTACCTACAGTATCTGGTAATAACATACGGTTTAACCATGAGTGAATTACACCATCACCTGGGCGAAGTGACACACCGCCACGGTTCATGATGAAATCAGGAAGCGTATGGTGAGTGTTTACATCGATTGGTTTAGGGTAAGCCGACGTATGACAGAAAGACTGCATTGTTAAATCTGCAGAAAAACCTAAACATGCTAAGTCTTTAAGTTCGTCACGTGTCATAGGACCTGTTGTATCTTGCGAGCCAACAGTTGTCATTTTAGGTTCACAGTATTGGCCTGGGCGAATACCTGGAACGTTACACGCTTTACCAACCATTTTTTGCGCTAGTGTGAAGCCTTTTTTAGAAACTTCTGTCACTGTTGGTACTTTAAATACATCAGTTGGACCTAGGCCAAGTGATGTACGTGCTTTATCAGTTAAACCACGACCAATGATAAGTGGTATACGACCACCAGCACGAACTTCATCTAAAATTACATCAGATTTAAGTTCAAAAGTTGAGATTACTTTGTCAGTACCGTGGCTCTTAACAACACCTTCGTACGGGTAAATATCGATTTGCTCACCCATGTTAAGCTCATCAACATTTAATTCGATTGGTAATGCACCTGAATCTTCCATTGTATTGAAGAAGATTGGAGCAATTTTATTACCTAGACATACACCGCCAACACGCTTATTTGGTACGAATGGGATATCATCGCCCATGAACCAAAGTACAGAGTTAGTTGCAGACTTACGAGAAGAACCAGTACCAACAACATCACCTACATATGCAAGTGGTAAGCCTTTAGTTTTTAATTCTTCAAGCTGAGAGATTGGACCTACTTCGCCTGGCTTGTCTGGTGTAATTCCATCACGTTCAATTTTTAGCATTGCTAAAGCATGAAGTGGGATATCTGGACGAGACCATGCATCTGGTGCTGGTGATAAGTCATCAGTATTTGTCTCGCCAGTTACTTTAAATACAGTAACTGAGATCTTTTCAGCAACAGCTGGCTTATTAGTAAACCATTCTGCATTTGCCCAAGACTCAATAATTTGCTTAGCGAATGTATTACCCGCTTTTGCTTTTTCTTCAACATCGTAGAACGCATCAAACATAAGTAATGTATTTGAAAGGCCTTTAACTACGATTGGTGCAAGTGTTTCGTCATCAAGTAGGTCAATCATTGGCGCGATATTGTAACCGCCCAGCATTGTACCTAATAATTCTGCCGCTTTTTCTTTAGAAACAAGTGGAGAATTAGCTTCACCTTTAGCTACAGCTGCTAAAAATCCCGCTTTAATATAAGCAGCATCATCAACACCAGCTGGTATACGCTGAATGAACAAATCTAAAATGAATTCTTCTTCACCTGCAGGTGGGTTTTTTATTAATTCAATAAGATCAGCAGTTTGCTGAGCATCTAATGGCGCTGGTACGATACCTAACGCGGCACGTTCTTCTACGTGTTTACGATATTCTTGTAGCACAATATTGCCCTCTTGGTGACGTGAAAGTATCCGGTAGCGCTTTGGGCGCAAATAAGTTACCCAATACTTATAGTATTCTAACGCGTAATTATAAAGCTTTTATGGATAGATGAAAATCCATCCAGTTGCGCAACTGATTATACCGATTATAAATACTATGAATAGTGGTTGTGGTAAAAACTATTTTCATGAATACTTATTAAGTAAGAATCATTACCATTAACTAATATTAATTTATTACAGGCATAAAAAAACCCAGCACTTGGCTGGGTTTTTATTACAAACTATTTAATTAACGTAAAACTTTAACGTTTTTGATAGTTTTGATATGCGCTTCTACACGACGGTTTTCTGCGTTTGCAGCTTTAGTGTTTGCATCATTTTTAAGACGCTCTTCACCTAAACCAACTGTAGTAATACGGTCTTCAGCAATACCATCAGCAACAAGTTGCTTAGCTACAGCATCAGCACGTTTTTTAGATAACCATTTGTTGTAAGTTGCTTTACCTACAGCAGAAGTGTGACCTTCTAATAGTACTGTTGTATCTGGGTACTCTTTTAAGAATGCAGATACTTTTTCAATATCATTTAAGTATTGAGTAGATACTGCAGAAGCATTGTTAGGGAAAGTCACTAATAAGCTTACTGTTACTTCTTTATCTTCATATAAAGTACAACCAGTACCATCTACAGCATCAGTCATAGGTGTGTTAGCACACTTATCATCTGCATCAGGAATGTTATCGTTATCGCTGTCTACAGGAGCTACAGCTACTTCAACTACTTTAGGCTCTGGAGCTGGTTTTACTGGCTCTACAGGAGCAGAGTTTTGGCCAAATAAGTAGTTAATACCAATTTTAGCACCAACATCTGTGTAACCACGGTCAAGACCTTGGTATACAGCTGTTTCGGCATTTACAAATAAGCCATCTGTAATGAAATGTTGGTAACCAACACCTGCATTTAAGAATGTGTTGTCATCAACTACGTCAATTTCTTTAATACCGAAAAGACCATAGAAAGGACCGCCGTCTAAATGGTAAAGAGCATCAATACCGTAACGCTCGCCATCAATATTGTTACGGTTGCCAGCAACTTTATCAAAAGCATTAAAATCCATGTCTGCATATTCAAGACGTGCGCTCCAGTAATCACTGAAACGGTAACCAGCTTCAACACCCCAGCCAGTTGATTCGTTTACGTCAAGACCGGCTTGGTCACGCATGTTTTTCCAAGATGCGTCATAGTAGTCGCCAAATGCGCCAATGTAGAAACCTTCTTCTTTATCAGCAGCGAATGTAGATGCGCTAGTTGCAGCCAACGCGATTGCAATTGTAAGTGATTTTAATTTCATTGTTTTCTTCCCATTTGAACAATTTTAAATTGTAGCTAATCGATACTAGCTCAATCAGTTTTATATAGACTAACTGAGCCTTTGTTAATCAATACTTAACGAAAAATAAAGTTTATTACTTTTTTCTATGCCTTGTCGCAACACACATCCACTTACTATAGGCGAAATTAAAACTTTATTGAAAAATAAATATAGTAGTTTTTTGTAAATTAGTACTTAGCAAGGAATGTAAGAGCAATTAAATTAAATGCACTTATAAATGCAAAGAAATATTGCTTGGTTTTAATTGTGCGCATAATACCACCAGAATTAGCATTCCCCTAGGTATATGCGCATGTTTGATTAAAAAATGACTCTTTTTAATCATGTGGTTATATTTAAAGTTAAGTATTAAGTACCACAAAAAGTCTGGTAGTCATTATCATTCGTCGGTGGAGAGCAAAACTCTGATAACTCTTCACTGTTAGAATATGGATTGCTGGCTATTTTTATAAAGCGATGTAGCAACTCACTAGACCCTGTAGCGTTATATTGTGCAATTATTTCTTCGATCACATGATTACGCGGTATTACACGAGGATTTGCAGCTCTCATTACTTCATAACTATTATCGTCAGTTAAACTTACCCACTTAGCTCTCCATTCAATTAGCGACTCAGGTACGCTTTTTTCTCCTTTTAAGGATTCAGTAAGCGCATCAAAGGTATTGGTGTAGTCGAGCTGATTATCTTTTAATAGCGTTAACAGCTCTGCTATTAACTCGCCACTACTATCGCTAGATTCAGTTAAACCCAGTTTTTGTGCCCACATAGCCGTAAACTCAGCATTAAACTGCTCAGCAAAACTATTAATAAATGGCGTCATTAATAAAACTGCTTGCTCGTCATCATCGCTAATAAGCGGTATTAAACTCTCAGCTAAGCGTGCGCAGTTCCAGTTAGCTATATTAGGTTGATTACCGAATGCATAGCGGCCTTGTTTGTCTATAGAGCTAAATACGGTATCAAAATCAAAGCTATTCATCATGGCACACGGGCCGTAATCAATAGTCTCTCCGCTAACTAGCGTATTATCTGTATTCATTACTCCGTGAATAAAGCCAACACGCATCCAGCTCACAACTAGCTTAACTTGGTTTTTAATCACAGCGCCTAAAAATGCTAAGTATCGCTGCGAACCTGTATCGGTTATTTCTGGGTAGTGCCGCTCTATAGCTAAATCGGCTAAATTTTTAAGCCCTTCAACATCGCCTTGCGTCGCTAAATATTGAAACGAGCCAACACGAATATGACTCGTTGCTACACGCGTAACGATAGCCCCTGCTTGTGGCGGATTACGATAAACCGTTTCACCACTACCAACAACCGCTAAGCAGCGTGTGGTTTTAACTCCCAGTGTATGCATTGCTTCGCTCATTACGTATTCACGAATAGCAGGACCAAGAGCACAACGTCCATCCCCACCTCTTGAGTAAGGAGTAGCACCAGAGCCTTTTAATTGAATATCCCATAACTGGTTTTCATCATCACTAATAGCGCCCAGTAAGTGCGCTCGTCCATCGCCTAAGCGTGGTGAAAAATGTCCAAATTGGTGCCCAGAGTAACCAAGTGCTACTGCAGGAATCGCCTGTTTTTCGTTACCGCTAAAAGTGCTGGCACGTAAATCAGCCGCAACGTTAATATTAAACTCTTTTGCTAAACTCTCGTTCCACAGCAATAACTGAGGAGAGGCGACACTTGCAGGGAAATCTTCTATCGCGAAGTTTTCTGCAACATCTGTGTATCTTGGCACTAATTTCATTGTAATTCCTATTGTTGCTGACTTATACCAACACGGTTGTCACCTACGCCATAAGCAACAATTAAGCTTAACTCTTGCATACTTAAGCCACTTTGCTCTTGCATTTCGTTAAAAAAAGCTTGGGCTGCATTTAGTGACTTTTTAGTTTGTAAGCCGCCGTCTATAATTTTATGGGCACGCAAATAATTCTCTACATCGCGTGATAGTAAAAATGTATCTTTACCAAGTGCTCGCAGCGCATAAGGCCCTGTATTTCCGCCTAAACGCGAACCATGCTTTTTTAAATATGCCCACAAACCAATAATATCGTCTGTCGGCCAATTAGCGATAAACTGGCTAAAACTGCCATGTTCCCCTGCTATTTCGTGGATCATGTAAGCATTTTCGGTAATTGTTTTTACTTTTTTATAGTTACGAACAATGCGCTCATCCGTTGCTTTTTGTTCCAGCATATCTGGTGGCATCATTAATAACTTATCAACGCTAAAATCCCAAAAAACCTCTCTAAAGCCTGCCCACTTATTATTTATGACTGACCAATAAAAGCCGCTTTGAAATACTTTTCGAGTAAATTCTTCAAGCCAATCGTCGTCACTTAACGTGCTTAGTTGTTTTTTAGATAGCGGTTTTGCAAGTAATAACTTAAGAATTTTTTCAGAGCCTTTTCGCTCTACCGCTCGCTTATAAATATCGCTAAATTTTTCCATACTAATTAAATACCTCACTACTTATATTGCTAGTGTACGAGAAAAGCACCTAATACGTAACCACCCCTCTTTTCGATGAATTAATCTGTATTTAGTCGCTTGACACCTAGACGGCTAAAATGCTTTAATCGCCGTAATTACCCTATTTAAATTGCACAGGTTTGTAAGTTTTACCCTACAAACAGGTGCAAAGGGCTAGAAGAGGTGCGTTATTCAGGTAGCGTATGTTAGGAGCGCAAACTCCAGTAAGCATACGTGAGGGGAATTAACGCCGAGAAGTAACCACTTTTGCGAGGTGTTTATTTCGGGCGACTAGGTTGAACCCTAGCGACTGTCACCAATAGCTGCTTATAAAAAGCAGCTTGTTAGTTTGGTGGAGAGCTTCTGGTCTTAAATATTAAGGCCGTGCGCCCTATTATTTTAAGCCCATTCGCTCTTCGAATTATTAGTTCGAACGACGTTAATGCGGCTCCTTCCATAAAGCTTTTTAACTCTTCGAATAATACCAATTGCATTAAATTAGTTATCGCTAAAATGATCACGTTTTTAATAAAATTGGTACAAATTATAAGTTCGTGAGAGATGATCAACAACTTCAATTTAAACGACTACTCACTGTGGACCGCGCTCGTAACGCCATTTGATCAACACGGCGATGTTGACTACAACACGTTAACTAAGTTGGTTAGCGATCAAGAAGCGGCACATAACGGTATTTTGCTACTTGGCAGTACGGGCGAAGGTTTAGCACTAACGCTAAAAGAGCAACAAGCCATTGTTGAGCACGTATGCCAGCTAAAACCAACAGTACCACTCATGGTAGCTGTGGGCGGTAGTAACTTAAAGCAACAAATTGAGTGGGTTAACTACTGTAATACACTCCCAATTCATAGCTTTTTACTTGGCTCACCGCTTTATGCAAAGCCTGGCGCTGTAGGTCAAACTCATTGGTTTGAAAGCCTACTAAATGCAAGCGCTCATCCATGTATGCTTTATAACGTACCCGGTCGAAGCGCTGTTAGCATCCCAGCGGCAACAATTCAAAACTTACAAAACAATAAAAACTTATGGGCGTTAAAAGAAGCGAGCGGTAGTATTGCTCAGTTTGAAGCTTACCGCCAAGCGGCGCCTAATTTAGCTATTTTTAGTGGCGACGATGCGCTAATGCCTTATTTTTCTCAAGCTGGCGCAAAAGGTTTGGTGTCGGTAGCTGCAAACGCATGGCCTGAACAAACTCACGAGTTTGTTAAGCGCAGTTTAAGTGGTCAACACCCTAATTTATTTGCCCAGTGGTCAAGCGCTATTAATAGCCTATTTGCTGTCGCAAACCCTATTCCCGTAAAGGTACTGATGCATTTGCAAGGCCGCTTAAGCAGCCCGCAACTTCGTCCACCTTTAACACATCTTGAGTTAACTCAAACCGATTGCATTACAACTGCAAACAACACCATTTTATCTTGGCATTAAATACAGGTTTTTATAATGAGCTGGTTAGAACTATTAAATAATTTAGAATCGGGCGCAGTACGCGCTGCATCACAAAACGAAAGCGGCCAATGGCAAGCTAACGTAGAAGTAAAGCAAGGCATTTTAGAAGCCTTTAAAAATGGCACTAATACTGAATTTGCAGGCGGCTTTGTTGATAAACATAACCTAGCTCCGCAAGAATTTAGTACTGATGATGGCGTCCGTATGGTACCAGGTGGCTCAAGTGTTCGCCGTGGTGCTTATGTTGCTAAAGGCACGATTATTATGCCACCAGCGTATGTAAACATTGGCGCATATATCGACGAAGGCACAATGGTAGATAGCCACGCATTGGTGGGTTCTTGTGCACAAGTAGGTAAAAACGTACATTTAAGTGCTGCAGTTCAGCTTGGTGGTGTACTTGAGCCAATTGGTGCAAGCCCAGTAGTGGTTGAAGATGACGCATTTATTGGTGCAGGCTGTATTATTGTTGAAGGCGTAGTCATTAAAAAAGGCGCAGTACTTGCCCCTGGCGTGCGTTTATCAGCAACTATTCCAGTATACGACTGCGTAAACGAGCGCCAACTAGATAAAGGCGAGCCAATCCCAGAGTACGCGATTGTAATACCGGGCTCTCGCCCTGCATCAAACGAATGGGCGCGCGAGCAAGGCCTAAGCATGTCGTGTGCGTTAATAGTTAAATACCGCGACGAGAAAAGCGATGCATCGTTATTGCTTGAAGAGGTTTTACGATAATGAGCTTTTTGAGCACGCCTATCAAAACCGCTGTAAATACGATTACACAACAACTTGATACACCTTTTTTTGTTTACGACCTAGATCAACTAAACACGCATCTTGCGCGTTTAGTTGCGCAAACCGATGTAAAACTGTGGTACGCGGTAAAAGCAAACCCACTGTCTAAAATTATTCAAAGCTTAGACAGTGCTGGCTTTAATTTTGACGTAGCAAGTAAAGGTGAGCTTGAGCAAGTACTAGCACAAGGTATTAGCTCGCAGCGCGTGCTCAACACAGGGCCTGCAAAAAGCCCTAAACAAATAAAACACTTTATTGAGCGCGGCGTGCGTATATTCGTAGCAGAAAGCCTCAATCAAGTACGTTGGTTAAACCAACAAGCGCAACTACAAAACACGCAGTTACAAGTATTACTGCGTGTACAATTACGTTGGCCTGAAGGTGAAAAAAACCCACTGGGCGGCGACAGCCTTACGCCGTTTGGTTTGGGTTGTAATGAATGGCAAGCACTCAATGTAGCTGACTACCCTGCGCTTAAATTTGACGGCTTGCATATCTTTCAGTGGGGCAACATGCTTAGCACGCAAAAACTAAGCGACTTGTGGTCACAAATGATTGCACCTCTTAGCCAACTTGCCAGCGATTTAAATATTAGCCTTAAAATTTTAGATTTAGGTGGCGGTTTAGGTGTTCCTTATACACAAAACGAAGCAACACTTGATTGGGATGACTTGATTGCTGCGCTCGCTAAAATTAAAAATGATGCGGGTGTAGAAGAGCTATGGATGGAACTTGGTCGCTATGCCGTTGGCGAATGCGGTCATTACGCAAACCCAGTAGTAGAGCGCAAACAAAACTACAATCAAGAACAAGTAATTTTAAGCGGCGGTATAAATCACTTATTACGCCCTGCTGTTACCAGCCAGGACTTTCCTGCTGCATTACTGCGTGAATCCAATGCTAAAACTCAAGCGGTCACTTTATATGGCCCACTTTGTACAGCGCTTGATTGCTTGGGTGAACATAACTTACCAAGCGATTTAAATGAGCACGACTGGCTAGTGTTTAGCCAATGCGGTGCTTACGGCTTTACCGAAAGTATGCCGTATTTTTTATGCCATGAGCTAGCTGCTGAGTACACCTTGCAAAACGGTACACTTACCTGTGTTCGCCAAGCCGAAAATGCCAGCCATTATTTAAGGTAACAAGTATGAGTAATACAACACACATTAGCCAAGAGAACATTGTAGTAGGGGAAGTTGCAAACGGCTTACCACTTACAATTCCTGTGTATCGTTTAAAAGGTGATGGCACAGGGCCAAGTGTTTACATTCAGGCCAATATGCATGGCGCTGAAGTGCAAGGTAACGCAGTTATTTTTCAGCTGCTTGAGCAATTAAAACACCTTAACCTTAGTGGCGATATTACCCTTGTACCTTATGCAAATCCGATTGGCTGTAATCAAAAATCTGGCGAGTTTACCCTTGGCAGGTTCGATCCGATTACGGGCACTAATTGGAATCGCATGTATCACTACAATAAAAATTTAGTGGCACAGTTTGCACAAAATCATACTCAGTATGACGACGCTACATTAAAAAGTAACTTCAAACAGGCACTTATTGACGAAGTAGATAGCAAACTTAACGGCCCTGCTTATTTACTCAATACGGGTAAACGCATTGCGCTTAACTTACAAAAGCTCGCTCATCAGGCTGATATAGTACTCGATTTACACACAGGCCCTATTTCAAGCAAGCATCTGTACTGCCCAACCTATGCAACCGACAGCGCACGTTACTTTAATATTGAACATGTATTGCTTATTCCTAGTGATTTTGACGGCGCTATGGATGAAGCTAACTTTTGCCCATGGTGGCATTTAAGTGATGCGCTTAGCGGACAAGGTCGCGAATTATCAATAGCTGTAGAAGCATTTACTGTAGAGCTAGGCAGCCAAGAAAAAATAGACTTAAAAGAAGCATTAAACGATGCAAACAGCATTTTAAGTTACTTAAATCACAAAGGCGTATTACAAAACGCACCGCATACGCCAGTTAATATGACTCGTTATGCATGTAATTTAGATGACTACTTTGCCTATTACGCCCCTATTGGCGGCATGGTTGAATACTTAGCCCCACTTGGCGGGCACATTAAAGCCGGTGAGCCTATTGCCAATATTTTACGCATGGAGCGCTACTTAAGTGAGCAACCATTGCAAACACTTACTCTTGATTGCGATGCAATTGCTATTTTGCACTTTGCCTCAGCGAGTGTTAATCAAGGTACCGAGCTTTATAAGTTTTTTACTAAAATATTTGAGCTTTAGCTCACCCTTCTCATTGCGTGAGAGTAATACCAATTGCATTAAATTAGTGATCTATTATAGCGATAAGGAAATAGCTTAATAACAAGGCTAAAACTATGGTACATAGTTGTTCTATATAAATAATTTTTAACGTAGTTAGTGAGTTATTTAATACGCTAGAATGATCATGTTTTTAACAAAATTGGTATAAATTAACTAAAGTAGTTAATTTGCATTAGAAAAGCGGCTTAGGCCGCTTTTCTTTTGATCTATATTTACTCTGTATACGTATAAACCTTGTTATAAATACAAATTCAGTAAAAGTTCACCGTTACATATGTAAAAAGACGTTATAATTAAATTAACGCATACAACAACCCAAACTCACAAGGAATTACAATGAGCTGGCGCCACTGGATAACTCTTTCTGCTTTAATTAGTACCGCTACCTTCGCACAAGAAGAAGTTGCTACAAACGAGCAAGACAACGACATCGAGCTTGTAAAACAGTGTATTTTAAATGAGGTAATTGGCGGAGATGGTAAACAGACATTAGACGACCTTCGTAAAAAGTGTTCAGCTCTTGAAGAAAATAAACAACTTACCGCGCTTGATAAACGCCAAGCCCGTGAAGAAGTAGGTAAAAAAAATAGAAATGTAATTACGCCACATAAGCGTAACTATATTTTACCGCTTTCGTACGTATCACACCCAAACGATCGCCCTTTTGATGGTTTTGATGCACTAACAGATGATAGCGACGGCGAACCGCTCGACAATCTAGAAGCCAAATATCAGCTATCGATAAAAGTGCCTCTTTACGATGATTTTTCGGATAAAGACCAAGCCATATTTTTTGGCTTTACACTGCAATCATATTGGCAGATTTATAACTCAGAAATTTCGTCTCCATTTCGTGAAACAAACTACGAACCAGAGATATTTTGGATAAATTACCTCGACCCAGAAAACGTATTATGGGGCGACGAAATGGCAATCGCATTAGGTATTTCGCACCAATCAAACGGTCGAAGCCAACCAAACTCGCGTTCGTGGAACCGTATTTACGCAGACTTTATTTGGGAAAATAGGGGCTTTGTTTTTAGCTTTAAACCTTGGTACCGAATAGCTGAGGACGAAAAAGAAGATATTTTAGAAGCCAATGGCGACGACAACCCAGACATATACAAATACATGGGTTACTTTGAATTTAGCGGCGCGTATCGTTTTCATGACCATGAATTTAGCTTTATGACGCGTAACAATTTAAATTCAGATAATCGCGGTGCAATTCAACTCGACTGGTCGTTTCCTTTATGGGGTCGCGTTCGTGGTTATGCACAATACTTTAACGGTTATGGCGAAAGCTTAATTGATTACAATGCGGATGTAGAACGTATTGGTGTCGGTATATTATTAACCGATTTGCTGTAATACTTCCCTAAATTTTACGCACAAAAAACCCAAGCATTGCTTGGCTTTTTTGTGTTTTGAACAGCTAAACAGTTATTTTTTTACTACAAACTGCCCTTCAAATTCTGCAACCACGTTATCACCATCGTAAATAGTTACTGGCACTACGTAACTTGCTTTACCGTCGGTTTCTAAATCGCTTAACTTGCCCTTACAGGTTTGTATATCAACACAACCACGTGGGTCGGTAGTAAGCGGTTTTAAGTACTTAATGTTAGCATCGGCTAATACAATATTACCTTCAAGCCCAGCTTCTTTAAGTGCTAAGTACGTAGCGCCCCAACCTGTTAGCGTGGCCAAGCTATAAATAGAACCTGCAAACATTGTGTTATGTAGGTTTAAGTTAGCGTCTAGGTCGGCGCTGGTTGTAAATTGCCAATCGGTATAGCTTTCTACCTTAATACCCATCGCGTCACTAATTGGAATAGACTCACGCCACGTATTTTGTAGTACTTGCGTCCAATTAGGGTGACGAAACCAACCTGGCTCAGACGGTTTTTGCTTTACCATTTTAAAGTGTTGAACATCGCCATACGCTAAGTGCGCTTTTTCTTTTAATTCGTAACCGTGGCGTTTATAAAACTCAAGCGCTCGTTCGCGTGCAAACAATACAAGCTCGCCTGCGTTTTGAACCCATGCAATTTTTTCAAGCTCGTGCAGTAAGCGACTACCAATATGCTGGTTACGATTACCCTCTGCAACCGCCATATAGCGCACTTGTGCTTGCTCATGATTGTTAAAGTGCAAACGTGCTACACCTAGCACTTCGCCTTCTTTATTTTTTATAAAGCGGTGCTCAGAGTCTTGTTCCATATCGTCTTGTTCAGAGCCACGAGGCTCGCCCCAAGGCGCGCGTAATACTTGCCAACGCAACTGGTAATAGGCTTGCCAATCTTCGCTACTTTGTGGGGTGCTTACCTGAAACATACATACTCCTGTTGTTATATAAGCCGTAAATAAAAGTCAAAAAAGGCTACGGCGCTATACTAATAGTATTGATTATCTACCAAACTAAAAAGCTTAAATAATTAAGTCCGTTGGTATTATTTATGGCAAATACCATACTCCATCTTAAAAAAACTGCAAATACGACTTTGGTGATGGCTGTAAAATAACGTAAAAAATAATGGCAAAGGCCATTGCGCTTTAACGTTGCTAGTTTATGCTGAGAATATGATGGAAAAAATCAATTATATAAATTCACTGACGGGTTTGCTGGGCGATCAATTTATTGAAAATAGCCACAGCATTGGTCAGTTAATCTATTGGCATAAATGCAGTGGCGATCACATTCAAGTACGTGAGCACGAGCCGTTACGCTGGTTACTGATTAACGACACTCTTCAATCTGTTATTGATTTAAATAACCCGGATTTATTACTTTTTCCACATTTATTATGCCTAGGTAAGCATTGGCAGGCTCTTAAGCCGCCACAAAAAGTGTTAGAACTAGGCCTCGGCGGCGGAGCAATTCGTAATTATTTACAATACAAATACCCTAAAGCACAAATAACATCGGTTGAAAAAAACGCCGATATTATTGATTGCTATACCCAATTTTTTTCGTCAAATAAAAATGAGCAACTGCTTTGCGCCGATGCGCAACAGATTTTAAAAAGTGCGCAAAATATTGATTGGATTATTTTAGATTTGTTTAGCCAGATAGATGCACCTCGATTTTTATTTGAAGAGGCATTTTATAAAAAAATTTACTCGGCTTTAAATAACAACGGTGTGCTATTTATTAACTTTTTATCGCAGCATGAGTCGCAATTAAAGCAACTTCAGCAGCTATTACTCGATGTATTTGGTTGTAATGTTAGCCCGCAAAAAATTACGGGCTATGTAAATCATATTGTCGTGGTAACCAAAAACTTAAACAGATAAGTTAAACGTAACGGGCCCATCGTTACACAAGCTTACTTGCATATCGGCACCAAACTCACCGGTGGCTATTGTAAGCCCCAACTCTTTAGCTTGAGCAACAAAGTACTCGTAAAGCTCATTAGCTTGGCTTGGCGTTGCCGCAGATGAAAAGCTAGGGCGCATACCCTTTTTAGTATCAGCCGCTAGCGTAAATTGCGAAACCACCAGTAACTCACCTTTAATATCTTTAAGGCTTAAGTTCATTTTGTCGTTTTCGTCAGTAAAAATACGATAATTACTTACCTTGTGTAAAAGCTTATCGGCCGTTTGCGTATCGTCGTGTTTTTCAACGCCCAGCAACAACAATATACCTTGGCTAATTTCACCTACTACTTGGTTGTTAATTTCTACTTTGGCATGCTTTACGCGTTGTATTAAACCTTGCATTTAAACTGTGTCCTTTACTGCTGGTTCATCATCTTCTAGTTCAAGTTCTGGTGTTTCTGGAATATCATTTGGGCTAATACACGCAGTAAATTCAGCGCCAAGCAAAACAACGACCCACGATAAATACACCCATACAAACAAAATAGGAATGGTTGCTACTGCGCCGTAAATAACTTCGTACGAAGGAAAATGGCTAATATAAAGTGCAAACCCTTTTTTAGTCAGCTCAAATAAAAGTGCCGCAAAAAAAGCGCCAGGTATTGCCGCTCTGAACGATACACGCGTATTAGGCACTAAGGTGTAGAGCATAATAAAGCCCACCATCGAAATCCCATACGGCAATAACTTTAACAAAAACCCGCTAAACCCAGGAATACCCTGATCAGCAAACGATACCAAAGATACAATATAAGAGGTAACACCAATACTCGCTCCGAGTAATACAGGCCCTAAGCTCAAAACCATCCAGTACACAGCAAATGAGATCATCATTGGGCGTTTTTTCTTAATTCGCCAAATTCGATTTAGTGTGGCATCTACATTACGTATTAACAGCAAGGCTATTGCAGCTAAAAAGCCAATACCTACCGCCGTCATTTGATTAGCGTTACCGGCAAAGGAGCTAATGTGCTCTCTAATAACATCGGTAGAGGTAGGGACAAAGTTGGTAAACAAAAAGCTCTCAATTTCCATGCGAGTAGATTCAAAGCCCGGAAAAGCTGAAAATATAGCAACACCCACCGCAATTAAAGGCACTAAAGAAAGAAGGGTTACGTAAGCAAGGTAACCTGCATTAACCGTTATTTGATCGTCTATACACCGATTAAAATACTGCATCCACCAACCAGGCTGCTGGCGTATAAAGGACTTAACTTGCTGTTTGTAATGTGAGAGCTTATCATTCATACAATTGACTTGTGCTTATATAGTTTTGATTATAATAACAATCAGCGCCATAATTTACAGCACTAACGCTCGTAAACAGGAATTCAAATGAAAAAACAAACATTACTCAGTGTTTCAATGCTTGTCGTAGCACTTACTTTAACTGGCTGCCAATCAGCTTATTATTCTGCGATGGAAAAAGTGGGTGTTCACAAACGCGATATTCTTATTGACCGCGTAGAAGAAACCAAAGACTCGCAACAAGAGTCACAAGAAGAATTTAAATCGGCACTAGAGCGCTTAACGACTCTAATCGATTTTAATGGTGGCGAACTACAAGACACTTATAATCAGTTAAATGACGATTACGAGTCGAGCTTAAATGCCGCTAACGAAGTGTCAACTAACATCAATAAAGTAGAAGACGTGGCAGAAGCGCTATTTGATGAGTGGAGCGATGAGTTAGAGCAATACAAAAGCGCGTCACTTAAGCGTGAAAGCAGCAAAAAGCTAACCGCGACTAAGCGTCAATTTGATCAGCTATTACGCTCAATGCGCAGCGCAGAGAGTAAAATGGAGCCAGTATTAACCTCGCTTCATGATAACGTTTTATACTTAAAGCATAACTTAAATGCACAAGCGGTATCGGCTATTAAAGGTGAATTCACTAACCTTAAGCGCGATATTCAATTGTTGATGAACGACATGAACAAATCGATTGCCGATTCAAATAAATTTATTGAACAAATGAATAGCGCTGGCTAATCATTTGTTACTTTAACAAGCCTGCTTAATTGCAGGCTTTTTTATGTTAAAGGGAATGCTAAAAGGGATTTACAATGAAACGCTTTTTAATCGCAGCAATACTCTTATGTATATTAACGGCCTGCGGTGCACCTAATAATATTAATCGTATTACCAGCTCTGACTCAGTTGTTGTTATTAATGATAAGAACGGTCGTTATAAAAATTTATACACAGGTGAAAAAACATATCCCACTACCTGTACTGAAAACTGCTACCCAGCTCACCCAGACTTACTATGCAAAACCGGCAGCGAAAACTGCCAGTACCAAGGCCAGCAAACTAAACCACAACTTAGCACTGGCTATACCGTACGCTGGCTTGGTCACGCTAGTTTTGTTATTAACACTCCAAATGGTCAAAGTGTGCTGTTTGATCCGGTAAAAAATCAGTTTGATTCTCCAGTGGCACTTGGCTTTAAACTCGGCGGTGGCATTTATCGTAAAGCAGGCGCTTGGCCTAGTGAGCAAGAACTCGAAAATATTGATGCGGTAATGTATTCGCATATTCATTACGATCATTTTAATAAAGCCGACATACAAAGCATTGGCAATAAACCTCGCTATTTAACACCACTCGGGATGGCCGACAACTTCCCTACCGGCGGTTTTAACATTAGCGAAATGCCGTGGTACTCAACAACCAACATTGACGACTTAGTTATTAACGCCGTGCCAGCTCATCATTTTAGCGCTCGCGTATTAGTGCCCTTTATTTACGAAGATAACAATAAAGACTTATGGAATGGCTGGCTGCTTGAACAAAACGGTAGCACCTTATTTTTTGCAGGCGATACAGGCTACTCAAAACATTTTAAAGACATACAGCAAAAATATGGCGATATAGATGTATGCTTAATCCCAATCGCTTCTTACTACAGTAAAGAAAGTGGTAAATTTTATCGTTACGTTCACACCACACCAGAAGACGCGCTCAACGCAGCACAAGAGCTTAACTGCAAAGTAATGATACCGTGGGGATACGGTAACTCAAGTTGGAAAATGGGCGACCACAGCAGTCATTCAGCCCTGCTGCGCTTATTGCATATGTACAATAAAATGGATTCAAAAGTACCGCTGTATATTTTAAACGAAGGCGAAAGTATTTCACTGTAACTATTTACTTAGCTGTTTTAAGATTGTTATTACATTAAGACGAATCGACAATAAAATTGAGAGATTAATGAAGAAATTAGCACTCGCCTTAAGCTTTTTATTAAGCACGCCAGCAATGGCTATTGATGTTGAACATACATCAACTCCAATTACTATTGATGGCGTATCAGAAAGCGTATGGGATAAAGCCGCTTGGCACGACATGCCTTATTTAATGGATGGCACACTGCCATCAAACGATGCCGACTTTAAAGGGCGTTATCGTTTATTGTGGGATCGAAACTATTTATACCTACAAGCCGATATTGTGGATGATGTTCTAATAGATACACACGCAGATCCAACCTATAAATATTGGGATGACGATGCGCTTGAAGTATTTATTGATAGCGATGCATCGGGCGGTAATCATCAATTTAATCACACCGCATTGGCGTACCATATTGGCCTTGATAACCAAGCTGCCGATTACGGACCTGATAAAAAAGCCCATTTGTATACCGACCACCTAGTTAGTAACTGGAAGCGCAATACCACCGCGCCTTTTAACATCACCTGGGAAGTAGCGATAAAGATCTACCCTAATGATTATAAAGAAGGTGCTAAAAACACCCCACTTACACTTAGCGAAAAGCAAGTAATCGGCTTTATGTTAGCGTATTGCGATAACGATGGCAGTGAGGTGCGCGAGCATTTTATGGGCTCACACGAAGTACAGCCGGTAAATGGCGACAGAAATCGTGGTTTTATAGATGCCGACGTATTTGGCAAAATAACCCTACTCCCTAAAAAGTAAGCCCCCAACACCAATAAGTAGGTTGGGTTGAGCGAAGCGAAACCCAACGAAAAATATCCTACCAACAAAAACATAGACTTTGCAATATCGATTATTTAATTCTCAAGCACGTTTTTGCTTAGACAAAGAGCGCTGCGCCCTAATATAAAGCTAATTTCAGCCACCCTTTTGCTCATGTTTAATAATTTTAAGAAGCAAATCAATTCTGCGATTTGTTTTTTTGGTTTGCTCCCTAATCATTCCCTGCACCATAGCTGAAGCAAGAAAAATAAAACATATTATTTGAAATAATTCAGTTTCAATATCATAGAAGCTATTAGCAATTGATAACAAAACAAACGGTAAAAAAATTGATATGAGATCTTTCAAGCCCCAATCATTTTTTCCTAACGTTTCAAATTCATCTTTATATTTTTGCAGTTCAGCAATATGTTCTATCTCTAGTTTTGCCTTCATTTCATTTTCGGTATTCACACTAGCTTACTCGCACATATTAAATATAGCTTTGATAATAACTTAATACCTTTTTTAGGTTCAATATTAAAAACTGTTTAACGGTATCGAACCAACCGCGATGTTCTTCTAACCTGAGAGCTTACAGCTCTTTTCTCGCTAACTATTATTCACAAAAAAGCCGCTGTGTTTTTCAATACAGCGGCTTTTAAAATCATTATTCTAAATTAATAGATTATGACTTAGGTGCACGACCCGCACGTTTACGTTCGTTTTCTGTAAGGTGTTTCTTACGGATACGAATGTTTAGTGGAGTAACTTCAACTAGCTCGTCATCATCGATGAACTCAAGCGCTTGCTCAAGTGAGTAGTTAAGGTGTGGAGAAAGCGTTTGCGCTTCATCAGTACCAGATGCACGTACGTTAGTTAACTGCTTGCCTTTAAGGGCGTTAACTGTAAGGTCGTTATCACGGTTATGAATACCGATAACCATACCTTCGTATACTTCAACACCGTGACCGATGAATAAACGGCCGCGCTCTTGTAAGTTGAATAATGCGTTAGTAAGTGCTTTACCAGTTGCGTTTGCAATCATTACGCCGTTCTTACGAACGCCGATAGCGCCACCTTTATGAGGACCATAATGATCGAACGTATGGTACATAAGACCAGAACCCGAAGTAAGCGTCATGAAATCAGTTTGGAAACCAATTAAACCACGGCTTGGGATCATGAAGTCTAAACGCATACGGCCTTTGCCATCTGGAGTCATGTTAGTAAGTTCACCTTTACGTAGGCCAACTTGTTCCATAACAGAACCTTGATGCTCTTCTTGACAGTCAATAGTCACTGTTTCAAACGGTTCTTCTAGAACGCCATCTACAGTACGTAAGATAACTTCTGGACGAGAAACTGAAAGCTCGTAACCTTCACGACGCATGTTTTCGATTAAGATACCTAGGTGTAATTCACCACGACCAGAAACACGGAAGCTATCTGGGCTTGCAGTATCTTCAACGCGAAGTGCTACGTTGTGTACTAATTCTTTGTCTAAACGCTCACGGATATTACGTGACGTTACAAACTTACCTTCTTTACCACAGAAAGGTGAGTTATTTACAGAGAATGTCATTGTTACAGTTGGCTCATCAACACTTAGTGGTGGTAATGCTTCAACGTTTCCTGGGAAACAAACTGTGTCAGAAATCTTAAGCTCACCAATACCTGTTACAGTTACGATGTTACCAGCGTAAGCTCTATCAGTTTCGATACGCTCAAGACCTAGGTAGCTTTGTACTGCACCAATTTTACCATTACGTGTAGTGCCATCAGCACTGATAATAGTAACTTGTTGGTTAGGAGCAACAGAACCACGTTTAATACGACCAATACCAACTACACCAACATAAGAGTTGTAATCTAGTTGAGAAATTTGCATTTGGAAGTCACCTTCAGGATCTGCATCCGGTGGTGATACTTCTTCAACGATCATCTTGAACATAGGTTCCATGTTGTCTGATGGTTCGTCTAAATCTAGTGTTGCCCAACCGTTGATTGCTGAAGCGTAGATTACTTTAAAGTCTAACTGTTCGTCAGTCGCGCCAAGGTTGTCGAATAAATCAAAGATTTGATCCATAACCCAATCTGGACGAGCGCCTGGCTTATCAATTTTATTGATAACGACGATTGGCTTTAAGCCTTGCGCGAATGCTTTTTGCGTAACGAAACGCGTTTGCGGCATTGGACCTTCTTGAGCATCAACAAGTAATAATACTGAGTCAGCCATCGAAAGTACGCGTTCAACTTCACCACCGAAATCGGCGTGTCCCGGGGTATCTACGATATTGATATGGTAGTCATTCCAAGAAATGGCTGTGTTTTTAGCCAAAATGGTAATACCACGTTCTTTCTCAATGTCGTTTGAGTCCATCACGCGCTCTTCGTTACCGCCGCGTGTTTCTAATGTACCTGATTGCTCAAGTAGTTTGTCAACCAGTGTTGTTTTACCATGGTCAACGTGCGCGATAATCGCTATATTTCTTAACTGTTCGATGCTCATATATTTACTCAGAGAAATTAAATTCTCATTGATCCTGCAAGATCTACGCACTCATCCACGCTTTCGCGAGATGTCCCAGCATAGGATTTAAAAGGGCGCATATTATCCCTCATTAATGACATGGATGAAAGTTTATCCAATATAAATTTCAAAACTTTCTCAATACTTTTACTAAGTATCTGTTTTATATATGACAATTATATGAATTAAATTTCAAATTTTTTTTGAAAAACAGCCTTTTTGGCTATTTTGCTGATCTTTTTGGTACTCTTTTGCATTTAGGTTATGCTATTTCCGAGCGATTAAATTAGCAGCAAATTGTGCCCTGTAAATTTTGCACCAAAAAGGAAAATTTACGCACCAATATAGTGCGTTTGTACATTCCATTTTGATGCAACGATATTTTTTTAATTTATAAACAGCTAGTTATAAAAATGGCACAAAATCAGCTTAGTAAATCCCAAAGCAATTATGCAGCAATAACAAAACCCAATAGTTGGAGGACACATGTCACAATCGGTTTTAGATTTTATTAAAGAAAATGACGTCAAGTTCATTGATTTACGCTTTACTGACACTAAGGGTAAAGAACAACATGTATCTATTCCTCATCACCAAGTTGATGAAGACTTTTTTGAAGACGGTAAAATGTTTGACGGTTCTTCAATTGCAGGCTGGAAAGGCATAAACGAATCAGACATGGTATTAATGCCAGTTGCTGAATCAATCAAACTAGACCCTTTCACTGAAGAATCAACATTAATCGTACGTTGTGACGTAGTAGAGCCTTCAACGCTTCAAGGTTATGAGCGCGACCCGCGTTCTGTTGCTAAGCGTGCTGAAGATTACATGCGCTCTACAGGTATTGCAGATACAGTTTTATTTGGCCCTGAGCCAGAGTTTTTCGTATTTGACGACGTTAAATACAAATCAGATATGTCTGGTTCTATGTACAAAATTGATTCTAAGCAAGCTGCTTGGAACTCAGATAAAGAATATGCAGATGGCAACACAGGTCACCGTCCAGGTATTAAAGGCGGTTACTTCCCAGTTGCTCCTGTTGATGACTTCCAAGATTGGCGTTCAGCTACGTGTCTAGTTCTAGAAGAAATGGGTCAAGTAGTAGAAGCACATCACCACGAAGTTGCAACAGCAGGTCAAAACGAGATTGCTACTCGCTTTAATACAATGGTATTAAAAGCGGATGAAATCCAAGAAATGAAATATGTTATCCATAACATGGCTCACTTATACGGTAAAACAGCAACGTTTATGCCTAAGCCAGTTGTTGGTGATAACGGTTCTGGTATGCATTGTCACCAGTCACTTGCTAAAGATGGTGTAAACCTTTTTGCTGGTGATAAGTACGGCGGCCTTTCTGAAGATGCGCTTTACTACATTGGCGGTATCATCAAGCATGCTAAAGCAATTAACGCTTTTGCAAACGCCTCTACTAACTCGTACAAACGTTTAGTACCAGGTTTTGAAGCACCAGTTATGCTTGCATACTCTGCACGTAACCGTTCTGCATCAATCCGTATCCCAGTGGTTCCATCTGAAAAAGGTCGTCGTATTGAAGTACGCTTCCCAGATCCAACAGCTAACCCATACCTTGCTTTCTCAGCAATGCTTATGGCTGGCCTTGATGGTATCAAAAACAAGATCCACCCTGGCGATGCTATGGATAAAGATTTATATGACTTACCAGCTGAAGAAGCAGCAGAAATCCCAACTGTTGCAGCATCACTTGACGAAGCACTATCTGCACTTAGCGCAGACCGTGAATTCTTAACTCAAGGTGGTGTATTCACTGACGACTTAATCGATGCTTACATCGAACTTAAATCTAAAGAAGTTGAAAAGCTTAACATGACAACTCACCCAGTTGAGTTTGAAATGTACTACAGCTGTTAATTTAGCTGTATAAAATATGTGTGTTCTCAAGCCCGCTTTGCGGGCTTTTTTAATGGTAAAATTAATCAATCTCCACTAAAGTTAAGTTACCGACAAAAATGCAGGGCTGCAGAGTGAACAACAAGATTTTATTACTATTAATTGCTTTAGGATTAAGCAATTATGGTTACGCTGGTGAAACAAAGATATACGCTTGGAAAGATAAAAATGGCGTATTAGTGTTCTCTGACACCCCTCATAAAGGTGCTAAAGAGGTAAAGCTTACCAGCCAAGATCTTAATATGCCTGCAACAAATACTGACATTTTTGACGAGCAACCCCAGCCCCAACAAGCGGCCTTTAGTATTGCCATTTCCTCACCTGATCATAACCAGACTATTCGTGAAAATACCGGCACTGTTTATGTTACTAGCCGAATAAAACCACGCTTTGAAACTGGTTTTACTATACAACTTTTTATTGATGGCAAAGCACATGGCCCAGCCAGTGACAGTTCAACCTTTGCAATAAGAGATGTAGAACGTGGTGAGCACACACTACAATTAAAGCTTTTTAATAGTAAAAACCAAGTTATTGCTATAAGTGAGCCCTGCATATTTTTTATGCACCGAAAAGGGCTAAACCTAAGTAACTAAATTGGGGCATTACTAAACGTGCAGCAGTGTATTTTACTATATAACTTGCTTGTAAATATTCACGCACTAAAATGGTGCAGCTATGATTAATAATAAAAACTTTAGCCCTGAGCTACTCGATGCTATTTGGCAAAATCAAACAACCGCTATCATGTTGCTTGATAAAAACTTCACCGTTGTCTATGCCAATACCAGTACTAGCGAACTGCTTGGCCTTGGTAACAAGCGCCTATTAGATCAGCCTTTCGATAGTCTTTTTAATTACCATTCAATCGATTTGCAGCGTATAGAACAATACTCATTAGTTGAAGGTGTAGATTGCCAGCAGCACAGAGCTGACGTGGTTTTTAGCGATTCTCGCCATGCAAAAGTAGCCGTAAGTACACGACAAATTAAGTTTGATGGCTCACTTTATATTTTATTTGAGTGGCGCCAAACCGATGACGAAATTAAGCACGACCAAGCGTCTAATCAAATGCATCAATACCAAGCAGCCCGAAATCTAATAAGAGGCTTAGCTCACGAAATTAAAAATCCTTTAGGTGGAATTCGCGGAGCGGCGCAGTTATTGCAGTATGAGGTTGATCAACAAGAAAGAGACCAATGTGCTGAACTTATCATTGAGCAAGCTGACCGATTACGCGAATTAGTAGATAGGCTTTTAGGGCCAAATCAGCTTCCGCAAAAATCGTATGGCAATATACATCAATCACTTGAATCAGTTGCACGACTAAGTACGTTAGATAATTGTTCTAACATTAGCTTGGTTAAGGATTACGACCCAAGCATTCCTGATGTATACATTGATCAAGGTAAAATTCAGCAAGTAGTATTAAACATTGTTCGAAATGCTCAGCAGGCGCTTGTAGATGGCGGTGAAATAACAATAAAAACCCGCATTAATCATCAACATCGTCGCCCAGGTAAAGCACCTAAAAAAGCCTTGTTGATCCAAATATCTGATAACGGACCAGGTATTGATCCCAGTGTACGTGAAACACTGTTCTACCCTATGATCACCAATAAAGAAGATGGCTCAGGGTTAGGACTCTCAATAGCGCAAACGCTGATAGATCAACATGATGGCTATATAGAATGTGATAGCTGGCCTGGACATACTGAATTTAATATCTATCTGCCCTTTGCAGATTAATGTTTGGAGTTTGCATGAAAACAGTTTGGCTTGTAGATGATGATGCTTCTATTCGATTTGTACTTGAAAAAGCACTAACCCGTGCAGGGTTTAACGCAGAAAGCTTTGCTAATGCGCAAGATGTATTAAGCGCATTAAAGTTTAGTCAACCTACTGTTTTAGTTTCGGACGTACGAATGCCTGGTATGGATGGCATGGCGTTGCTTGAGCTTATAGCAGAGCAAAACCCTGGGCTGCCAGTTATTATAATGACTGCCCACTCAGATTTGGACTCTGCAGTTAATGCATTCCAAAAAGGTGCTTTTGAATACCTAGCTAAGCCGTTTGATTTAAACGAAGCAGTGGCGCTAGTCGAGAGCGCATGCAGAGCAAATTCCACTAAAAAAACTAAGCGAAAGCAAGCTCCACCAAAAAGTGCCCACATTATTGGTGAAGCACCCGCTATGCAAGAAGTGTTTAGAGCGATAGGTAAACTATCGGCCTCTAGCATGAGCGTATTAATAAATGGTGAATCTGGCACAGGTAAAGAACTTGTCGCCAGCGCCCTGCACAACCATAGCCCACGTAAAGAAAATCAATTTATTGCACTTAACATGGCGGCCATTCCAAAAGAGCTTGTTGAGTCAGAGTTATTTGGCCACGAAAAAGGCGCGTTTACGGGCGCCGATAGCGTACGTAAAGGCCGCTTTGAGCAAGCCAATGGCGGTACACTATTTTTAGATGAAATTGGTGATATGCCACTTGATGTGCAAACACGTTTATTACGCGTTCTTGCCGATGGTGAGTTTTATCGCGTTGGTGGCCATCAAAGTATAAAAGTGGACGTACGCATTATTGCAGCTACGCACCAAAACCTTGAAGATTTAGTTAAACAAGGCAAGTTTAGGGATGATTTATTTCATCGTCTTAATGTTGTGCGCCTACGTTTACCCGCTCTTCGAGAGCGTACTGAAGATATAGAAAGCTTATCGCAACACTTTTTACATAAAAGCGCTAAAGAGCTACAAGTAGAAAGTAAAGTACTGAGCCCTAAAGCGACTGAGCAATTACGTTTATTTAATTGGCCAGGTAATGTACGCCAATTAGAAAATACGTGTCGCTGGCTGACAGTTATGGCACCGGGTGAGCTTGTAAGCGAGCAAGATTTACCGCCGGAAATTCTGGATGCTTCACCGACCCAAGAAGAAGGTGATTGGCTAGATGCGTTTCAGCAATGGCTTAATCAAGAGCTTAAACAAGGCAAAGAAAATATTTGGCCTGACATTCAAGCCCAGCTAGAAACTCGTTTAATTAAAACCGCCCTGGCTAATTGTTCTGGTCATAAGCAAGATGCTGCTATAAAAATTGGTTGGGGACGCAACACGTTGACCCGAAAATTAAAAGAGCGCAATATTAGCTGATTAAACGCTTTTAACATATTTGGTTATTGATGAAGCTAATCGAACATATTCCTTTGTTTAAACAAATGGAAATTATAAACAGGCTGCACTTTTTTAAGGAATTTACGCTCAGCGAGCGCCAAGTCTTATTGGAGTCGTTCGGCCTGTTATATTTAGTAAGTCAGCATCAGTTTTTATTTAAACAATACGATAACGACAAGCGCTTATATATTGTACTTAGCGGCGCGCTATTAGTATTTAAACATAATCATTTGCTAGAACTTGGTACTATAGAGCCCGGTGAATTTATAGGTGAAGGCGCTTTTATAAATAACCGAGAACGCAGCACTAGCGCACGCGCTAAAACCGACAGCATAGTTCTTGCTATTACCCCTGAAGCACTTACCCGCTTGCCTAATGTAATACGTGAAAAAATTAAAGACCGAATTATAGAAGGTATGAGCTTGCGTATTGCAAAGCTCAGCGAGCATATAGAAACTCACGGTTAATTTTATCACTCAATCCATATAAACAATTTGTAATGAGCAGTTAAGCCAAGCTGGTTTATTTAAATGTGCATTGTAAATAAAAGTATCTGACGGTTTTTGACCAAAGGGTGTGCTTATTTTAGGCGTAGTATGCGTGTACGATTGCGATGTATTTTGATAATAAATAACTAAGTACGGTTCAATAAGCTCCCAATCCAACATCACTTTAGCACCACTTGGTAATGTAAATTGCGCCTTTTTTTCGTCAAATGAAACGCGCATATTGTTATATTTATCGTTTAAGCAACCCGTTGTAAGCATAATATTTGGCATACTTAGCTCGGTGCTTTGTAAAGCTGAACGTAAATAAAAACCTATATTTCCATTAGTGTAGTGATGATTCTCTGCTTTGCTGTAAATAATGTCAGGTTCAAATCCCATGCTTTGCATTATTAGTGTTAAGTGCTCTAACTGCCCGCTATCAAAGTCGTTATAAGAGACAATTAACGTCGCATTTTTATATGCTTTTGGTACTGCAATATTTTGGTATTTATAAGGTAGAGTTTGAGCAGCCAGTTTAGCTTCTAGCTGCTGCTTTTGATTTGCGCTCAATGCTTGTGTATAAACATACACAGTGGGTTGCTGACATGCACCTAATAAAAAGGCCAAGCACACTAAGAGTATATTTTTCATCATCAACCCCAATTAGATTACAAGTGTAGTCTAATTGAAATTCGATAAATAGCAAATCAGCTAATTTGGCTATTTAACCACGCATCAACACTTTTACGGGTGTATAAAACTTCTTTAAATAAACGATGGCGTTGAAATTCAAGTACCGATTTTTTTTTCATATCGCCACTCACTAAGCGACTATGGTGATCGTTAAATTTTGAAATCACAGAAAAACCACGTTCAGCATTTTCCTTTTGCTCTTTTACTTGATTAGTAAGGTGTGACCTAACATCATCTGCGGTCAACATATCTGAATTATCTAAGCCCATTAGCTCTTTTTTCATTGCTAATCTTACGCCCATTTTCTACTCCGTTTTATATGTATTCATTACACATTGATTAATCCGCCAGAGTTTTAGCAATTAGCGAGCCATACGTAAAAAAGATTGCAACGAAGCTTAACTTTTAATTGCTTCAGTTTTTTTAAAGACAGATAAAATACCTAAAAACTTTCATAACTAATTGTGTATTACAGCTATCTAAAGTTACTTGCTTTGGTGCAAAAGTCGCTGTAAGCCTTTATACTAAAGCCTGTGCGTTACCCCACCGAGAGCAAATATGAACGAAGAATATATAGAAATAGAGTTAGAAGAAGAGCCGATTGAGCTTTGTAAATTATTAAAAGTATTAAACTTAGTTGAAGGTGGCGGCCAAGCTAAAAACCTAATTACTGAAGGCTATGTGGGTGTTAACCATGAAATTTGTACAATTAAACGGAAAAAATTATACAGTGGTGATGTACTAGAGTTTGATGGTGAGTTTTTTAAACTCTCACTAAGTGAAGATGCAATCCCTGTAGAAAAACCTGCGGTACAAACTCAAGCAGAGTCAAAGCAAGTTGCACCACAACCAACAAATCAACCAGCTAAAAGTAAGCGTAAGCGAACTAAAAAACCAAAAGTAGATGATAAAACAGGTCGTCGTCCTATTTCATTTGGTTAAGCATTTAAAAGCACTCTTTTTATATAAAAAGGCCAACTTGTATAGTTGGCCTTTTTACTCTTTAATAACCTAATTAATAATAAAAACAAGGTTATAAAATGTCTGTAAACACACCTAAAAATTGGTTTAAACCCGTTGTATGGGCGGCACTCGTATGGAACTTACTTGGCGTTATTGCATTTGCTATGCACATGATGATGACACCCGAAATGATAGGTAAACTTCCGTTAGATCAACAAGCTGCCTACTCTGACATCCCTCTTTGGTCAACCATTGCATTTGCTGTAGCTGTATTTGGAAGCACTTTGGGTTGTCTGTTTTTACTTGCTAAAAACGCGCTGGCAACACCTACTTTTTTGCTATCGCTCGGCGCTATTTTAATTCAGCAATATTATAATTTTGTGGTCATAAATAGTATTGAGCTACTTGGCGCAAGTGCGGTATTTATGCCTATTTTTGTAATCATTATTGCCATCGCTTTACTTTGCTTGAGTATTAAAGGTAAGCAACAAGGTTGGTTACAGTAATTAATAAGGGTCGAAATAACTTTTGACCCTATCTCTTCTTTTAAATCATCTCTTGAAATTAAATTTTTCAGCATCATCTCTACTATAATAACTGTATAAAATTCGTTCTCTAAACGCGATTTTTTACACTGGTATGTACTTTGCAACTCGAACACTACAGAGGTCACTCTTCAAAACATTTTTATAATTCATAAAGGGGCAAATAATGAATAATAGTTTCGATACCCAACATCAGCTCACAATAAACGGTGAGCAATATCATATTCATTCTCTAAAAGGACTTGGCGACAAAGCGAAACGATTGCCCTTTTCCTTAAAAGTACTACTTGAAAACCTTCTTCGTAACGAAGATGGCGTAAATATAAAAGAACAAGACATTCAAGCCCTTCTTAATTGGGATCCTCAAGCAAAGCCTGCATCTGAAGTTGCCTTTACTCCCGCCCGTGTTGTTATGCAAGATTTTACCGGCGTACCCGCTATTGTAGATTTAGCCGCGATGCGTGACGCAATGGAAAAGCTAGGTGGAGATCCTGCAAAAATAAACCCGTTATCGCCTGCTGAACTTGTGATTGACCATTCGGTACAAGTAGATGGCTACGGAAATGATGGTGCATTTGATTTAAATGCAAAACTTGAGTACGACCGAAATAAAGAACGTTACGAATTTCTACGTTGGGGACAAACCGCTTTTGATAATTTAAAAGTAGTGCCTCCAGCAACCGGCATTGTTCACCAAGTAAACCTAGAATACTTAGCGCGCGTTGTTTTTAATGAAGAGCGCGACGGCAAAAAATTCGCTTACCCAGATACGCTTGTAGGGACTGACTCTCACACCACCATGATTAATGGCTTAGGCGTGCTTGGTTGGGGTGTAGGCGGCATTGAAGCTGAAGCAGCCATGCTTGGTCAGCCAATTAGCTTACTCATTCCACAAGTAGTAGGTATGAAGCTAAGCGGACGTTTACCTGAAGGTACTACCGCAACCGATTTAGTGTTAACAGTAACCGAAATACTGCGTAATCATGGCGTAGTGGGTAAATTTGTAGAATTTTATGGTGACGGCCTTGCCGACCTACCACTTGCCGATAGAGCAACCATAGCCAATATGGCACCAGAATACGGCGCTACGTGTGGTATTTTCCCAATTGATGATGAGACCATTAACTACCTTCGCTTAACAAACCGCGACGAAAAACACTTAAAAGTAATTGAAGATTACGCTAAGCATCAAGGCTTATGGCGTAACGATGGCGACGAAGCTAATTATACCGATACACTTGAGCTTAAATTAGATGACGTTGTACCAAGCCTTGCAGGCCCTAAACGCCCACAAGATAGAATTGCCTTAAACGAAGCTGGCAAAGTTATTGGCGATCATTTAAAAGGCTTCCAAGACGAACGTATGGCTCGTCGCGATAAAAGCGATGAAGAACAAGCTCGTATTGAGAGTGAAGGGCCGACAACAAATCCAGATGAGCCAGTTAACGAAGCGCAGTTTATGGGTGCCGCTAAGGTTAAATTTAAAGGCCAAGAGTTTGAGCTAAACGATGGCGCTTGTGTTATTGCCGCAATTACCAGCTGTACCAACACCTCTAATCCAAGTGTTATTTTAGCTGCTGGTTTAGTTGCTAAAAAAGCGAAACAGTTAGGCATTAATGTAAAACCTTGGGTTAAAACATCACTTGCTCCAGGCTCAAAAGTAGTTACCGACTACCTAGAAAAAGCAGGCCTGATGGATGACCTAGAAAGCCTAGGCTTTAACTTAGTTGGCTACGGCTGTACTACGTGTATTGGTAATTCAGGGCCACTTGCAACTGAAATATCAGACGCGATTCAAAAACATAAATTAGTAGTGAGCTCTATTTTATCGGGTAACCGTA
Organism: Pseudoalteromonas sp. SG45-2; assembly: GCF_014164115.1. Lineage (NCBI taxonomy): Bacteria > Pseudomonadati > Pseudomonadota > Gammaproteobacteria > Alteromonadales > Pseudoalteromonadaceae > Pseudoalteromonas > Pseudoalteromonas sp. SG45-2. The sequence goes on from NZ_JACJEO010000011.1 coordinate 119,522, forward strand.
ACTTTGAAGGGCGTATTCACCAAGATGTTAAAATGAACTTTTTAGCCTCTCCTCCGCTTGTCGTAGCTTATGCCATTGCAGGTAGAACCGATATTGACGTATACAACGAACCCCTTGCTCAAGATGCTAACGGTAACGATATTTACCTTAAAAACATTTGGCCAAGCGTTAAAGAAGTAAGTGACTTAGTTAAAGAAACCGTAACTAAAGAAATGTTTGAAAAAAGCTACGCTAACGTTTACGAAGGCGATAGCCGTTGGCAGCAAATTAAAATACCGGATGGCAAACTTTACGATTGGGATGATGCATCTACCTACATTAAAAAAGCACCCTTTTTTGATGGTATGAAAGTAGAACCACCGGGCATTCCTTCTATCGAAGGTGCACGTTGTTTAGCTAAACTTGGAGATTCAGTAACCACTGACCATATTTCTCCAGCGGGTGCTATTAAAGCAGAAGCGCCAGCAGGTTTATACTTGCAAGAGAAAGGTGTAGATAAAGCGCAATTTAACTCGTACGGCTCACGCCGTGGTAATCACGAAGTAATGATGCGTGGAACGTTCGCTAATGTGCGTCTTAAAAACTTACTAGCTCCTGGTACTGAAGGTGGCGTAACACGTACTCAGCCTGGCGATACGTTAGAGAGCATTTATGATGCAGCAATGGAGTATCAAAAAAATAATACTCCACTCATTATTTTAGCGGGCAAAGAATATGGCACGGGTTCATCTCGTGACTGGGCTGCTAAAGGCTCACTTTTATTAGGCGTTAAAGCCGTTGTAGCACAAAGCTATGAACGTATTCATCGCTCTAACTTAATTGGTATGGGTGTATTACCGCTGCAATTTAAAGAGGGTGAAAGCTACGAGACACATGGGTTAACAGGGCAAGAACAATTTGATATTGATGGCCTGTACGATAAAACCGATGAAGTTACCGTTATTGCTACAAATGCCGAAGGTAAAAAAGTAACCTTGAGTGCAGACGTACGTATTGATACCCCTAAAGAGTGGGATTACTATAAACACGGCGGCATTTTACAATATGTACTGCGTAATATGCTCGACTAACAAAGACAGTAGTTAATACATTTAAAAGCCCAGCTTAGTAATAAGCTGGGCTTTTTTATATGTGTTGTTTGTTGTCTTAAATCAATGCTAAGCATTTAAAGCGTGCCTACTGAGGTAACTCTTAGTGAGGTAACTATGTCGCAAACAATGATAATTAGGCTGCTTAAAACATCAATAATGCTTGGGTTGTGCCTTATCGTGACTGGCCATACTTTAATTGTGTCGAACTACTTTACTGTCGAGCATGGTATTAAAGGAATAATTACAACGGCGGCATGCATTGCTGTAGGCGTGCTGCTGTCGCTTCCCACTAAAATATATTTAACAGTATTATTGATGGAAGCCGAAAAACGTTATTTAAAAAACCATAAAAGCACTCACTCTAAATAATTAAAGTGCACTTAAATTATTAATTTCTTTATTACGTTTTTCTAGGTTGTCTTTTACATTTTCGGCGTCATTAAATAGCTTTTTAACCGAATCTGGGTTCAAAATACTGATCCCCTCTGGTGCAGCCGACATTGTGTTTGGAGTTGAAGAGGTATTTAAAATAGACGTGTCTTCTGCAGCAATAACAGTAATATCTTTAGGATCGAGTTTTACTTCAATACTTTTTGCATGTGGGTTAGGTGTATCAGAAAAGTGCCATTGGCCTGTTTCGTCTTGCCACTTAAAAATTTTACCACTTGAGGTAGCATTTGCAGCAATTGGTTCATCAGAAATACTGCTCGCAATTTTATCGCCAGCTTGCTTAACACCCAGCACTGCTTGGTCCAAAGTATTGCTAGATAGCGCGACCATTCTTTCTTTAATTTGCTGAGATTCACTGCTAATTGATGATGCAGAAAGCCATGTTTGACCATCGGGCTTTTTTAAATAAAACAAAGAGATGACTGCAATAGCCATAATTGATATAGCTAAGTAGGTAAAGTATTTCATAGCGTTCCTGCTTTAGTTAATCCTTTAATGTCTTGAGTCTAATAAAAAATACTTAATTAGGCAATTTTTTGTACCCGAATAAAAGAAAATAAAAACGCAGCCGAAGCTGCGTTTTTATTTGCGATTTAACTACATCGTAGTGACGTTAAATGCCGTCACCATCCATGTGTAGTCCACATTCTCGGTTTAAACCAAAAAAGCGAGTTTCTTCCTCTGTCATTCCTGGTTCTAACTTACGTGTTGTATGTACGTCCCCCATCGACACATAACCTTGTTCCCATAATGGGTGGTAAGGTAAATCATGCTTAGTCAGGTACTGATACACGTCGCGGTTAGACCATTCAATAATCGGGTACACTTTAACGGTACCACGGCTTATTTCTACAAACTGTTTATCAGCACGTGTAGATGATTGATCGCGACGCAAACCACTAAACCACGTGCCCGCTTCTATCTCTTTAAGTGCGCGGGTCATCGGCTCAACTTTATTAAGCTGGTTATATTGCTTAATGCCGTCCTCGCCTTGCTCCCACAACTTACCAAACTTAGCTTCTTGCCATGCAGGGCTTAGCTGCGCTCTATACACCTTTAAGTTAAGTGATAAACGCTCACTCATTTGTTCAATAAACTGATACGTTTCAGGAAATAAATAGCCTGTATCGGTTAATACAACGGGAATATCTGGACGTTGTGAGGTCATTAAATGCAGCATTACTGCCGCTTGAATACCAAAGCTAGATGATAAAAAAGCCGTATTAGGCAAGTTATCAAGCGCCCATGCAACACGCTGTTCTGCGCTCATATTCGCTAGCAAACCATTAGCATCAGCTAACATAGCCGCTTGGCTTTGTTTATCTAGCTGTAAAATGTTTTTAAATTCACTCATGGTAAATTCCAAACCTCACCAGCGCTTTGGCGCTGGTATTTAATTAAGCGTGAAAATCGGTTACTGATACTTTTACTTCAGCAACTATGCCTTTGCGTATAACAAAGTCACCAAAACACTCACCTTCGTTACGCTCTTTTGCCCATTGCCCAATGAGCTTATCGAATGCTTCTAGGTAAACGTCTTCGCCTACGTTCTCAAGGTACAATTTAGGAATACGTGTACCTTCTAAATTACCACCTAGGTAAACGTTGTACTTACCTGGGCCTTTACCCACTAAACCAGCTTCTGCAAGCATTGCGCGGCCACAACCGTTAGGGCAACCTACAACGCGCATAATAATGCTGTCATCTGGTATACCGTGCTTGGCAAGTAATGCTTCAGTTTTTTCTACTAGGCTTGGTAAGTAACGCTCTGCTTCGGCCATTGCAAGTGGGCACGTTGGCAGTGAAACACACGCCATAGAATTTTTACGCTGCTGCGAATCTTTGTCGTCAATCAGGCCATGACTACGAGCAATTTCTTCAATCACGGCTTTTTGATCTGCAGGTACGCCAGCAATAATTAAGTTTTGGTTTGCCGTCATACGCATGTCACCTTGGTGAACTTCTGCAATTTTACGACAACCTGTTTTAAGCGGTTTGCCTGGGTAGTCTAAAATACGACCACTTTGAATGAATAGCGTTAAGTGATGCTTACCATCAATGCCTTCAACCCAACCAATGCGATCGCCTCGGTGAGTAAACTCAAACGGACGACTTGGTGCAAACGTAACGCCTGAGCGTTTTTCTACTTCTGCTTTAAATACATCAACACCTACACGGTCTAGTGTGTATTTAGTTTTTGCATTTTTACGGTTTGAACGATTACCCCAATCGCGCTGCACAGATACAACATGCTCTGCAATTTTTAAGGTATCTTCTAGCGTAATAAAGCCAAAGTCATCAGCCTTACGCGGATAAGTTGCTGTATCGCCGTGCGTCATGGCAAGGCCACCGCCCACTAATACGTTAAAACCAACAAGCTTGCCGTTATCAGCAATTGCCACAAAGTTTAAGTCATTCGCATGCACATCAACTTCGTTGTTAGGTGGAATAGTTACCGTTGTTTTAAATTTACGCGGTAAGTAATTAGACCCTAAAATTGGCTCTTCTGTGGTTTCTGCTTTTTCGCCATTTAACCAAATTTCGGCATACGCTTTCGTTTTTGGTAATAAATGCTCAGAAATTTTTGCAGCCCAGTCGTAAGCTTCTTGGTGTAACTCAGACTCAACAGGGTTAGTAGTACAAAGCACGTTACGGTTAACATCGCCCGCAGTTGCAATAGAGTCTATACCTACGCTGTTAAGCATTTGGTGCATGCCTTTAATATTCGGCTTTAATACACCATGAAACTGAAACGTTTGACGCGTAGTTAGACGAATGCTGCCGTAGCTTGTTTTTTCATCAGCAAACTTATCAATTGCTAACCACTGCTCTGGCTTAATAATACCGCCAGGCATACGTGCACGTAACATTACATTATGTAGCGGCTCTAGCTTTTGCTTAGCACGCTCACCACGTATATCGCGGTCATCTTGTTGGTACATGCCATGAAAACGTATTAACTGAAAGTTATCGGCAGTAAAACCACCGGTAATTTCGTCTTTTAAATCTTGCTCTATGGTGCCACGTAAAAAGTTACTTTCTCTTTTCAAACGTTCGTTATCAGAAAGTTTTACGTTTTTATCTTGTTCGCTCATTTTAAATCCTAAATTTGTTACAGTGACGGCTGCTAGCTGTTAAATAAAATAAGAAACGTGATTAATACACGTCTTTCTGATAGCGGTTTGCGCTACGCAAATCTTTTAAGTATTGCTCTGCGTCTTCGTTACTCTTACCTGTGTTTTCTTTAACGATATCAAGCAAGGCGTTGTGTACATCTTTTGCCATACGATTTGCATCGCCACAAATATAAAAGTGAGCGCCGGCTTCTAACCACTCAAACACGTCTTTACTGTTACTGCGTAATTTGTCTTGTACGTATACTTTTTCTGCTTGGTCACGGCTAAATGCAACATCTACTTTGTTAAGTAAACCCGATTTTAAATAACCCTGTATTTCTACTTGGTATAAAAAGTCTTGAGTGAAATGTGGGTTACCAAAGAACAACCAGTTTTTGCCTTGTGCTTCACGCGAATCACGCTCTTGTAAAAATGCACGGAACGGCGCTATACCCGTACCAGGACCAACCATAATCACCGGTGTATCATCGTTAGTTGGTAGGCGGAAATTGTCGTTGTGTTCGCTAAATACTTTAACTTTACAACCTTCTTCTGCACGACGAGTTAAGTAACCAGTACAGCCACCTAAATGCTCGCTATCAAATGCATCAAACTGCACTAGACCTAGTGTTAAGTGTACTTCGTCTTCAACCTCAGCTTGGCTAGATGCAATTGAGTACAAACGAGCTTGTAGTTTACGTAGGCAATCTACTAATGTTTGCGCATCAATTTTTGCTGGATTTTGGCGTATCACATCATATATTTGACGAGGCTCAATGTATGCGCGCATTGCAGTTTTATCTTCAACTAGTTTAAGTAGCTCTGGCGTGCCCGTAGCAGTTGCATATTTTTCTACAAAACCAGGGTATGACTGAGTCAGCTCTAGTTTTTCAATAAGTGCATCGCGTACGCTTAGCTCTTCATCACCTACTTTTACAATGCTTGTTGCATCAATTTGAGTAAGTGTAAGTACTTCATCAACTAATACATCGTCATTTAAAAAGTACACACCTAATGAATCACCAGGCGTGTAAGTAATGTCAGAACCTTCAAGCGAAATTTCAACATGGCGTACATCTTTAGTTGAGTCGCGACCGGTAATTTTTTGAACAGTTAATAGCTCTGCTTCAAATGGATTTTGTTTTGTATATTGGCTTGCTGCAGAGGTTGGAGCGCCAAATGGCATTGATACAACTTGACCACCAGCGGCCTCTTGTTGCGCTTTTAAATCAGGTTCGAATGCGTCAATTGCGCCCGCAATCCATGTTGCAGCTTCTTCTTCATAATCTACATCTAAATCAGCACGTTGATATATGGTCTGTGCACCTAGTTTATTTAAACGCTCTTCAAAGTCTTTTGCTGTTTGGCAGAAAAACTCATAGCTAGAATCACCTAAACCAATAACGGCTATTTTTACATCGTCTAGTTTTGGTGCTTTTTTAGTTGCTAAAAATTCATAGAGTGTTTCTGCGTCTTCTGGTGGCTCACCTTCACCGTAAGTAGATACAACGATGGTTAAAAACTTTTCTTTTTTCAGGGCTGTTGGTTTGTAATCTGACATGCTAACCAATTTAACCGCTAAGCCGCGCGACTCAGCCTGCTCTTTCATTTTGCTTGCTACGCCTTTTGCGTTACCCGTTTGCGAACCATATAAAATAGTTAGCGCTGCAGCATCTCCTGCAGCCGGTACGCCAGCAGTAGGAGCACCTAATGCAGCTGAGTTAGCATTAGCGGCTAAGTAACCACTTACCCATGCTTGTTGAATTGGATTAAGCTCAGCCACTAAACCTTGCAGCTTTTGTACTTGATCTTGCGATAGCGGGCTTGCCGCAGCATTTAGTTGACCTAACAACATGAATCGATTCCCCATAACCCTGAAAATTAAACACAACACACTTTGTGTATTGTTAAAAATGAGTTTTACCTCATCCAGAGTGTATCTGTTGAGGTTTTCTAAGTATGCAGGATAACGGGCTAAGCATAGATAAAAAAAGAATAGAATCTGCTTTGATATTCCATTTAGTTATTAATTTATAAAAATACCTTCAAAAACAGTTTAAAGAGTAATTATTGCCTTTTACTGCATTTTAAATTAACAATTTTGTAACCAAACTAATGTAGGGTATATTTTACTTTCATAGTAAAAATAGGAACAATCATGTTACACGGGAAATATAAAAACAAATTAATTAGTACCGCTTTGTTACTGGGCTCATTACCTGTAATGGCCAATGTAACTAATGGCGGCTTTGAGCAATGGTCAGGTAATACACCTGATGCATGGACAACAATAGATGGCGGAATTAGCCTTTCACGATCCACCAGCACAGTTAAAAGTGGCAGTAGCTCTGCTGCTGTCAATGTAACAACAGGATCGCAAAGTAACACTGATTTACTACAACAAGTTGCTGTAGAAGCAGGTAAAACCTATAACTTTTCGGCTGATGTTTACCATACCGAAGGTAAAATTAAGGCGCGCTTATATGTAGACGGCTACCAAGGCTATTCAAATCAGGCACAAACTAACCAATGGCAAACAGTTAGCCATAGCTATACAGCAAGCAGTGATAAAACAATTAGTGTTGGGCTTAGGTTTTACGATGTAAGTGGATTTGATGGCAGCGAAACCGTATACGTAGATAACTTTTTACCAAATACTGATGGCAACGCATCAACAAGTTGCACCGACAATAGCCTTACTTTAACGCTTAACACCGATAATTACGGTAGCGAAACTAGCTGGGCCGTTAATAACAATCAAGGTAGCGCTGTTGCTAACGGCAGTGGTTACGCATCAAACACTCAGTATGATGAGCAAATATGCCTAACTGATGGTACATACACACTTGTTATTAGCGACAGTTACGGCGATGGTATGTGTTGTTCAACAGGTAGTGGCAGTTATGCGCTTAAGCAAGGCTCTACCACACTTGCAAGTGGTGCAAGTTTTAGTAACACCGACAGCACAGCATTTACTTTAGGCGGTGGCTCTGGTGATGGCGGCGGGACTAATCCAACACCCACTGGCTACTATGTTACAGCTCAAGGGCTATCGGGTTATTCACTAAAAACTGAGCTTTATAATATTATTAAAGATCATAATGCACAGGGTTACTCGGCTATTTGGAATTTTTACGACTCATCAGCACGTGATACATACTTTGAAAACGATAACAGCATTTTAGATATGTATAGCGAAAAACCAAACGGCTCTGACAGCTACAATTATACTGCGGTGAGCGATCAATGTGGTAACTATAGTGGAGAAGGCGGTTGTTACAACCGTGAACATTCATTTCCTAAAAGCTGGTTTGGCGGCACTATTGAACCAATGAACTCAGATGTGCATCATATTTACGCAACCGACGGTTATGTAAACTCAAAACGTAGTAACTTCCCATTTGGTGAAGTAGCAAGCGCTTCATTTACATCAACCAACGGAAGTAAATTAGGCTCTGCCGCAAGTTCATTAAATTACTCAGGTACTGTATTTGAGCCAATTGACGAATTTAAAGGTGACTTTGCTCGCGCTTATTTTTACATGGCAACGCGCTACGAAAATGTAATAGGCACTTGGCAAACCAAAACGACCTCAAGTAATGCAGTGCTTAATGGTTCAAGCAACCAAGTGTTTGAAAGCTGGGTTGTAGCCATGCTGCTTGACTGGCATAACAGCGATCCTGTAAGCCAAATGGAACTTGACCGTAACCAAGCAGCCTTTGAATTTCAAGGTAATCGTAACCCGTATATCGACCATCCTGAATTTGTAGAAATGATTTGGTAAAAGTTAGCAGTTAAAACATAAGCCTTTGCAATTGCAGGGGCTTTTAACCTTTAGTGTGTAATATTTTTATAAACACAATGCTTTAAGCTAATTATAAGAAACAGTTGCGATAAGTGACTTTTCAGCTCTGTTTTTCATCAACGTTAAAAGTGAATGATGAAAATCTTGAAATATCACCTCTCCCCATATTCGTGAATAAATACCAAAATTTGTATTGTCTTGCACGGTCGTTTTTAAAGTTAAAATTGTATTGCCGCTTTTATCTTCACTTAGCTGATAACCACCGTAAAGTGGAGAAAAGTATTCACCGCCAAGTTTTACGTGTTTATCGAGTGCGTCATCGGGAATAGCATCTGGGTCTATGTCAAATCTATAAAGCATCTGTTTATTTGGTTGCCAGTCCGTAATAACTTCTTTAAATATAACCCCTTTTTGCCAAGTACTTGTGCGAACAGCGCCTATACCGCTTGCATTCATACTTGCCTTTAATGGCTTTGGTACACCAATTAATTGAGTGAGTGAAAAAGGCACTTCCTGTGGTTTTATATCACTCACATTAGCTAACTGTTGCCACACAACATTGATGGGCGCGTTAATAGTTATTGAATTTGTTACTTCGTATGTTTTTGATAAATTTAAAAAATTAACTTCAATAGGTGAGAGCAATATAGGTAACAACGCGATTGATAATAAAGAACTATTCGCTTTTTTTATTTCACGCTTTCTAACAAAACCCGCAAGTAATCCACCAATGCTGGCAAAAAACATAAAAGCAGGCAAAGCCATAGCCACACAAATACTGCCTTCAAGTAAAGTAATTACACTTACAAATAAAAAAACAAAAATAGGCTGCCAAGCAATCGTGACCATTTGCCTTTTAGTTAATGTTTTTGATTCGTTGTACTCAAAGTGAATACGAATATAGCCAATAGCAACAGGCACTAAAAACATAAATGATATAGAGACTAAGCTACCTAAATTATAAGCATTGACTAGCTCTACAAACAGCCGCATAAATATGCCGTAAAGCGTACCAAGTAAAATACCAATTGATTTAGGGGAGTTGAGTTGCATGTCTATTCTTTATTGTTATTAACAATCAGAAAGTAACAGAAGTATTATTCCACCACAAATAAAACAATATTAACGGCTCCTGCAAGCAAATAGCTTGAAATAAAACGGCTTTCACAGCCACTAAGACTAAAGGATAATAACCTGCCATTAACACTATTTCCCGCTATAAACAGTGATCAAATTCTTTAAAAATAAAAACAAGCCATTGATTTATAGTAATTTTAAATCATTTTGTGTAGTTTTATAATTTTTAACGTAAAGCTGATTGTCAGATTAACTGTATTAAAAACAACCATGCACGACCTTTTGCCTATACATCCCAGCCTAAGAGCTGATTTACCCTGCATGTTCAATATTCATTTGCTTTAACAAAAGCCGTATTTATTTGATTAAGCAACAATGTTGCAGGAGAACGCATGCAAACTACACCACCCGGTGATGTACCATCAAACACGCACAAGGATGCTCAAAGCTACGAGCAGCTTCACAAGCCGAGTTCAGAGTTTAATACTCGCGACGAGTATCTCGAACATGAATTACAAATTATGCAGCCTAAGCGCTGGCGTCCTAATTTACCATTTAGAGATTACCGATTTGAATTTGAAGACACCATTCCTGCAATGGCGGGAACTATTGGTAAAGTCGTTATGGTGGGTGCTATTGCGGCAACATTTGCAGCACCTCTTGGTTTAAGTGATGCGTTTGTTTTAGAAAATGTACGTTATGAATTACTCATTGTTTCTATTTTTATCATTTTATTTTCAGGCTTTATTTTACCCACGGCCAACTTAGCCGGTACTCACGGCCCGCTTATTCCGTTAATTCCTATTGTAGTTGCTGCTGGCGGTCACCCTATGGCGTTTGGCTTACTCATTGGTGCCTTTGGTTTTATTTTGGCCATAACCAAGGGAGGAAGTATGCTCGCGCGCCTAACCAGTAAAGGTGTATGTGGCGGGCTACTCATTTATTTAGGTTTTATTGGTACTATTTCGCAGGTTAAAAAGCTGTTTGCCTGGGCTGAGGCCATTGATATGGCGCATATTGCGTTTATTGTTATTTTAGCCACCATTTTATTGTATGCACTGTTAGAGCACTTTAAAAAGCGTTGGTTAGCCGTGCCGTTAAGCTGCCTTATTGGTGGTGTGGTTGCCTTTGCTCTAGGTGCACCGTTTGAGTTTCATACAGCTCCCGGTTTACCAAATATGAACCCCGCTTACTGGTGGGGTGAAAACACGGGCTGGATGCTTGGCCTGCCAACGCTTGAAAGCTTTGTGGTTGTACTCCCATTTGCAGTGCTCGCCGTTGCTATGTGGTCACCTGATTTTTTAGGTCATCAAGTATTTCAAAAAATAAGCTATCCGCAACGTACTGAAAAAGTACAAATGAATATCGACGACACCATGCTGAGCGCATCGGTTAGACAAACATTTGGCTCACTTGCTGGTGGTGCTAACTTTACCTCATCGTGGGGAACCTACATTGTACCTGCTGCTATTGCTAAACGCCCTATTCCGGCTGGCGCCATTTTAACAGCCGTATTTTGTATTATTGCTGGTTTATGGGGTTACCCAATGGATTTAGCCATTTGGCAACCTGTGCTTTGTGTAGCGCTTATTGTAGGTGTGTTTATTCCGCTACTTGAAGCTGGCATGGAAATGACGCGCGAAGGCAAAACAACGCAATCAGCCGCTATTGTGGTATTTGCCTCAACCTTAGTTAATCCGGCTTTTGGTTGGTCGCTTACTATGCTACTTGATAACCTAGGGCTTATTGGCTGTAAAGAACGTAGCGCAGAGCTAACTAAAATGAGCCGCTGGGTGATTCCACTTATTATGTTTTTGCTACTTACTACTGTAATGGCAATTGTAGGCATGTTACCTGGTATACCTGCGTTAATGGCTGACTTTAGACATTAAGCCTTAGGTACTGAACCTAATATTTACCCACAAAAAAGCACGGTAATTGCCGTGCTTTTCAATACGTGATTTTACTATATACAAGTTAAACAATTACTGCCAAGGGCGCTCAGCTGCTAGTTGTTTTTCAAACGCATCAATCTGTGGGTTTAGTGTTTCGGTTACACCAATAAAATCTAAGCCACTTAATAGACGCTCTTTTACGTCTTTACGAATATCAAAACTAATTGGTGCAAACTTACTGCTTGTTAGTGTTTGATTTTCAAGGTCGATTTCAATGTTAATATCGTCGTGCTGCTCGCTAAGTACAAACAATTGCTCAAGCGTGTCGGCAGGTAACGCAATGGCTAACATTTGGTTGTTACCACAGTTATTAAAGAAAATATCTGCAAAGCTTTCAGCTAAAATAACTTCAAAACCATATTGCTTAAGTGCCCATGGCGCGTGCTCGCGAGATGAGCCACAACCAAAGTTGTCGCGCGTTAATAATATTTGCGCGCCTTGGTAGCATGGGCGATTTAAAATAAAGTCAGGGTTTGGCTCACCGTTATCTAGGTAACGCCAATCATAAAACAAGGCAGCATCAAAACCTTCGCGGCTAGTTGATGTTAAAAACTGCTTAGGAATAATTTGGTCAGTATCTACATTGTTTTTATCAAGTGGAGCCATTAAGCCACTAAAAAATACGCTCATTATGCTTCTCCTCTAATATCAACAAAGTGACCATGTATTGCAGCGGCTGCAGCCATTGCAGGGCTAACTAAATGGGTACGCCCGCCACGACCTTGACGACCTTCAAAGTTACGATTAGAAGTAGATGCACAACGCTTGCCTGCTTCTAGGCGGTCATCGTTCATCGCTAAACACATAGAACAACCTGGTTCGCGCCATTCAAAGCCTGCGGCTTTAAAAATATCGGCTAAGCCTTCGTCTTCAGCTTGTTTTTTAACTAAGCCAGAGCCCGGTACAATTAACGCCTCTATGCCGGCTACAACTTGCTTGCCTTCAACAATTTTTGCAGCTGCGCGTAAGTCTTCAATACGGCTATTAGTACATGAGCCAATAAATACCGTGTCTACTTTTGCGCTTGATAATTTATCGCCCGCTTTTAAGCCCATGTATTTAAGTGCGCTGCGAATGGCATCGGCTTTAATTAAATCTGGCTCTTTATCTGGATCAGGTATGCACTCATCAACACCAATTACTTGCTCTGGGCTTGTGCCCCAGGTAATTTGTGGCTGAATGTCGTCAGCATTTAGCTCAACAACTAAATCAAAGTGTGCGCCTTCGTCTGTTTTTAAGGTTTCCCAATATTCAACGGCTGCATCAAAATCTGCGCCTTTAGGTGCAAACGGACGACCTTTTAAATAATCATAAGTAATTTGGTCAGATGCAATTAAACCCGCTTTTGCACCCATTTCTATGCTCATATTACATAGCGTCATACGGGCTTCCATTGAAAGCGCTTCAATGCCTGCACCACAAAACTCTGCTACATAGCCTGTGCCACCAGCAGTACCTAACTTGCCAATTACCGCCATAATTAAATCTTTAGCCGTAACTGTTGGACGCAATACACCGTTAATTTGAATTTTTAACGATTTCGCCTTTTTTTGCTGTAGCGTTTGCGTTGCTAATACGTGCTCAACCTCAGACGTACCAATACCATGCGCTAATGCGCCAAACGCACCATGCGTAGAAGTATGGCTATCGCCACATACAATGGTTGTGCCTGGCAAAGTAATACCTTGCTCTGGGCCCATTACGTGCACAATGCCTTGGTTAATTGAGTTTAAATCGTAAAGTACAATACCAAACTCTTTACAGTTTTTATCAAGCGCCATTAATTGGTTTTTAGATACTTCGCTTGCGGCATCAAGTGATCGGCTCTTAGTCGATACGTTATGATCCATCGTTGCAAAGGTTTTTTCTGGGCAACGTACAGTACGGTTTTTTTCACGTAGACCTGCAAAAGCCTGCGGAGAAGTAACTTCATGCACTAAATGGCGGTCAATATAAAGTAAGTCGGTTTGCTCATTTATGCTGGCAACGGTATGTGCTTGCCAAATTTTGTCGTATAACGTTTGGGCCACTTGCTAATTCCCTAATCTGTTTGAGTTGCAGCATAACGGTGCTGCAACTTTAATATGTTATTAAATGCGTGAAACGATAGCGGCTGCCACATCGCTTGTGCTGTAACCTGCATTTGGATATATATCTGGTGTGCCAACGCCTGCTTCTACGGCTTCTGCTACTGCTTTTTCAATCGTGCGAGCAGCTTCGTCTTGCCCTAGCGAGTAACGTAGCATTAATGCGGCACTTAAAATTTGTGCTATTGGGTTTGCAACGCCTTTACCTGCAATATCTGGTGCTGAACCGCCTGCTGGCTCGTACAATCCAAAACCCGATTGATTCAAGCTTGCCGAAGGTAATAAGCCCATTGAGCCTGTGATCATCGCGCACTCATCTGACAAAATATCGCCAAATAAGTTATCGCAAAGTAGTACGTCAAATTGGCTAGGCTGTTTAACTAACTGCATAGCGGCGTTATCTACGTAAATGTAATCTAGGCTTACTTCTGGGTAGTCTTTGCTTACTTCGGTGACTACTTCGCGCCATAGTACGCTTGATGCAAGTACGTTTGCTTTATCAACAGAGGTAACATGGTTACTACGTAATTTTGCAGCTTCAAAAGCAAAACGAGCAATACGTTCAATTTCTTTACGCGAGTATGTTTGCGTATCAAAAGCAGCTTCTTCAGCGCCTTCGCCGCTACGGCCTTTTTCGCCAAAATAAATGCCGCCGGTTAGCTCGCGCACACATAAAATATCAAAACCTTTTTCGCTAATATCAGCGCGAAGTGGTGACGCTGCACTTAATGCAGGTAATAACTGTGCAGGGCGCAGGTTACAAAACAAACCAAAGTGCTTACGAAGCGGCAATAACGATGCGCGCTCAGGCTGCTCGTTTGGTGGTAGGTTTTCCCATTTAGGACCGCCTACCGAACCAAATAAAATAGCGTCAGCGTTTTCACACGCTGCAAGTGTGCTCTCTGGTAATGCTTTACCAAATTCATCAATTGCTGCGCCACCAATTGCATAATGCTCACGGTTCAGGGTAAAACCAAACTTATTGCTCACAGCATCAAGTACTTGTTCTGCTGCTGCCATCACTTCTGGACCAATACCGTCGCCAGCTAATACGGCAACGCTGTAGTTTGTTTTACTCATCCTGCTTTCCTTTGTTGTTTTAAATCAGACACTTTTTGTGCACGATAAATTAAGTTATAAACACGGATCATGGCGCGTACCGACGCTTCAACCACATCCGCTGCAATGCCCGCACCGTGGTAAGGTCGGCCATCGTATTTAGCTATAATATTTACTTGGCCTAATGAGCTTGCACCTTGACCTGTCGCTTCTAAGTTATATTCAATCATTTCAACGCTCATACCGGTTAAGCGCTCAATGGCTGCAAACGAAGCTTCAACTGGGCCATTACCTGTCGCGGCTTCTTGTTTAGCTTCGCCATCAATTCGCATTCCTATCGTAGAGCTTGCTACCGATTGTGAGTTAGAAGCTGAGTTAACAAATTCTAATTGGTATTTTTCGTCTTTGTCGTTAATTTGATTAAAGTAAATCATCGCCTCAAGGTCGTAATCGTATACTGTGCCTTTTTGGTCAGCCAACTCAATAAAGCTTTTATATAAGCCATCCATATCGTAATCAGATTTTTGATAGCCTAACTCTTCTAGGCGATGCTCAATAACATGACGACCCGAACGCGAAGTCATATTTAATTGGTTACTTGGCACACCCACGCTTTCTGGCGACATAATCTCATAAGTATTTTGCGCTTTTAATACACCGTCTTGGTGAATGCCAGAACTATGCGCAAAGGCGTTTTCGCCAACAATCGCTTTATTTGGTTGTACTGGCATATTACAAATTTTAGCCACTTGGCGAGATGCGCGGTAAATTTCTTCACTTTTAATATCTGTGTATACTTTTAAGTGGTCTTTGCGCATTTTCATGATCATTGCCACTTCTTCAAGCGAGCAGTTACCAGCCCGCTCACCAATGCCATTAATAGTACACTCAATTTGGCGTGCGCCGGCTTGCACTGCAGCCACCGAGTTTGCTACTGCTAAACCTAAATCGTTGTGGCAATGCACACTTAAGCGCGCTTTATCAATATTTGGCACGTTATTCATTAAATGGCGGATCATCGCGGCGTACTCATCTGGCGTTACAAAACCAACGGTATCTGGCAAGTTAATAGTTGAAGCTCCGGCGTTAATTGCCTGCTCAACAATTTTACATAAATCCCAATGCGGGGTACGACCAGCATCTTCACACGAAAATTCAACATCATCAGTATAGTTACGCGCCAATTTAATTGATTTAACAGCCATTGCCGTTGCATCATCTAGGCTCATACGTAATTTATGTTCAAGGTGCAAAGGGCTTGTAGCAATAAAAGTATGAATACGGCTTTGCTGAGCTGTGCGAAGTGCTTCGCCACAGGCCTCAATGTCTTTAGCAACTGAGCGTGCTAAGCCACAAATAATCGGGCCTTTTACTTCGGTTGCAATACGTTGCACCGAGCGAAAATCAGCAGGGCTCGAAACTGGAAAACCCACTTCCATCACATCCACATTCAAGCGGCTAATTGTATGCGCTAATTGAATTTTATCATCTTCAGTAAGGCTTGCTTTAAGCGCCTGTTCGCCATCACGTAAGGTGGTATCAAAAATCCATACTTTATCTTGCTCTTGCATAACTGCCCCTCATTCCTATGTTACCCAAATTTCAATTAATCCCAGCCGCGAGATAAAAAAAACCCCGCAATTGCGGGGTTTTTAGTGTTCAACTCGATGCAAACACACTAATCCCCGCTCACTGACCATAGCAGTAAGAGGTTAAGTTTTAGTGTAATTAAACGAATAATATGCATCTTGTTTTCTTGTGTGTGTGTTCAGTGAAGCCTATTTTTAACATTACAAAGCGACGGAAGCAAGCATAAAAATTCCACAAAACAGATTTAAAAACGATTCAATTGGGTTTTTTAATTCAACCAAGGCACCTATTAAGAATTAAAATAACAAATACATGACTAGTGACGCTTAAATTAATAAGCACTGCAATATACCGTGCTTATATTAACTTTTTACAATTTTTTTAAGCTATGCTTCTTTACTCGTTTCTCTTACGTAATGCCCGGCTCCACGAGTAATATAACGCAGCTGCCAAATAACGCGCTCAATCAATTCGTCGCGTTGCAATCCTTCTATATCGAGCGCCTCTGCACCCGCATTAAATACGAGCGTTACCATAGATTCCGCCTGAATATAGGCATGCATAGCATTACATTTAGTTTCACTTTCTAAATAATGAGCCAGCTCTAAAATAAAATGTTTTACCTCGCGCGCTACTGCGGCTCTAAATGCTTTAGAAGTCCCAGAGCGTTCTCGCAGCAACAACCTAAATTGGTTACTTGAGTTATCAATAAACTCCATAAAAGTAACCACTGAGGTATTTATAACACTGCCGCCATCGTTCGCTATTCGTCTACGAGCTTGGCGCATAAGTTGGCGAAGAGTTAAACCGGCTTCGTCTACCATGGTTAAACCTAGCTCATCCATGTCTTTAAAATGACGATAAAAAGAAGTTGGGGCAATACCAGCTTCTCGTGCTACTTCGCGTAAACTTAAATTCGAAAAACTATGATCAGCACTCAGCTGATTAAATGCCGCTTGAATTAACGCCTGTCGTGTTTTTTGTTTCTGTTGTGCTCTAACACCCGACATCAACAGCTCCCTGAATTATTTTATATGAATATTTAGTGATATTAGCTCAATTGTCCAGTCTAATACTTGACGACAAGAGTTTGAAATACTATTTTAGCTTACAGTTGTACGCTGAGATTGAGAATTATGAATAAACCACCGATTATTTGGACAAACGTCCTATTTTTTAGCCTAACCTTTTTGGCGGCTGCCACACTTGTACCTTGGTACGCCATTAGCTACGGATTTACCAGCGCGCATTGGATTGCTTTTGTAGGATGCATGTTTTATGCAGGCTTATCAATTACTGCCGGCTACCATCGATTATGGGCACATAAAACCTATAACGCACACCCTGCAGTTGAATTTATTTTTGCGCTTGGCGGTGCTTTTGCGCTGCAAAACAGTGCATTGCATTGGAGTAGCGATCACCGTATACATCACGGTCAAGTTGACGACCCAATAAAAGACCCTTACGCGGCGACCAATGGTTTTTGGTATAGCCATATCGGATGGATGTTACGTGACTACCAAGGCGATAGCTACGGTGATTATAGTAATTGTCGTGATTTACAGCGCAATAAAATAGTTATGTGGCAACACAAACATTACTTAAAGCTTGTGATTGCTATGAACGTAGGCTTGCCTCTAGCACTTGGTTTATTGGTTGGTGATGTGTGGGGGATGTTAATTCTTGCAGGTTTACTACGCTTAGTAATGAGTCAACACTTTACCTTTTTTATAAACTCAGTTGCACATATTTGGGGCTCTCGCCCATACACCGAAAAAAATACGGCACGTGATAACGGCTTTTTAGCGTTATTTACATACGGTGAGGGGTACCATAACTTCCACCATATTTTTGCAAGCGACTACCGTAACGGTATTAAATGGTTTCATTACGACCCAACAAAATGGATGATCCGCTCTTTAGCAGCTGTAGGTTTAGCCAATAAATTAAAGCGTACTCCTGTTGAACGTATCGAAAAAGCGAAGGCCGAAACGCTCATGAGCAAAACGCAAACGCGCCTTGCAAAATTGCCTTTAGCACAAGATAAGATTACATTATTACAACAAGAGTACGATTTACTGCTGAAAAAACTGCAAAATTATTGTTCACTACAAAAACAAGTGTTAGAAGTTAAAAAAAATAACATGGCAAAGCAGTGTGAACGCTCAGCATTAATGGCACAATACCATGAGTTGGAAGCCGCCTGGGAAAATCAAAAACAGGCATGGCTAGCACTTAATGCGAGGTTATTAAAAGCCTCTTTTAATTAATTTAGGAGTGGCTGTGGCCAAACAACCAGAACAAAAAAAAGTACCCGTGACATACCAATATGATGCAATAATTATTGGCACGGGTCCTGGCGGTGAAGGTACCGCCATGAACCTTTCAAAAAACGATAAAAAAGTAGCGGTTATTGAACGCCAAGAATCAGTTGGTGGCGGTTGTGTACATTGGGGAACAATTCCTTCAAAAGCGCTTCGCCACTCTGTTAGCCGCTATATTGAGTACAAAGCAAATCCGTTATTTAATGTTGGTGAGCGCCCTAGCCGCTTAACATTTCCTGATATTTTACGTCACGCAAGTTCTGTTATTTCTAAGCAATCTAATTTACGTAGTAGCTTTTACGATCGTAACCGCATTCATATGTTTCAAGGTGATGCGAGCTTTGTAGATAAGCACACAATTGAAGTAAAACGAAATGATGGTTCAACTGAGCGACTGACTGCTAAAACGATTGTTATTGCAACGGGTTCACGCCCTTATCGCCCACCAGAGGTAGATTTTACGCATTCTCGTATTTACGAAAGTGACACAATACTTGGCCTTGAGCATGACCCTCATCGTGTACTGATTTATGGTGCAGGTGTAATTGGTTGTGAGTACGCGTCAATATTTAAAGGTTTAGGCGCTAAAGTTGATTTGGTTAATACACGCGATCGACTACTTGCTTTTATGGATGCAGAAATATCTGACGCACTTAGCTATCACTTTTGGAATAGCGGTATTGTTATTCGCCATAACGAAGAGTTTGACCGAATTGAGACGCGTGACGACTGCGTTATAATGCATCTAAAATCAGGTAAACGCGTAAAAGCTGACTGTATTTTATTTGCTAATGGTCGTACTGGTAACACTGATACACTAAATCTTGAAGCCATTGGCTTAAAAGCCGATAGCCGTGGCCAATTAAAAGTTAACGAAACATACCAAACAGAAATTGATAACGTTTACGCTGTAGGTGATGTAATAGGCTACCCAAGCCTTGCAAGTGCTGCGTTTGACCAAGGTCGTATAGCTGCTGATGCAATTGCATGTGGTAACTGCGATGACAGGCTGATTGTTGATATTCCGGCTGGTATTTATACCATTCCAGAAATGAGCTCAGTAGGTAAAACCGAGCAAGAGCTTACAGCCGCTAAAGTACCATATGAAGTTGGCCGTGCTCAGTTTAAGCATTTGGCACGTGCGCAAATTGCTGGTACTGAAGTAGGTAGTTTAAAAATATTATTCCACACTGAAACCAAAGAAGTACTTGGCGTACATTGTTTTGGCGAACGTGCCTCTGAAATTGTTCACATTGGCCAAGCCATTATGGAACAAAAAAATGGTGGCAATAATATCGACTACTTTGTAAATACCACATTTAACTACCCGACCATGGCTGAAGCCTACCGTGTTGCAGCATTAAATGGTTTAAATCGCTTATTTAAATAAGTAGTTTTAAAAGCCTTTATAAATAGGTAACAAAAAACCCGCAACTTAGCGGGTTTTTTACTTTTAAACAGTTTTAAAGCTTGTTTAAGTGACTATTACCTATGGTACTTAGCACTTAGCTCATGTACTGCATTAATGAATACGCCTGCATTTTCAGGGTCTACATCTGGTGTAATACCGTGGCCTAAGTTAAACACGTGGCCATTGCCTGTACCAAAGTCTTCTAAAATAGTGCCTACTTCTTGGCGAATACGCTCTGGTGTACCGTGTAACATAGATGGGTCCATATTACCTTGTAGAGCAACTTTATCACCCACGCGGCGCTTAGCGTCGCTGATATTAATAGTCCAATCAAGACCGATTGCATCACAGCCTGTCGCTGCAATAGCTTCAATCCATTGACCACCATTTTTAGTGAACAAAGTAACCGGTACTTTACGACCGTCGTACTCACGAATTAAGCCATCTACAATTTTATGCATGTATTGTAATGAAAATTCGTTGTAATCGCGCGGGCTTAATACACCGCCCCATGAGTCAAATACCATTAGCGATTGCGCGCCAGCTTTAATTTGAGCATTTAAGTAATCAATAACTGAATCAGCTAACTTATCGAGTAATAAATGAAGTGTTTGCGACTCTGCAAACGCCATTTTTTTGATTTTACCAAATACTTTGCTGCTACCGCCTTCAACCATATAAGTTGCTAGCGTCCAAGGTGAACCAGAAAAACCAATAAGCGGTACTTCGCCTTTAAGCTCACGACGAATAGTGCTTACTGCGTTCATTACGTAGCCAAGCTCGTCTGTAGGGTCTAACTTTGGAATTTTTTTAACATCAGAAAGAGATGAAATAGGACGTTCGAACTTAGGGCCTTCGCCAGTTTCAAAGTAAAGACCTAAACCCATCGCATCTGGAATCGTTAAAATATCACTAAATAATATAGCGGCATCTAACGGGTAGCGACGTAGTGGCTGCAGTGTTACTTCACATGCAAGCTCAGCATTACGGCACAGGCTCATAAAATCGCCCGCTTGTGCACGTGTAGCGCGATACTCTGGTAAATAGCGTCCTGCTTGGCGCATCATCCATACCGGAGTTACATCAACAGGTTGTTTTGCAAGTGCACGTAAATAACGGTCGTTTTTTAATTCGCTCATGGCGTAAATGATCCTAAGACTTGTATAAATTGTGCAAGATTGTACCACCATATTCTCCGACCCTCTATTGCTTAGGGACGAAAACAGCTTTACCTAGAGGTAGATCAATAGAATAGAGTTTTTTAATCCATTTTGACTATAAAATAAACAAAAATAAATAACATTTAAAACTTTTTATTAATATGTTTGCAACATTACAAAAACCTTGTTATTGTTTGTCCCGCGTTAACAATAACAATAATAAAAATCTTAAAACAATAAAAATAAATGTTTTAAAATAATAACAATAAAAATCATCTCATAAAAATAAGAAAGCTTGTTATAACAAGTCACTGAAAGAAATTAGACCACCGTAACTGGTGGTTTTTTCTTGCCTAAAATAAAATCCCTCGCCTCGGTTTATATAAAAAGGTACAACCCTCAAAGTAGCTCAACTTTACTTGTTGATATACGCGCAAATTAAATATATCTTGATGTACATAAACTTATTATTTTAAATTAAAAACCAACCCAGCTAGGAGAACAGTTATGCTGACGCGTGTAGAAAAAGCTCAACAGAAATGGGGTGGTAGCCACACAGTAATTGATAAATGGCTAAACGAACGCCAAGAACTTATTGTACTTTACTGCAAAATTGCAGGCTTTACGCCGTACGAAAAGCAAGATCAAGCATTGCCAGAGCCAAAACTAATTGAATCATTTTGCCAGCTTTTAATGGATTACCTATCTGCAGGCCATTTTGAAGTATATGACGATATAGCAAAAGCATGCGAAAAAAAGGGCTTACAAAGCCAAGAGCTTGCAAACTCTATTTACCCGCGTATTTCTAGCACAACCGATGTGGCGTTAGATTTTAATGATAAGTACGCAGAAGTAGACAAAGAAGACTTATTGAAAGATTTTGATAATGACTTATCTGTTATTGGTGAGGCATTAGAAGCTCGTTTTGCACTTGAAGATGAGCTTATTGATAACTTGTTTTCTAATCACACGAATTAATACGTTACTTACACATATTAAAAAAGGGACCTAAGGTCCCTTTTTGCATTTACGCAATAAGCTTATTATTGTGCTGGTGCTTCTTCATTTTGAATTTCAAGTAATTCAACTTCAAATACAAGTGTTGAATTAGCTGGAATCTTACCTAAGTCACGGTCACCGTAAGCAAGTTCTGAAGGAATAGTGAACTTGTACTTAGAACCCACTGACATAAGTTGTAAACCTTCAGTCCAACCCGCAATTACGCGGTTAAGAGGGAAAGTTGTCGGCTCGTTACGTGCATATGAGCTATCAAACTCAGTACCGTCTAATAAAGTCCCTTTGTAGTGTACTTTAACTACATCAGTTGCCACTGGCTTTTCGCCATCGCCTTCGCTAAGTACTTCGTACTGTAGACCCGACTCAGTTACTGTAACGCCTTCTTTTTTAGCGTTGTCAGCTAGGTATTTAGCGCCTGCTTCTTTACTTTTTTCAGACTCTACTTTAGCTTTTTCTTCTTGCTTAGTACGTACTGATGTATCTAGTGCAGTTAATACTTCGCGAATTTTTTCTTCGTCAATTTTTGCATTGCCAGCAAGCGCATCTTCAAAACCACGAATTAAAAGTGCTTGGTCTAGTTCAATACCAATTTCTGTTTTGTCTGCTAGGTCTTTATTTAAAAAGTTACCTACAGATGCACCAATACCATATGCTTGTTGCTGTTCTACAGTGTCTAATTTAACTTCAGCTTGTTCTTTTTTTGCTTCTTGATTACAAGCTGTAAGCGCTAAAACTGACGCTGCAATCAATGACAATCTAATCGTCTTTTTCATTTTAAATCTCCGACACACTTTGCAGTTGTCATTTTAATGTATTATTACTAGTGAAAGATTAACGGCCCACATGATAGGCTGCTTGTTTAATGACTAAATTCCATATTGTTAGCTAAACTAAAAACATATCCAGTGATTAGACAAACAACCTAGGCATTTAACGCGTCCTAGTCTAACCTCTCAGTCACTAAGAGTTAAGGGGAAATACCTGTAATATGTCGATATTTCGTACTTTTTTAATCGTATTTAGCTGTTTTTTAGCCATCGCCTGTACCGATAAAAAACAACACGCTGTAGCAAGTTACGAACATGCTGCACAAGGTGCGTTTTCATCAACAGTTTCAAACGATGGTAAATACAGTTTGATCTCCTCTATCAACCATGGGGTCGCCCTGTGGGATAATCAACAGCAGGTGCTAAAATACCAATGGTTTCAGCAGCAGTCACAAGACAGCCTAGTGTACGCTGTTGCCATTGCTTTTGATAACAGCGTGGCTGTTACCGCCGAAAAAACCACGTTTGCTGTGTGGGATATAGCCACAGGCAAAAATAAAGGTTATTACAAAATACAAAAAGCCAGTATTCGCGATATTGCTATTAGCAATCAAGGCCGTAGTGTTTTATACGGCCGTAGCGACGGCATTGTCGTATTTGTAAACCTAGAAACTGGGCGTCGTATTGAGTTTTTAGGTCATCAAGATAAAGTTAACACCGTTGACCTGTCACCTAACGGACGCTTTGCCTTAAGTGGTTCTAACGATTATGTTGCTTACTTTTGGGATACACGTACAGGACAAGTAATTCATCGTTTTAATCACCCAACGCGTGTTACCCAAGTGACGCTCGATCCACAAGGTCGCTATGCGTTTACGGCCGATAGTATGGCACAAGCAAATGTATGGAAGCTGACTACAGGTGATCTTGTGAGTAAACTGAAGTATATTGCGCGTCAGAAAATTTTTACTGCTGTGCGTTTTAACGAACAAGGCACTTTGCTTGCAACCGGCTCGCCAAATAAGCGCGTAGATTTGTGGCAAATACCAAGCGGTGAAAAAATTCAAACTTGGCAGGTTACCCCGCGCGAAGGCAGTAAGCCTAAATCGGCGGTGGTGCTAGATGTGACATTTACAGATAACGGTAAGTCGTTGTTAACCGAAAGCTCCAGCGGGATCGCAGAGCGATTTATTATACGAGAGAATAATGAACACAATTGAACATCGCTTAATGGAACTTGAAGCCAAAGTGGCTTTTCAAGACGAAACGATTGAAGTCTTAAATGATGAAATAAAAGTGCACCAACAGCTGTTAGCAAAAATGAAACGCCAAACCGAGCTGCTAGCAGAGAAAATTAAAGAGTCGCAGTCATCATCGTCTATGATGTCTGAAGTACCTGAGCCACCTCCACCGCATTACTAAAACCGGTAAAAATTAGGCAATAAAAAACCGGGTTAGTCGCCCGGTTTAAACACACCAATTACTTGTTCAAATTGGCGAGTAGACGCCTGAACAGCGTTATCGGGTTGCGCCATTTTATGACCACACTCAACACACTCTACTTTTTCAACATCATGTTCTCTGTATAGCATCATAGTATCCATGGCTTTGCAGTCAGGGCACGATGCTCCAGCAATAAATCGCTTCTTTTGTCTCACAACATTTTTCCTGTGGTTTGAACTGCTGTCATTTTATCGTATAACTTCACTTGTTGATACGCTTGATAAGAGCATTAAGTTCTATGTTATGATAGCGCCAACTTAACAAGGGCACAGCAAAGTAACGCATTCATGATCCAAATCTCAGAAATAGAACTACTTCGTGGCGGTAAAGCCTTATTAAAAAACGCATCAGCTACGTTATTTCCAGAACACAAAGTAGGCCTTGTTGGCGCTAATGGCTGTGGAAAATCAACGTTATTTGGTTTACTAAAATCAGAACTACAACTAGATGCCGGTAACTGCAGCATTCCAAAAGATTGGTCTATCGCCTCTGTTAAGCAAGAGACACCTGCCCTTGAAATAAGCGCGATTGATTATGTACTTCAAGGCCACCCAGAATACTACGCAATGCGTATAGCACTGCGTGAGGCCGAGAAAAACAACGATGGCGACACACAAGCTAAAGTACATATTCAGCTTGAAAACATTAAAGGCTATAGCATTGAATCAACCGCAGGTGAGCTATTACACGGCTTAGGCTTTGCCAATAACCTTATAGAAAATCCTGTAAGCTCGTTTTCGGGTGGTTGGCGTATGCGTTTAAACCTTGCCCAAGCATTAATACGCGACGCCGATTTACTATTACTCGATGAGCCAACAAACCACCTTGATTTAGATGCCGTTTATTGGCTTGAACGCTTTTTGCGTGCTTATACCGGCACCCTTGTACTTATATCGCATGACCGTGAGTTTTTAGATGCGGTGGTTGATCAAATTTGGCATGTAGATAAGCAACTTATTAACGTGTACAAAGGTAACTACTCGCAGTTTGAGCGCCAAAAAGCTGAGCGCTTACTACAACAACAAGCAATGTTTGATAAGCAACAAGATCAAATTGCTCACCTTGAGCAGTTTATAACGCGCTTTAAAGCAAAAGCCAGTAAAGCTAAACAAGCACAAAGCCGTGTGAAAGCGCTTGAACGCATGGAAAAACTAGCGCCGGCACATGCCGACTCGCCATTTAACTTTGAGTTTGCAGAGCCAAAAGCATTACCAAACCCACTAATGACAATAGATAAAGCCAAAGCGGGTTATGGTGACGTCACTATTTTAAATAATATAGAGCTAAACCTTGTACCAGGCAGCCGAATTGCTTTACTTGGTCGAAATGGCGCAGGTAAATCAACGTTAATTAAACTGCTTTCTGGTGATTTAGAGCCGCAAGCGGGCGAAGTTGTTCAGCATCACGGATTAAATATTGGTTACTTTGCGCAGCATCAACTTGAATCTCTTGATTTAAAAGCCAGTGCAATAATGCACTTACAACGCCTCGACCCAAAAGCCACTGAGCAATCACTACGTGACTTTTTAGGTGGTTTCGCCTTTATTGGCGATAAAGCACTTGAGCCTGTAGCCCCTTTTTCGGGCGGCGAAAAAGCACGTTTAGTACTTGCCATGTTGGTATACCAAAAGCCAAACCTACTGCTTCTCGATGAGCCTACAAACCACCTTGATTTAGAAATGCGCCATGCACTTGTTATGGCACTACAAGGCTTTGAAGGCGCTATGGTTACCGTATCCCATGATCGCCATATGCTTAAAAATACTGCCGATGAGTTTTACTTAGTAGATGACGGCAAAGTAACCCAGTTTGGTTACGACTTAGATGCGTATTACCAGTGGTTACTCAATGCCAATAAAGAAGCGGTTAAAGCGCAGCAAAGCGACGAGCCTAAAGCAAATCCAGGTGTTAACCGTAAAGAGCAAAAACGCCTAGAGGCTGAGTTTAGAAAGGCCACTCAGCCACTTAAAAAGCAAATTGAAAAGCTTGAAAAGCAACTCGATAAATTCACCGCGGAATTAAGTGAAGTGGAAGTGACCTTAGGTGATAACGAACTCTACAACGACGACAACAAAGCCAAGCTTAAAGAGTTATTAGCCAAGCAAGCAACCCTTACGCCTAAACTTAACGACGTTGAAGAAGAGTTACTTATGGCACTTGAAGAAATGGAAGAAAAAGAGCAGGCATTCGCCGATGAACTTGCTCAATAGCGACCATTTTTGGCAATTTGCGTGCACTTTGTACGCAAAGCCTGATCAACAAACAACCTTGCTGGCACTACAAAACCAGCAAGGAAAAAACGTTAATTTATGCTTATTACTGCTTTATTTAGATTCATTAAATTTAAGTATTAATACCCAACAGTTAAATGAGTTAATAGACGCAATTAGTGAGTTTGATACTCACGCATTACAACCTATGCGCGCCGCTCGTAGCTATTTAAAAGCTAACCAGAATGCGATAAGTGATTACGCCACAATACGTGCAGAGTTGCTAAGCGCTGAGCTGAAGCTTGAAAAACAGCAACAACATATGTTGATTGAAACAGTAAATGAGCTTGAATTAGTCAAACTTTCAGAGCCAAACAACATTGAGCTATATGTGAAAGCCACTTAGGGTATTAGTTTTTATACCCTCCTCCACTTCTTATTTTCTTTGTGCAAAAAACCTTCAAGTAATTTACTCACAAAGAGGTTAAGAGGCGCTTCGCTTTTAGAGGAAAACAAACTAAATTATTCAGGTAAAAATATAAATATTGAGCAGTTATTTGGCTCAAGTAGTTTATAGCTCTACCCTCATTTACTTCTCATTCTTTTCTCTTTGTGCAAAAAATCTTTAAGTGGTTTACTCAAAAAAGTTTAAAGCGCTACGCTTTTAGATAAAGTGAAAAAAATGAGTTACGATCAGCTTACTATTTTAAGAGAAAACTCTCTTAGCTCTCAGTGGTAATAACTTACCAACCCTTAAAACATGATCTAAATCAACTTAGCGTCACTCCTACACCTGCTTAGAAAAATAACTTGATCTCGATCACGTTGCGACCTGCAAACACCGCCTATGATTAACCCATCAACAACGAGGGGAACAACTCATGAACGTATTTTTTAGAGACTTTTTTACAGATCCAGTTTTATTTATGTCTTTTGGGTTTTTAACCATCGTTGTTTCTTTGTGTATCTTTTTTGCTTTTTTCTTTTTGAAAAAAATACATGATGCAGAAATTCCCGAACAAAATTAAGCACGACGCACTAAAGCGCCTTATTAGTTTACTAGTTAGGCGCTTTTTATTTTCTGAAGCGAAAAATTTGGTACACTAGCTTTTCGTTTAATACAAAGTGCGTAGTACAAACATGATCTCTCAGTTCAAACCAGCATGGTGGATGACCAATCGTCACGTTCAAACCATAATGCCGCGTTTTTTCCGCCCATTTCACCACACTCGCTACGAACTTGAGCAACTTGATACACCTGATGGTGACTTTATTGAGCTCGCATGGTCACTTCCACATAACGAAACCGCACCACTTGCCGTTGTTTTGCATGGCCTTGAAGGCAATATAAATAGCTTTTATGCCAAAGGCATGATGAAGGCTTTAAAAAAACAAGGTTATGCAGTTGTGCTTATGCACTTTAGAAACTGCTCAACTGAAGTAAACCGCCTTCCACGTGCTTATCACAGCGGTGACACCGCCGATTTAGCCTTTTTTATAAATCATCTTAAGCAACAATACCCAGATAGAGCGATGGTTGCCGTGGGCTTTTCGCTTGGTGGTAATGTGCTTGCTAAGTACTTAGGCGAAGAGAATACAAACTGCCCACTCAATGCAGCTGCAGTGGTATCGGCGCCTTATGACTTATCATCATCAAGTGATGTTATTCGTAAAAGCTTAGGTAAAATTTATCAAAAGTATTTGCTCGATCGCATGAAAAAGTCGATGCAACGTAAATTACCGCAAATTAAGCAGCAAATTCCTATAACTACCGATCAATTAATGAATATTGATGATTTATTAGAGTTCGATAACCAACTTACAGCACCGTTACATGGCTTTGAAAATGCCCACGATTACTATCGTAAAGCCAGTGCTATGCCGTACTTAAAAGATATCGCTATACCCACACTTATTATTCATGCCAAAGACGACCCGATGCTCTCAATTAAAGCCGTACCGAGTAGGCAAGACGTAAGTGAGCATGTTACGCTGCGTATCTCTGACAAGGGCGGGCATGTTGGTTTTATTAGCGGTAAAAATCCGTTTAAACCTATATTTTGGTTAGAAAAAGCCGTCCCTCATTATTTTAGCCAGCACGTATCAAATAAAGCGAGTAACAAGTAGTAATGATTATCCCTTTTGAACAACTCGATCAAGACACTCTTTATAACTTAATCGAAAGCTACGTATTACGCGAAGGTACCGATTATGGTGAAGTAGAGGCAAGCATCGAATCTAAAGTAAGCCAAGTAAAGCTACAGCTTAAAAATGGCGAAGCGATGGTGTTTTTCTCAGAATTACACGAGTCTGTAACTATAATTTCAAAAGGTGAATTTAAAGCGCTGCAAAGTGAAGAGCATCAAGGACAGTCGTTTGATTAGGGCGTAGTACTTGTAACTTTTGAATTGAACGTACACAATGGCTTTTTACCCAAAGAGCCAAAACATGATAAAACTCAGCACTCTAGTGGTAACCATATCACTAGCTTTAACTAGTCAAGCCCAAGCAGAACAAACAATAACAGCATCTGATAAGGCAATTAAACTCGCTAAAGATACCATTTTAATTGATACCCATATTGACGTACCTTATCGAATTCACGAAAGCTGGGTTGATGTAACCAAAGCAACTAGTGATGGCGATTTTGACTATCCTCGCGCTGTAAAAGGCGGTTTAAACGCCCCATTTATGTCGATTTATATTCCTGCGCATTTAGAGTTTGAGGGTAAAGGAAAAAGCTACCAGCTAGCCAATCAAATGATTGATAGTATGGAAGCCATAGTCCAGCGCGCACCCGATAAGTTTGCTATTGCGAGCTCAAGCTCTGATATTGAAGAGCAATTTAAACAAGGTAAGCTGTCTATAGCCATGGGTATGGAAAATGGCTCTCCAATCGAAGGTGATATGAAAAACCTTCAGCACTTTTACAACCGTGGCATTCGTTACATCACGCTAGCGCACTCGCAAAGCAATCATATTTCGGATTCGTCTTACGATATACGCCGTAAATGGAAAGGCTTAAGCCCATTTGGTAAAAAGCTTGTCACTGAAATGAATAATATAGGCATGCTAATTGACGTATCGCATATTTCTGATGATGCGTTTTATCAGGTTATGGAGCTTTCTAAAACACCAGTAATTGCCTCTCATTCATCACTTCGTAAATACACGCCTGGCTTTGAGCGTAATATGAATGACGATATGTTATTAGCGCTGAAAGAAAATGGCGGTGTTATTCAAATCAATTTTGGCTCAAGCTTTGTTACCGCTAAAGCAGGTAGTTGGGGCAAGCAATTAAAAAGTACAAAAGAGTCAGCTAAAAAAGAAGGCACTAAGTTAAGTAAAGATTTTGATGCTGCGTACCGTGCTAAAAATCCGTATCCATTTGCAAGTCTTGAGCAAGTACTTGACCATATTGATCACGTAGTTGAGCTAATTGGTATTGATTATGTAGGTATTGGCTCTGATTATGATGGAGTTGGCGATTCATTACCTATCGGCTTAAAAGATGTATCTAGCTACCCAAATCTTGTCCAAGGTTTAATGGATAGAGATTACAGCGACAAAGATATTAAAAAGATTTTAAGTGGCAATTTATTAAGAGTTTTAAAACAAGCGCAAGAGTATGCGAAGAAACACTAAAGCTTTTATCATATATTAGTAATTGGCTAAAAGACCAAGAGCTAACTCAATATAAGCGCGGCCTAGCCGTGCTTTTTTATATTTACCAGCATAGTTATCTTCGGTGCTATTTCCCCCCCAGGCTTCGCAAAACTCAACCCAAGCTACGGCAATAAAGCTATATAGGAGCTAATCACTTTTCTATAGGCATTAAAAAAGGCCACCTGGGTGACCTTTTTCTAACAATTAACTTAAAAGTTAATTATTACTCTTTGACTGTTTCTACAAAGTACCTACGCCTAAGGTAAGAGCACCACCTTCATATGACACTTTTCTTCAGGCATTAAAAAGGCCACCTGAGTGACCTTTTTCTAACAATTAACTTAAAAGTTAATTATTACTCTTTGACTGTTGCTACAAAGTACCTACGCCTAAGGTAAGAGCACCACCTTCATATGACACTTTTCTTCAGGCATTAAAAAAGGCCACCTGAGTGACCTTTTTCTAACAATTAACTTTAAAGTTAATTATTACTCTACGATAGTTGCTACAACACCAGCACCTACAGTACGACCACCTTCACGGATAGCAAAACGAAGACCTTCATCCATCGCGATTGGTGCGATTAGAGTTACTGTCATCTTGATGTTATCACCAGGC